>NZ_OY762656.1:1389796-1737245 GCF_963666255.1 uncultured Propionivibrio sp. | reverse complement strand
ATGCTCATGATGGATTTCCCGTGCGTGTTCCCGTACTTGGGCCGATCGCTTCCGGCGCCAGCGTCGCCGCCAGCATCTCGGTCTCGCGGCGCATCTGCCACTCGACCAGCGTCTTGGCGACCAGCGTCACCAGCGCCAGCAAGGCAAGGACCGACGCGGCGGCGAAGGAACCGACCGCGTTGTATTCGTTGTAAAGAATCTCGACGTGCAGCGGCAAGGTATTGGTCTCGCCGCGAATATGCCCCGACACCACCGACACCGCGCCGAACTCACCCATCGCCCGCGCATTGGCGAGGATGACGCCGTAGAGCAGGCCCCACTTGATGTTGGGCAGCGTGACGCGGAAGAACATCTGCCAGCCGGTCGCGCCGAGCGAAATGGCCGCTTCTTCCTCGTCCTTGCCCTGCGCCTGCATCAACGGAATCAGTTCGCGGGCGACGAAGGGAAAGGTAATGAACAGGGTGGCGATGATCATCCCCGGCACGGCAAAGACGACCCTGATCTCGTGCGCCGACAGCCAGGGGCCTAACAGCCCCTGCGCGCCGAAAATCATCAGGAAGACCATGCCGACGACGACCGGCGAGACGGCAAAGGGCAGATCGATCAGCGTAATCAGCAGGCTCTTGCCGCGGAAATCGAACTTGGCGATCGCCCACGCGGCGGCAACGCCGACGGCAATATTGAAGGGCAGGACGAAGACGGCAATGAACACGGTCAGCCGGATCGCCGACAGCGCCTCGCGGTCGGCGAGCGCCGCCAGATAATTGTCCCAACCGCTGCGCAGCGCCTCGGTGAACACCGCCACCAGCGGCAGCGCCAGGAAGAGACCGAGAAAGCCGAGCGCGACCGCCGTCAGCGTCAGACGTAACCAGCACGGTTCGGCATTGGCGCGACGAGGTGAGGACGTACTCACAGGGCACCCCCATTCAGCCGGTGATGACGATGCGCCGCCCACCACTGCAGGGCGTTGACGCCGAGCAGCAGGAGGAAGGACACGATCAGCATGAGAAGCGCCAGCGCCGTGGCGCCGACGATATCGTACTGTTCGAGCTTGGAGATGATCAGCAAGGGCGTGATCTCCGAAACCAGCGGCATATTACCGGCGATGAAGATGACCGACCCGTACTCGCCGACCGCGCGCGAAAACGCCAGCGTGAAACCGGTCAGCAAGGCCGGAAAAATACCGGGCAGCAGGACACGGAAAAAAGTCTGGGCGCGCGAGGCGCCGAGCGTCGCGGCGGCCTCCTCGACCTCGGGTTCGATATCCTCGATCACCGGCTGCAAGGTGCGCACAACAAAAGGGAGACCGATGAAGGTCAGCGCGACAACGATCCCGAGCGGCGTAAACGCCACCTTGATGCCAAGCGGTTCGAGATAGCGGCCGACCCAGCCATTGCCGGCATAGAGCGTCGCCAGCGTAATGCCGGCGACAGCGGTCGGCAGCGCGAAGGGCAGATCAACGAGCGAATCGACAAGGCGCTTGCCGGGAAACGAATAGCGCACCAGCACCCAGGCGACGATCAGGCCGAACACGGCGTTGATCGTCGCCGCCAGCAGCGACGCGCCGAAGGTCACGCGCAGCGAAGCGAGCGCCCGCTCACCGGTGGCGATATCCCACCATTGGCCAAAGCTCAGCGCGCTGCTCTTGAAGACCAGCCCCGACAGCGGCAGGAGAACGAGCAGCCCGAGATAGACGAGCGTGATGCCGAGCGAGAGACCAAAACCGGGCAGGACACGTTTCATGGCGCCGGCCTTTCTGCGAACGGCGCTGCGGCGAGACGGGATGAGATCGACATGATCGGCGGCATCCGGCGACTTAGCGAACCTGATAGATCTGGTCGAAACTACCGCCGTCGCGGAAGTGTGCCGCCGTCGCCTTGGCCCAGCCGCCGAAGACCTCATCGACCGAGAAGGTGCGGATCGCCGGGAACTGGGCAGCATGTTTCTTCAGCACCTCGGGATCGCGCGGACGGAGATAATTCTGCGCGGCGTTCTCCTGACCTTCCTTCGACCACAGATACTCGAGATACGCCTGCGCCAGCTTGCGCGTGCCCTTCTTGTCGACGACCTTCTCGACCACCGCCACCGGGAATTCGGCGAGGATCGACTGCGCCGGATAGACGACGTCAAACTCGCCTTTGCCGAATTCCTTGGCGATCAGTTCGGCTTCGCTCTCGAAGGTAACGAGCACGTCGCCGAGGCGGCGCTGCATGAAGGTCGTCGTCGCATCGCGGCCGCCGGCGGCGAAGAGCGGTGCGTTCTTGAGCAGTTTGCCGACGAATTCCTGCGCCGTCTTGTCGTTGCCCCCCGGTTGCTTGAGCGCGACGCCCCAGGCGGCGAGGTAGGTGTAACGGCCGTTGCCGGTATTTTTCGGGTGGGGAAGGATCACCTGCACGCCTGGCGCCGTCAGGTCGGCCCACTCCTTGAGACCCTTTGGATTGCCCTTGCGCACGATGAAGACCATCGTCGAGGTATAAGGCGACGCATTGTTCGGGAAGCGCTTGGCGTAATCCTTGGCGACCAGGCCTTTTTCGGCGAGGAAATCGACGTCGGGGGCCTGGTTCATCGTCACCACGTCGGCTTCAAGGCCGTCGGCGACCGATCGCACCTGCTTGCTCGACCCGCCATGCGACTGGCGTAACTCGACCGTTTCCCCGGTCTTCGCCTTCCAGTACTTCTGGAACAGCGGGTTGTAATCCTTGTAAAAGTCGCGGGCAACGTCATACGACACATTGAGCAGCCCGGACTGGGCGAAACCGGAAGCCGACCAGACGAGGGCGGACACCAGCAGAACACGGCGAAACGAAGCAAACATGACAAACTCCTTAAGCGGACGAACACGGCATGATGGCACTATAACGACCCACCATAGAACCACAAAGTTTGTTTATTCATTTACTTATTCTTAACGGAAATATAAGAGCAATCTGCCGCGACGCGACACCGGCCGGACAAGCAGTTAACATGTCGCCTCCCGCGTTTATCCCGACACCATGGACTCTGCATCTTCCCTCCCGATCGAATTTGGCGGTCGCCGCTACCACGCCTACAACGACTGGGTTCGCCGCCACCATGGCGGACGCCTCCAGAAAATATCGATCGACGCCGGCTTCACCTGCCCGAACCGGGATGGGGCGCTCGGGACCGGCGGCTGCAGTTTCTGCAACAACGACGGATTCACCCCGAGCTACCTGCGCGAACAACGTGAAATTCGACAACAGATCGACACCGGCGTTTCCTTCATGCGCCGCCGTTACCCGAACACCCGCGCTTTTCTCGCCTATTTCCAGAGTTACTCGAACACCTATGGCGAACTCGAACAACTCAAGGCGCGCTACCAGACGGCGCTTGAACATCCGGACATCGCCGGACTCGTCGTCGGCACGCGGCCCGACTGCCTGCCTGATGCGACACTCGATTATTTGTCCCAACTCTCCCGGCATACGCAGGTCGAACTTGAGATCGGCATCGAATCCTGCAACGACGACGTCCTCAGGGAATGCCTTCGGGGACACGATTTTGCGTGTACCGCCGATGCCATCCATCGCGCGGCCAAGCGCGGACTCTTCGTCACCGGCCACCTGCTGCTCGGCCTGCCCGGAGAAAGCCGCGACAGCCTGATCGCCGGAGCGGAGGCGCTGGCACAACTCCCGCTCGACGCCCTCAAATTCCACCAACTGCAGATCGTCCGCCACACGCGCCTGGCCAAACAGTACACAGAGGACCCGGCGAGCATCCCGCTATTCTCGCCGGAGGGCTATATTGATGCCGTCGTCGATATGCTGGAAAGATTGCCGCCGACGGTGAAAATACAGCGCCTCGGCAGCGAGGTTCCGCCCCGTCTCCGACTCTCACCCGACTGGGGCGTTCGCCTCTCGCGCTTTCCGGAGATGCTTGAAGAATGCCTGCTCGCCCGCAACACCTGGCAGGCAAGACTATTCCGGACAGCCGGGAAACAAGGCCACGCCGGCTGATTCGTCAGCGCGACCTGGACCGACGTCCTGCCCGCTGATTTTCGGCAGTACCTGCCGTTTCCGGAATGACAGGCGCGAATTTTCACCGCGCTCTCAAGGCGTTTGTCATTGGGGTGATTATCGTTCGATGCCAATGAAACGATAAAAATTCTGCATGCAACTGTGAAATAGATCACATCTCCGGATCCGCATGCTCGGCACAATACGGTCATCAAATCGTCGAAAAACCTACCGAAATCGAAGTGCCATAGCGCCAAGCAGTATCACGATATCCCGGCAAAATAAAAACGCCAGCCAGGACATCCGCCCGGAGAATCCTGCGCGTGATTTCGCGCTGCGACGCCGTCGGGCTCTGACACCGGTTTCGGCTCCAGTTTCGTCTTCGTATTTCGCAGCATCTACCTCCACACACTCAAACGCACGATGACCTCTGAACTAAGCAAAGGACTGACGAGCATCGTAGATCTGGCCGAAGCCAGCGGCATCGCCATCAGCACGATCCGTCACTACCAGAATGTCGGGCTCATCCAGAAGCCGGCACGCGCTCAGTACGGCGGCTTCCGCCGCTACACGCAGGAAGACATCGACCGGCTGAAATTCATCCAGAATGCCCTCGACATCGGATTCACCCTGAAGGAAATCGCCGAGATCCTGCAACATCAGAGGAAAGGGGAAGGATCAGCCCTGTTTGCCCTGCTCAACTCGCGCAAATCGGCCATTGAAAAGGAAATCCGGACCCTCAACCGGAACCTCGAATATCTCGTCCACCTCTGTGGGCACTGTGCCCCAGGCTCCACAACAAGTGCTTCCCTTCCGGGGTGAACTCCGGAGAATCCTTTCGCATGCATCGCACGTCCCAAGGGCCTCATGCCGCAACAACAGACTGAAGCGCCCTTGGCCATTGAACGCGAACCCACGGCACGACTGGAAGCATTGCACGCCTGCGCTTGCCCGCATGAAGCAAACAACACTGGGCAGACACCCGGGTGTCATGCAGAACGCCTGCTCGGCATGACGCCCCAACTGCTCATCGTCACACTCACGGAACAGGGCAAACCGAGTTGTGGCGCGCTGATCCACTTCGGCTCCGGATATTTCTGCAGATGTAGCCAGCGCATCGAATACTACAAGACATACGGCTGCTGACATCGCCACACACACCGCCAGCCGCATCGCCGCGTCAAATCACCCTGACAGGAGGCAGCTCGATCAGACAATCCGCCCTTCATTCATGACAGGGCAATGCCATGAAAAAGGCCGCCAGAATCGGCGGCCTTCTTTCTGCGCTTGTCGTGAAGCGTTTAACGGATGACGCGGGCGCCCTTGCCCTTCATCGCGGCTTCGACTTCATCGACACGCACCATCGAGGTATCGCCCGGCGTCGTCATCGCCAGCGCACCGTGCGCGGCACCGTACTCGACCGCCGCCTGCGGACCCTTGCCTTCCATGAAACCGTAGGCCACGCCCGAGGCAAAACCGTCGCCACCACCAACGCGATCATAGATTTCGAGGTTGTCGCGCTTCATCGACTCATAGATCTTGCCGTCGTACCAGAGGATCGCCGACCAGTCGTTGATCGTCGCCGTCTTGGCATTGCGCAGCGTCGTCGCCGCCACCTTGAAGTTCGGGAACTCGGTGACCGCCTTCTGGATCATCTTGGCGAAGGAATCGGTCTCGATGTTGGTCAGGTGCTCGTCGGCGCCTTCGACTTCGAAGCCGAGGCAGGCCGTGAAGTCTTCCTCGTTGCCGATCATCACGTCGACATACTTGGCGATTTCGCGGTTGATGCGCTGCGCGGCTTCCTTGCCGCCCTGGCTCTTCCACAGCGAGGCGCGGTAGTTGAGGTCATAGGCGACGATCGTGCCGTATTTCTTGGCCACCTGAACGGCTTCGATCACGGCTTCGGCCGTATTCGAGGCCAGCGCGGCGAAGATGCCACCCGTATGGAACCAGCGCACGCCTTCTTCGCCAAAGATCTTTTCCCAGTTGAATTCGCCGGGACGGATCTGCGACGCAGCGGTATGGCCACGGTCCGAGCAACCCAGCGCCGGACGGACGCCGAAGCCCTTCTCGGTGAAGTTGAGGCCGACGCGGGTGTTCTTTCCGAGGCCGTCGAAATCGCGCCAGACGACATGGCTCATGTCCACGCCACCCTGCATGATCAGGTCCTCGAGCAGCCAGCCGAGATCGTTCTTCGGAATGGCGGTCGCCACCATGGCGCGCTTGCCCCAGCACTTGCGCATGGCGCGCGCGACGTTGTACTCGCCGCCGCCTTCCCAGACCTGGAAGCTGCGGGCATTACGCACGCGGCCGAAGCCCGGGTCGAAGCGCAGCATGATTTCGCCGAAGGACGCGCAGTCCCACTTGCACTCGGCGGCCGATTTGACGATCAGTTCTGCCATATTCTTGTCTCCCGCTTATTTGCCGGCCAGTTCGGCCTTGATGCGCTTGACCAGCGCAATGGTCTGACGCACGTTTTCCTCGATGCCCTTGAAATCCTTGGCGTCGAGCAGCTTCTTGGTGATCAGGTTGGAACCGACGCCGCAGGCGACGATGCCGGCACCGAACCACTTGCGCAGCGACTCCTCGGTCGGCTCGACGCCGCCGGTCGGCATGATACGCGTCCAGGGCATCGGGCCCATGACGCTCTTGACGAATTCCGGGCCGCCCACCGACGAACCGGGGAAAACCTTGACGATTTCGACGCCGAGTTCCTGCGCATCGCCGATTTCGGTCGCCGAACCGCAACCGGGGCTGTAGGGGATGCCGCGACGATTACACACCTTGGCGACATCGGCATTGAGCAGCGGGCCGACGACGAACTTGGCGCCGTTGGCGATGTAGATGCCGGCCGTCGGCGCGTCGCAGATCGAACCGACGCCCATGATCACCGAGGGGTCGGCCTTGGCGAAATACTTCGTCACCTGGAAGAACACATCCGCTGCAAAATCGCCGCGATTGGTGAATTCAACGCACTTGGCGCCACCGTTGGCACAGGCCTGGATAACATCCTTACAAAGCTCGACATCCGGATGATAGAAGACCGGAATCACGCTCTGATCCATCATCGCGGACAATACCGCCATGCGATCCTTAGCAGCCATTTAACTCTCCCATAGGAAAAAACCGAAAACAATGAAACGGCATCAAGCCGGCACAACGGCGCGCGCCGGCATTCACACCGGCGCGGCACCATACAAGTGCTATTTTAGCTCAAATTGGCCTGACAATCTTACAGAATTGAATTACATCACGGCACTGACGCGCCACGGCAGGAATTCATCGTTGCCGTAACCGAGTTCTTCGCTGCGCACTTTCTCGCCCGAAGCATAGCGGATGATCGCATCGAAGATGCGCTGGCTGATTTCGGTCATCGGCGTGCCGTCGATCAGGTCGCCGCAATTGACGTCCATGTCGTCGCGCATGCGCTCGAACAAGGCATTGTTGGTCGCCAGCTTGATCGTCGGGACGCCGGCACAACCGAAGGCCGAGCCGCGCCCGGTGGTGAAACAGATGACCTGCGCACCGCCCGCCGCCTGTCCGGTCGCCGAGACCGGATCGTAACCCGGCGTGTCCATGTAGACAAAGCCCTTGGCATCGATCGGCTCACCGAACAGATAGACGCCGTTCAGTGTACTCGTACCGCCCTTGGCGACGGCGCCCAGCGATTTTTCGAGAATCGTCGTGAGGCCGCCGGCCTTGTTGCCGACGGACGGATTGTTGTCGAGTTCGCCGCCGGTACGTGCGCAGTAGTCTTTCCACCAGGCGATGCGGTCGATCAGCTTCTGGGCGATCTCCGGCTTCGCTGCGCGGCGCGTCAGCAGATGCTCGGCGCCATAAATTTCCGGCGTTTCCGACAAGACGGTCGTTGCACCATGGCGGACGAGCAGGTCGGAGGCGCCGCCCAGCGCCGGATTGGCGGTGATGCCAGAATAGCCGTCGGAGCCGCCGCAGTTGAGACCGACGATCAGGTGCGACACCGACGCGTCCTCGCGCTGATAGGCATTGGCCTTCGGCAGCATCGCCTCGACCAGGGCGACCCCCTTACGGATTGCCGCCGCCGTGCCGCCCTCGGCCTGCATGATCACCTGCTGGAGCATGCCCTCTTCATGCTGACCGATGGCCTCGATGATCGGGGCGATCTGGTTCTGCTCGCAACCGAGGCCGACAAAGAGGACGCCGGCGAAATTCGGATGCTTGGCGAAGCCGACCATCGTCCGGCGCAACATCTGCATGCCTTCGCCGTTCGGGTTGATGCCGCAGCCTTCGGGATGCGGCAGCGCAATGACGCCATCGACGTTGGGGAAGGCCGCCAGGACTTCCGGGGTGAAATGACGGGCGATGGCGCGCGTCACGGTCGCCGAACAGTTCACCGACGAAATGACAGCGATGTAATTGCGGGTGCCGACCTTGCCGTTCGGCCGTTTATAGCCGCGGAAGGTGGCGGGATGCTCGACTTTCGGCAGTTCGTTCGCGCCCTCGCCGATACCGTAATCGCGCTCGAAATCGCCCATGCCGAGGTTATGGCTGTGAATATGCTGTCCGGCTTGAATGTCCGACTTGGCGAAGCCGATGACCTGGTTGTAACGACGCACCGGAGCGCCGGCCTTGAGGTCGTGCGCCGCCATCTTGTGGCCGTTGGGAATCAGGTCGCGCACGGTCACGCTGTCGGCCCCGCTCTCGTCGGCGACGGTGTTGCCGGGGACGAGTTGCTGGGTCGCGATCAGCACGTCGTCATTGGCGTGCAAACGGATTACGGAAGACTTGCTCATGTTCTGCTCCGGAGGAAGGAGATGAAGAGTGATGCCGTGACGGCGGCGTACCGGCAAGGTCGCCGGCACGCTGTCCGCCACGTTGGGGAATTACAGTTCGCCCATCGCCGCCTTGACGCCGACGGCCAGGATCCGGACCAAGGCCGCCGCAGTCTGCTCGGCCAGGCCGGGCACGCGGGTCAGGTCCTCGCCCCACAGCCGCGTGTCGGCCAGCAGCGTCGCCGCCACCTTGGCCGCATCGCTGCTGCCGGCCCATGCCGCATTCATGATCTGCAGGATGTCGGCATTGTCCTTGATCGGATAGGCGCCCGCGTCGCGTTGGCCGACGTAATCGCCGTTGGCCGCGAAGCTGCCGCGATAGAAATTGAGCAGCGCCGCCAGCGAGAACGCCAGGCCGGCCGGCGCCTTGCCATGCTGCGCCGCGAAATCCTTGACCGTCGGCAGCACGCGCACCGTCCACTTCGAGACCGAGTTGAGCGCGATCGAGATCAGCTCATGACGGATATGCGGATTGGCAAAGCGCTCCATGATCGTCGCGGCATAGGCCTTGCGCTCGGCATCGGGCAGCGGCACGAAGGGAACGATCTCCTCGAACATGACGCGGTCAAGATACTTGGAGACGACCGGGTCCTCGGTCATTTCTCGCACGGTGTCGAGACCGGCGCAGTACGAGGCGAGCGAACTGGCGGTATGCGCACCGTTGAGGATGCGCACCTTGCGGGTGCGGTACGGTTGCAGGTCGTCGGTCCAGACGACGTCGATGCCGGCTTTGTGCAACGGCAGCTCCTCGGCAATCTTCGCCGGGCCTTCGATGCACCAGAGCAGGAAGGGCTCGGCCGCCACCATCAGCGGGTCCTTGTAACCGAACTCGGCGTACAGCGCTTCGGCTTCGGCCGCCGGGAATCCCGGCACGATGCGGTCGACGAGCGTGTTGCAGAAAACGTTATGCGCCTTGACCCAGGCGACGAAATCGGCCGGCAGTTTCCAGGCCTCGGCGAATTGCAGCACGAAGCTGCGCAGCTTCGAACCGTTGGTATCGATGAGTTCGCACGGCAGGAAGACGAGGCCCGACTCCGGCGAACCTCCGAAAGCCTTGAAGCGCGCCAGCAGCAGCGCCGTCACCTTGGCCGGGAAGTTGGCCGGGCACTTGCCCTCGCCATAGGCTTCCTCAACGTAGGCGATACCGGCTTCGGTGGTGTTCGAGACGACGAAGCGAAGCGACGGATCCTGCATTGCCGCCAGCATGACATTCCATTGTGCATACGGGTTGAGCGTGTCCTTGACGCAGCTGACCAGCCGCTTGGTCTGAACCTGCTGGCCGTTCTGCACGCCGCGCAGCAACACCGTGAACAGCTGGTCCTGCGCCTTCATCAAGTCGGCAATGCCGCGATCGAGCGGCTGCACGACGGTCACTTCGCCGTTCATCAGCCCGGCACCATTGGCAACATCGACCATCCAGTCGACGAAGGCGCGCAGGAAGTTGCCGTCGCCGATCTGCAGAATACGCACCGGCTTCAGTGATGACGGCTGGCTCGCCTCGACCTTGAGCTTGCCCTCGGCAAGACTGGCTCTGTTCAGTGAAATCATTGACATTGCTCCGTAGTTGTTCTTTCAGGAAAGATTCGCACCAGACCGGCCGCGCAACATTCTCCCGTCATTGCGTTGACGCGCCGTGGACGCCCGATGGCAGCGCGTCACTATCGTCCCGGCCCCATCGCTTGTCCAATGTTTATTCGACATAGGCATATGCAGTGTCCGCATGGCGACGCGCGCGACCGGCGCACGTCGCCTTTGCCCGTTTTTAACGCCTACAGCAGGCAGGTCACCTTGAGGAACTCGCCGGGGTTCTCGGCGATTGCCTTGACCATCGCCGGGGCTTCGTCGATCTGCACCGAACAGGTCAGCAAATGCGACACGTCGATCTTGCCTTCCGAGATCAGACGCAGGCTTTCGGGGAACATGCCGACGCTGTTACGCGAACCAAAAATCGACAGCTCCTTGCGCGTGATCGTCGCCGTCGGCAGCGGGATCTCGTTCTTCGGCCAACCGGCCAGCGCGATGCGCCCGGCAAACGCGACGTATTCCAGCGTGTTGCGGATCGCACGGGCGTCGCCGGAGGCCTCGATCACGGCCTCGGCCATGCGTCCGCCGGTGATTTCCTTGATTGCCGCGATCGAGTCGACCGTTACCGGGTTGACCGCGTGCTTCACGCCCAGGCGACGCGCAAGCTCAAGGCGCTCGTCGACCGGGTCGATGATGATCGGATGCGCGCCCAGCGTCAGCGCGTACTGCGCCGCCAGAAGGCCGATCTGGCCGGCACCGGTGATCGCCACATGTTCGCCAGCCTTGACCTTCGCCTGGCTGACCGCATGCATCGAAATGACGAGCGGCTCGGCCAAAGGCAAGAGTTCCCAGGCGATGTTGTCGGGCGCCTTGTGCACGAGATGGCGCGGATGCGTGATGCATTCTGCCATGCCGCCCTCGATATGCACGCCGCGTACGGTCAGGTTCTCGCAGCAGTTGGTGTGGCCAATCGAGCACGGATAGCACGTGCCGCAATAGACATAGGGCTCGATGATGACGCGGTCACCCGGCATCAACTCGGTCTCGTTCTCGGGCACCTCGAGCACTTCACCGGCCACTTCATGGCCGATGGTGCGCGGGTAGCTGACAAGCGGATTGACGCCGCGATACGCGCCGATGTCCGAGCCGCAGATACCGGCGCTGCGCACCCGGATCAGCACCTCGTCCTTGCCGCGCTTCGGCTCGGCAATATCGGCCAGGGCGATTTCGCCGGGGCTTTTCAACAATACGGATTTCATACTTCCTCCATCAAATTACATCGGAACCCAGTTCGCCAGCACCAGCGACAGCGGCGGATAGAACGTCGTCACCATGAGCGTAACGCCCAGCGCGACGTAGAACGGCAGGATTTCGCGCATGTACTCGTCGAGCTTGACGCCGGTCAGGTTGCAGGTCAGGAACATCGTCGTCCCGAACGGCGGCGTGATCGCACCGATCGAGAGATTGAAGATCATCATGATGCCGAAATGCACCGGATCGATGCCAAGCGCATGGACGGTCGGCATCAGCAGCGGCGTCAGCACGATGATCGCGGCATTGCCGTCGAGGAACATACCAACCAGGATCAGCAACGCGTTGACGATCAGCAGGAACACCACAGGGCTCGTCGAGATGCTCATCAACAACTCGGTCGTCTCGGCGGCGACGCCCTCCCAGGTCAGGATCCAGGCGAATCCAGCCGATGCCATCAGGATCAGCATGATCGAGCCGTTGGCGCGCGCCGACTCGGCCAGCGCCGCCTTGACGTCGGCCCAGCTTGTTTCCCTGTAGGCAAAGCCAACGATCAGCGCGTAGATGCAGGTCACCGCACCGGCCTCGGTCGGGGTGAATATGCCGTAGCGGATCCCGCCGAGGATCAGGACCATCAACATCAGGCCCCAGAATGCCTCGAGTGAGGCCTTGCCCATTTCGCCGAGACTCGCCATCTTTGGCCGTGTCGGTTTGTAGCCACGCTTGCGCGCGACATAATCGACCGCGACCATGAGCAGGATCGTGCACAGGATGCCCGGCCCCATACCGCCCATGAACAGCTTGCCAATCGAGGTATCGGAGACAAACCCATAGATGATGAGCCCGATCCCCGGCGGCAGGATCGGGCCGAGCAGCGCGGACGCTGAAGTGAGCGCAGCGGCGAACGGACGGCTGTAGCCGTTCCGGCTCATTTCCGGCACCAGCACCTTGCAGATCATCGCCGCATCGGCGAGGCCGGCGCCCGACGGTCCGCCGATCAGTGCGCCAAGCACGACGTTGGTCTGCGCCAGGCCGCCGCGCATATGGCCCGACAAGGCGTCGGCCAGTTTGAGCAGGCGGTTGGTGATGCCGGTGTAGTTGAGGATTGAACCGAGCATCATAAAAAACGGAATCGCCAGCAAGGGCAGGTTATCGGCACCACCGATCATGCGCTGCACGACCATGATCGCCGACATGTCGTTGGCAATGAAGAAATAGGCGAAGGTCGCCGCACAGATGGCGAAGGCCACCGGCACATTGATGGCAAACAGGCCCAGCATCACCAGAAAAGCAATCAGAACGCTCATTGTGCGGACTCCACGGAATCGTCATCGAGATTGGTCGTGTTTTTCTCGCCGCGCAGGCTGTTCCAGAACATGCGACCGTAGTACATCAACATGAAGAAGCAGCTGACCGGAACCGAGGCATCGACGTAGCTGTAGGGAATGCCGAGAATCGGCGTGAGCTTGGTTTGCCCCTTGATCGTCAGCAGGATGCCGAACCAGATGAGCAGCACCAGCGTGACCAGCACGACGAGATCGCCAAAGATGCTGACAGCACGCTGCCACTTCGACGGAAAGCGCCGCACCAGCACGTCGATCGAGCAATGCCCTTCGACGTGCACCACGGCGGAAGCGCCGAGCATGGTCAGCCAGACGAAGGTAAAGACCGTCACCTCCTCGACCCAGCCCCAGGGCCTGCCGACGACGTAACGCATGAATACGTTGGCACAGGCGAGCAGGATGATAAAAGCCATCGCTGTCATGCCGAGAAAGTTGTCGAGCTTTCTCACCAGATTGTAGAAACTTCTGAGAATTTGCATAAAAATCACCTGTCATGGGGGCGACGAAACCTCTGACGCGGCAAAGACGGCGTCATGATCGAGGACCCTGAGGGCAGAGAAATACCGGAGTGCGGTCGGGAACCGCGAAGGCTTCCCGACCGATGCATGGATTACTTGTGGCCGATGATCGAATAGACCTTGTTCATGACTTCAGGCGGAAATTCCTTGTTGAAGCGCGCCGGGAAGTCCTTCATCGCCGTCTTGAACGCGGCACGGTCGACCTCGACGACCTTGACGCCAGCCGCCTCCATCTTCTTGACGGCGTCCTTGTCGGCGACTTCGTTCTCCTTGTCGAGGAACTTGCCGGCTTCTTCACCGGTTTCCTTGAGCATCTGGACGATTTCCGGTGGCAGCTTCTTGATGAAGCCGGTACCGGCGATCCATGACGACAGGTTAACCTGGTGACGCGTCATCAACAGGAACTTGGCGCCTTCGAACATCTTGCCGCCGTAGAGCACCGGGATCGGGTTCTCGGCGCCGTTGATGACGCCCTGCATCAGCGCCGGATAGGCTTCGGCCAGCGGCATCGGCGTCGCCGTCGCACCCATCGCGTTCATCATTTCGTTCGACAGACGGATGTTCGGCACGCGGATCTTCAGGCCCTTCAGATCTTCCGGCTTGGTCGCCGCCTTGGTCGCCAGCATGTTGCGCACGCCGTAGATCCACTTGCTATGGACGATATACAGACCCTTGGTTTCGAGCTGCTTGGAGAGATCCTTGAAAAGGTCGCTGTCGACGAGCTTGAAGAGCTGTTCCTTGTTGTCATAGATGTACGGCAGGTAGGTGACACCGAAGGCCGGCACGTAATCCATCAGGAAGCCGCCGTCCGAAATCGTGATGACGTTGGAGCCGATCGTCAGCTGCTCGGTCACGTCCTTCTGCGAACCAAGCTGCGAGCTCGGAAAATACTGGAACTCGACCTGTCCCTTGCTGCGTTCCTTCATCAGGCGGCCCCACTCGCGCACCGCCTTGTCGTTGGGTTCGCCGACGTTATTGCCGTAAGCGATCTTGATCTTGATCACGTCGGCAGCCATCGCCGAGCCCGCCGCCACACACAATGCCACGCTCATGGCGCAGGCCATCAGTTTCCTGGAAAACCCTGAAATCATCTTGCATCCCCTTTTGTTTGAGTTGAACGGAATCCTCTCGAAACCTTCCGGCGCCGCGCCCCCGCGCACCATCGCGCATCGTCACCGCCGCCGCAAGGCGTGAGCATGAATAGCAAACGTCATGCCACGGATAAGTCATTGTTTATTATCAACCACAACGCACGCCAAGTTTCATTTTTGAAACATATGTAATTGCACTTTTGAAAATGGTTGATATAGTGACGGCTTCCGCCTTACTCAGCCTCGTCAACCATGACCCCCATCCTGCTGCTGAGTCCGATGCAGAGCATCTCCGACCTCGCGCCCGGCGTGGCGGAAACGCTGGGCATCGACATCACCATCGAAACCTCGGACGACGCCAGCGCCCGAAAGATCATCCAGAGCCATCCGGACATCGAAGTCGTCGTCACCCGCGGCGGACTTGCCGAACAGGCCAGACAGATTCCCGGCATCAGCGTCGTCGAAATCTCGATGTCGCTCAACGACCTGCTCGCCCAGCTGAGTCAACTCACCTCGGCCGGTTTCAAGCGCATCGGCGTCGTCAGTCGCGCCAACCTGTTCAGCGGCGCTTCCGGCGATTTCCCGATCCTCGACGTACACGTCAGCATCCGGCCGCAGGAGGACGAAGCCGGCACCGAGCGCATGGTCCGCCAAATGGTCGAGGAGGGCTTCGAAGCCATCATCGGCTGCCGCGTCGCCTACGAAACCGCGCGCGCCCTCGGCGTCCGCGCGATCTTCCTCGAAAACGGCAGGACCTCGATCCGCAGTGCGCTCGAAGAAGCCCTGCGCATCCTCGAAGCGAAAAAGCGCGAAAAACTCCAGGCCGCCCAGCTGACCGCGATCATCGACAACATCGATGAAGCTGTCATCGCCGTGACGCCGGCGCGCGAAGTGAGCTTCTTCAACCGCCATGCGCGCCGCCTGTTCGCGCCGAAACCCGGCATGGCACCGGATTTCACCCGCCTCCTGTCAGTGCTCGACACCGGCGAAAAGGAACAGGTCACCAGCGTCAACGGCAACAGCGTCATCGCCCGCAGCATTCCGCTCGAGTTCGACCACAGCATCCAGGGCACGGTATTGACGCTGCACGAAGTCGCCCGCATCCAGGCGTCCGAATCGAAGATCCGCTCGTCGTTCCACCAGAAAGGCCTTGTTGCGCGCTACCACTTCAAGGACCTGATCGGCGAGTCGGACGTCATGCAGCAGTTGATCGAGCGTGCCATGACCTACGCCGGCCATGACTCGAACCTGCTCGTTTACGGCGAGACCGGCACCGGCAAGGAGGTCTTCGCGCAGAGCATCCACAATCACAGCCGGCGCAAGCACGGCCCTTTCGTCTCGGTCAATATCGCATCGATCGCGCCCAGCCTGCTCGAAAGCGAGCTCTTCGGCTATGTCGACGGCGCCTTCACCGGCGCCCGCAAGGGTGGCAAGCCCGGACTGTTCGAACTCGCGCACCGCGGCACCCTGTTCCTCGACGAAATCGGCGAACTGGCGCCGGAAATGCAAAGCCGGCTGCTGCGCGTGCTGCAGGAGCGCGAGATCATGCGCATCGGCGATGACAAGATCATCCCGATCGACGTGCGCATCATTGCCGCGACCAACCGTGATCTCTTCCAGCAAACGCAGTCCGGCTCGTTCCGCCAGGACCTCTACTACCGCATCCATGTCGTCGGCCTGCGCATCCCGCCGCTACGCGCCCGCGTCGATGACATCCCGCAGATTTTCGAGCACTACCTGCAGCGTTTCTCCGCCCAGACCGGCCGGACACCACGCCTGAACGCCAGCGCCCGCCAACTGCTCAAGTCGCGCCCATGGCCCGGCAACATCCGCCAGTTGCGCAACCTGGCCGAAGTCATGTCCTACCGCGAAACCGAGCGCGTCGATGCCGAACATCTCGCCGCAGCGCTGGGCGAACAGGAACACACGGTCGCGGACACCGGCTTCATCGCCATCCCCGATCGCGGCACGCTCAAGGAAATGGAATCGGAGATCCTGCGCCACCTGCTCGCCCGGAACCCGGCCGACACCGTCTGCCAACGCCTCGGCATCAGCCGCGTCACCTTGTGGCGCAAGATGCAGGCGCTGGCGATGTCGGTCTAAGCGTCTATTTCGGTAGGGATCGCGGGCCGCGCCGAAACAGGCTCTAAATCCGCCCGGACGATGCCGGAGCGACAAATAATGGCGACGCGCCGTGCAACAAAACCGACATCTCCGTGTCAACCCGAACGGACAGGCGCCCCGCCTGCCACAAGAACAACATGACATCGATGCCCATGAACGCTCCATCCATTCCGCCTCGCTGGCTCGGCTTTGCCGACGCCGCGACGCTCCAGACCGCTGCCGTCGAGGCCATTGCCGAGGCAGCGGAAACCGCCCTGCGCCTGCGCGGACGCTTCGACATCGTCCTGGCCGGCGGCACGACGCCCAAAGCCATTTACGCCGCCTGCCGCGCCCTCGCCACCGACTGGTCGCGCTGGCACTGCTATTTCGGTGACGAGCGCTGCCTGCCCGTCGACGACCCCGAACGCAACTCGGTCATGGCGCGCAGCGCCTGGCTCGATCACGTACCGATCCCCGCCGCCCAGATTCACGCCATCCCTGCCGAACTTGGCGCGACCGGCGGCGCCGTCGCCTATGCGCGAACCCTGAGCGGCGCCGGCAGCTTCGACTTCGTTCTCCTCGGCCTCGGCGAAGACGGCCACACGGCCAGCCTCTTTCCCGGCCATTCCTGGGGCGAGGCCGCCAACGCCGCCGATGCGCTGCCGGTCTTCAACGCCCCGAAGCCGCCACCCGAACGCGTCTCGATGAGCGCCGCCCGCCTCAGTCGCGCGCGCCGCGTCGTCTTCGCTGTCACCGGCGAAGGCAAGCGCATGGCCGTCAATAGCTGGCGCGCCGGCAACCCGCTTCCCGCCGGCGCGATTTCCGCCGACAATGCAATCGAAATATTCTGCGAACAAGGGCTTCTCGCGCCTTCCCATTAAGGACACCACCATGGACATGATTGACCAGCACCCCGAACACTCCGACGCACTTGTCATTTTCGGCGTCACCGGCGACCTGGCGCGCAAGAAGATCTTCCCAGCGCTCTATGCCATGGCCAAGCGCGGCGTGCTGACGCTGCCGGTGATCGGCGTCGCCTCGTCGAAATGGAGCATCGCCCAGTTGCACGAACGCGCCACCGACAGCATCAACGAAAGCGGCGGCATCGACGACCCCGATGCCATGAGCGTGCTGCTCTCCCGCCTCACCTACGTCAGCGGCAACTACAAGAATCCGGAAACCTTCGCGGCGCTGCGCGAGGTGCTCGGCACGGCCACCCGCCCGGCCTACTATCTGGCGATTCCGCCGGCCCTGTTCGAAACGATGATCCAGGGACTGCGCGATTCGGGCCTCGCCGAAAACGCCCGGCTGATCGTCGAAAAACCCTTCGGGCGCGACCTCGCCTCGGCGCGTGAACTCAACCGCATCGCCCGCAGCGCCTTCCCGGAAGACGCGATATTCCGCATCGATCACTACCTGGGCAAGGAAGCGATCATGAATATCCTGTATTTCCGCTTCGCCAACACGTTCCTTGAGCCCATCTGGAACCGCAACTACATCTCGAGCGTCCAGATCACGCTGTCGGAAAAATTCGGCGTCGAAGGCCGGGGCGCCTTCTACGAAACCGCCGGCTGCCTGCGCGATGTCGTCCAGAACCACCTGTTCCAGATCGTCGCGCTGCTCGCCATGGAACCGCCGGCCTACCGCGGTTACGGCGCCGTCCATGAAAAGACCGCCGAGGTTTTCCATGCCATGCGCCCGCTCAGTCCGGGCGACATGGTACGCGGCCAGTACGAATCGTATCGCGCGGAAGCGGGCGTCCCGCAGGATTCGGACGTCGAAACCTACTGCGCCTTGCGCCTCTATATCGACTCCTGGCGCTGGCAGGGGGTGACCTGGTACCTGCGTTCCGGCAAATGCCTGTCCGAGACGGCAGCCGAAGTCGTCGTCCAGCTCAAGGCACCGCCGCAACGGCTGTTCGCCGACTCGCATCCCGACGGTCGCGCCAACTATCTGCGCATCCGGCTGTCGCCGCGCTCGGCGATCGCTCTGGCTGCCCGGGTCAAGCGTCCTGGCAAGGAATTCATCGGCGACCAACGCGAACTGGTGCTCGTCGACGAGCAGCAGGGCGCCGAAACGCCGTACGAACGCCTGCTGGGCGATGCGATGGCCGGCAACGGCGCCCTGTTCATCCGGCAGGACGCCGTCGAAGCCGCCTGGGCGGTGGTCGAACCGATCCTCGAAGACCATCCGCCGGTCGTCCCCTACTTCAGCCGCAGCTGGGGTCCGGAGTCGGCCAACCGGCTGATCGAGGCCGACGGTGGCTGGATCAACCCGATGCCCGAATCGCGGCGCGAGTAGGCGGCGATCCGGTTCGCCGGGGCGCTGCTACAAACCGTCACGGAAACACCCAAGAACGGTCATAGACGCCCACCGCCGCATCACCCAAAATCTGGCCTCGGTCCGAGGCCGTTTACAATGCGGCGAAACCTCCCCGCCAGAAACGGCCCGAATCGTCCGTCCGCGGAATCGCGCACATGAAAGGAGACGAGAATGTATTCGGTTATTTGCAAAAAAACGGGCGAAATCCTGGCAAAGAATCTCACGCTTGACGGCGTTGACACGTGGATCTCGCGCAACGAGTCGCGCTACATGAGCGTGCGCACGGTCGGCATGACCGTCTTCGTCGCCAGCATCGCCTGACGACGCCCGACCGGGCCCCGATGAACTTCCTCGCCCACGCGCTGCTGGCGGGCGACCATGAGGCCGACCGCATCGGCGGCCTGATCGGCGATTTCATCAAGGGCCCGCTTCCGGGCGCCCTGCCCGACGACCTCGCCGCCGGCGTCGCCCTCCACCGGGCCATCGACAGCTACGCCGAGCAACACCCGGCCTTCATCGCCAGCCGCCGCCGCGTCAGCCCCACGCGCCGCCGCGTCGCCGGCGTCCTCGTCGATCTGTTCTACGACCACCTGCTTGCCCGCGACTGGGATCAGCACCACAATCTTCCGCTCGAGGCCTACGCCATTCAGCGTTATGAAGCCCTCGACGCGCGCCTGGGCGACCTGCCGGACGCCGCCCGCGACATCGCGCACCGCATGCGCGCCGGCAACTGGCTGTCCTCCTACCGCAACGTCACCGCCGTCGGCACCGCGATCGACCGCATGTCAATCTACCGCATGCGACGCGCCAACCCGCTGGCCGGCGGCATCGACGAGTTCTTCGCCGACCGCGAAGGCTTCGCCGCCGACTTCAACGCCTTTCTACCCGACGCCCGCGACTTCGCCCGCACCTACTGCGCGCGCCGCAACGTCTGAACGATACCGATAATGACCACCGTCAACGCTCCGCTGCAGCTCGCCATCGCCAACGGCGTACTGACTGCCGCGGACGGCGCCCCGCCTTTCGCCACGCCGATATTCATCCTCAACGGCACGATCCACGCCGCCGACGATCGCCTTGCCGGCGAACCGCCCGTCAGCGCCGAGGCTCGCGTGAATGCGGCCTACTCCGATGCGGTCGAAGCCGGCCGACGATTCACCCGCGCCGAATATAATCTCGTCGCCCGCTTCTGCGGCCTGCCGTCCGCCAACCTGTGCTCCGGCGAATAGCCGTTCGGAATCCCGGCACGACCTGGCCCCATGCGCAAACACCGCACGCGACCGGGTCGCCAGCGAAGTTGACCTGAGCGGTCCGATTGCGCATCAATACCGTCAACCGTCCGAACCCGCCGACTTCCGCCTCCCACCATGCACCGTGACGCCCTGTACGCCCTGACCGCCGCTGCCCTTTTCGGCGCCAGTACGCCGCTGGCAAAGATTCTCGTCGGCACCATGCCGCCGATGCTGCTGGCCGGCCTGCTCTATCTCGGCAGCGGCCTGGGCCTGGCGCTGATCCATGTGGGTCGCCGCCTGTTCAACCCAGGCCGAACCGCCCCGGCACAGTTGGCGGCAGGCGAATGGCGCTGGCTGCTCGGCGCCGTGCTTTTCGGCGGTGTGCTCGGGCCGGTTGCGCTGATGGCCGGACTGGTGCGCACGAGCGGCGCCACGGCATCGCTGCTGCTCAACCTCGAAGCCGTGCTGACCGCGGCCATCGCCTGGCTGGCGTTCAAGGAAAGCACCGACCGCCGGATCGTTCTCGGCATGGTCACGATCGTCGCCGGCGGAGTGATCTTGTCATTGACGCCGGGCGACGCCTCCGCCAGCGCTTCAACGGGGCCGATGCTGATCGCGCTCGCTTGCCTGTGCTGGGCGATCGACAACAATCTGACGCGGCATATCTCGGCCGCCGACCCGCTGTTCATCGCCGGCACCAAGGGGCTGATTGCCGGCGCCGTCAATTGCGCGCTCGCGCTGTCGCTCGGCGCCACGCTTCCGCCGACGGCGGCGACAACCATGACAATGGCTATCGGCCTCGGCGGCTACGGCATCAGCCTGGTCCTCTTCGTACTCGCGCTGCGCGGCCTCGGCACCGCACGCACCGGTGCCTATTTTTCGACCGCGCCCTTCATCGGTGCAGCTCTTTCGCTGTTACTGCTTGGCGAGCGGCCTTCTGCCGAGTTCTGGCTGGCGAGCGCACTCATCGGCATCGGCGTCTACCTTCACCTGACCGAGCGACACGCGCACGAACACACGCATGAAGCGCTCGAACACAGCCACCGCCATCGGCACGACGAACACCATCAGCACGCGCACCCCAACGGTTATGACGAAGAGGAACCGCATGAACACCTGCACGTCCACGCCAGACTTACCCACTCGCACCCCCACTACCCGGACCTTCACCACCGGCACTGCCACGACTGACATGACAGGCAAATCAACGGCGCCACCTGTGGTGTAAATATTGCTAGAAATACGCGACACCTCCGTGCAACAATCAGGCTCTGCATGACACCGCGCCTCGACTATCCGCCCGCCCCTTCCTGGAGATTTTCAAAATGAGCCCATTCACCCTGCCCGATTCCGTTCTCGAGCAACTGATGCAGGATGATTCGCCGTTCGGCGACGCCACCTCCTGGGGCCTCGGCATCGGCGAAGAACCCGGTCGCATCATCTTCCGCGCGAAACATGCCCAGACCGTCTGCTGTACAGAGGAAGCCGCCCGCATGGCCGTCATGCGCGGGCTTTCCGTCGATGGCTCGATCGAAGCGAGCGGCACGACGGTCGAACCCGGCCGCGTCCTCCTGTGCCTGACCGGTCGCGCCGTCGACCTGCAATCGGTCTGGAAACCGGCGCAAACCCTGATGGAATATTCGGCGGGCATCGCCAGCGCCACCCTTGACCTCGTCGCCGCCGCGCGGCGTGGCAACCCCGACATCGTCATCGCCTGCAGCCGCAAGCACATGCCGGGCGCCAAGGCGATCTGCCTCAAAGCCATCCTCGTCGGCGGCGCCGTCCCGCACCGCCTCGGCCTCTCCGAATCGCTTGTCATTCTCGCGCAGCACCGGACTTTCCTGCGCGGCGAAACCCTCGACAAGACGATCGATCGCCTCCACCGCGACTGGCCCGAGCGCCGCGTCGTCATCGAAGTCAAGAGCGAAGCCGACGCCATCACCTGCATCAATGCCGGCGCCGACGTCATTCAACTCGACCGATGCTCACCGCAAGTCATCGAAAAGGTGGCGCGCTACGCCGCCGGCCGGCCGGTCAAGATCGCGGCCATCGGCGGCATCAGCATTTCCAACGCAGAGACCTACGCCCGCGCCGGCGCGCACATCCTCATCACCAGCGCGCAATACAGCGCCAAGCCCAAGGACGTTTCGGTCATCCTCGAACCCAACTGAAGCAAGCCTGCCTGTCCGGCAATCAGGACGCCGACACACACAGCGCTTCCAGGCGCTGGCGCAGCGGCGCCGGTATTTCGGCCTTGATGCGCCGGACGGGGTCGAAGCACACCAGTTCGGCCTCCGCCTCGGCGGCCACCGCTCCGTCGCTCTTGCGCACGACCTGATACGACGTCAAGAAACGATCGACACCGATCACATCGATCTTCACCCCGGTTGCCACGATATCGCCAAAGCCCAGTGGCGACTTGAACCGACAGCTGGTCGAAGCGACGACGATGGTCACGCCTCCGGCAACAGATTCGTCATACTTGCCGATACGGCGATAAAGCTCGACGCGCGCATTCTCGACGTAACGAAAATACCAGATATTGTTGACGTGTCCGTTGGCATCGATCTCACCCCATACGACCGGCTGTTCAACCGTCACCGGAAATTCGGAAAGCATCGCACAGACCATGGCCGCTCCTCTTCTGCAGGAATCATCGTTGCATTGTAGCCGCCGGCTTACTACCCCGAGGCCTGGCGAAAAGCACTGGCCTTACTCAAGCCCGACGAATAGCTCGCGACGCGCCACCGAGATGATCGCCTTGACCGCCGGGTGTGTCAGCCGGCGTTCGACCGAGATGGCGAAGAACTGCTCGACCACTTCGCTGGTCTGCCCGATCTCGACGACGCCATACTGCTGGCATACTTCCGCGGCGATGACGCGAGGCGCTGCGAAGATGCCGACCCCGTCCTTTCCGAACGCCTTGAGCAGCGCGCCATCGTCGAATTCACCCACCGACTGGGGCCTGACCGACTGCTTCTCGAACCAGCGAACCATGTGCTTCCGGACGGCCGCATCCTTCCCCGGAAGCAGCATCGGCGCCCCATCCATGCAAAACGGAAATTTCCCCTTCAACTTTCCGGCCAGCTTCCTCGACGCAAAAAATGCTATCGGCGATTCCCCGAGCAAGTGCGAGAATCCCCGGATTCCGAGATTCTGCGGGATCGGGCTATCGGCGATGACAATGTCCTGGTTGAGAATCGCCAATTCGGCCAGCAGCGTCGACAGTTTTCCTTCCTGGCACAGGATGAACGGCGGGCTCTTCAGGCGCACGGCGGGCTCGAGCAGACGATAGGCGATCGACTTCGGCACGGCATCGGAAACGCCGACGCGAAATGACGGCGCCCGTCCCTCCGTCGGCTGGCTGATGATCTCCTGCAACTCTTCGCCGATCGAAAATATCTTATCAGCATATTCGAAGACGACGCGGCCGGACTCTGTCAGTTCCAGACGATGCCCGACGCGATCGAAAAGCTTGTAGCCAAGCACATCCTCGAAATAACTGATCTGCCCACTCACGGTCTGCGGCGTGAGATGCAGGCGTTCGCCGGCGCGCGAGACGCCGCCGGACTTGGCGACCATCCAGAAGTAATGCAGATGCTTGTAGTTGAGCGCGCTCACCGACCCGCCTTCTTTCGGTTTATTCGAAAATCACTTGAATTATATTCGAATTTACAAGAACACAAATCGCCCCTAATGTGCATTCAACGACTGGACAGAAGATGGCAACACCGGGGGGGCCGATGACACCGGCCCGGAATTCCCGAAGCGGCCACCTGGTCCGGCAGACAATGAGGAGGTGTGCCAAATGGAATTTCTCAGCTTCGAATTCTTCACCGCCCTGGCGGCCATCGTCGCCATCGATCTTGTCCTCGCCGGCGACAACGCAATCGTCATCGCACTGGCGGCACGCAACGTCCGCAAGGATCTGCAGAAGCGCGCGATGATCTGGGGCGCCGGTGCCGCCGTCGTGATGCGGGCAGCAATGACCATCGCCGTGGTGTGGTTGCTCAGCATTCCCGGACTGCTCTTCGGCGGTGGCGTCCTGCTCGCCTGGATCGCCTTCAAGCTGCTGCTGCCGGAGAATGGGCACAACAGCGAAAAGAACATCGCGGCCCCCGCCTCCTTCTGGGCGGCCATCCGCACGATCGTCGTCGCCGACGTCGTCATGGGGGTCGATAACGTCCTCGGCGTCGCCGGTGCCGCCCACGGCGACTTCACGCTGGTTGTCGCCGGACTGCTGATCAGCGTGCCGATTCTGGTCTGGGGCAGTTCCTTCCTGCTCAGGTACATCGAGCGATACCCGTTCATCATGTACCTCGGCGCCAGCGTCCTGGCACTGACCGCCGCCAAGATGATCGCCTCGGAGCCTTATCTGAAGCGCCTGCTCGCCGACGAGCCGATCGTCACCTTCCTGCTCTACGCGGCAGTCGTCGGTGGCGTGCTGTGGGCAGGATTCGTGCATAACCACCGCAGGATTGAGTCGAAGATCAGCGCGAGGGTCTCCGACTTTACCGCCCGCAGCCGGCGGGCAATTGACTCGCAACATTGCCAAGGAGAAAGCATCATGAGAAAGATACTGGTTCCGATCGCTGGTACTGAAAACTCGAGTCTTGTCGTCCCTCACCTGATTCGCGAATTCCGCGCAAATCCGGCTCTGCAGGTTCATCTGCTCAACGTGCAGCCGCGCTTCTCCGCCTATGTCACCCGCTTCATCGGCAAGCGCGACCTGAAGCAGTACAGCCTGGACCAGGGGAATGCCGCCCTTGCGTCGGCACAGAAAGCACTGACCGCCGCCGGCGTGCCGCACACCTCGCATATCGAAGTTGGTGACAAGGCCGAGATCATCGCCAGGAAGGCCGAGGACCTGTGCTGCGACCACATCGTCATGAGCACCGCGCGCAAGAACACGCTGACCCGGATGGTCGAGGACTCCGTCACCAACAAGGTGCTCGAACTGACGCCCGTGCCGGTCGAGATGATCGCCGGTGCGCCGCCGTCCAGCATCGAACGCTACGGCATTCCGGCGGCGCTGGCGAGCATCCTGGGGCTGGTATTCCTCGCCGCCGCGGAGTGATCGGCCGTGTGCCCGACGATGCGATCGTGTTCCGCGGAGAGCAGCAACGCGTTTCGGGGCGGCCGCTTCGCCCCGCCCCCGACGATGCCCGGCGCCCCCCTGCCGGCGTCGCCGGGGGTTGCAGGCGGGGATGCTACTTGCGGCTGACCATGAACACGCCGAGCAACACCATCGCCGTGCCAGCCGCCTGCGCCAGCGACATCGGCTCGCCAAGGATCCACCAGCCGAAGAAGATGGTCAGCACCGGCCCGAGCGTTCCGATCAGCACCGAGCGCGCAATGCCGATCCGCCGGATCGATGCGGATTGCATGAACATTGGCAGCACCGTCGAGAAGACGACGATGGCCAGTACATAGCCATAGATGCTCGCGGGCAGATCGTAGGCGCTGAGGGGCTGGCTGACGAGCGAATGCAGCGCCGCGGCCAGCGTCGAGACGATCATCACCAGCGCCGTGAAGCGGGTCGAGCCGAGACGCGAAATCATCGGGCCGCTGCCCGACAGATAGAGCGAATAGGTCACTGACGAACCGAACACCAGCAGGCTGCCGATGATCACCTTCTGCATGTCGCCGGAAAACTCGAGGTCGTGAACGAACGCGAGGCCGATGCCGACATAGGACAACAGCAAGGCGGCGATCTCGCGCCGATCAAGCCGTTTGCCCATGAAGAAAACGCCGATCAGGATCGTCAGCGTCGGGTAAGTGAACAGGATCAGGCGCTCCAGCCCGGCGGAAACGTATTGCAGGCCAAGGAAATCGAAGAGGCTGGCGCCGTAGTAGCCGAGCAGGCCAAGCACGACCAGCATGCCCCAGTCGCGAGGTGCCAGAGGCGGCGCCTCCCGGCTCGACGTGATGCCGAGCCAGACGAAGGCCGGCAATGAAAGCAGCATGCGCAATGACAGTAGCGTGATCGGCCCGACCGGCGCTGCCCCGGGTGCGGCATAGGCCAGCTTGATCAGGATCGCCTTGAACGAGAAGCCGAAGGCCGCCAGGATGGCGAGGCCGACGCCGATGCGGTCGGAAGACCAGTTTTTCCAGAACATATCGCTACACCATCACGGAGAGGCCAGTGCGCCGCGAATGCCGAATCCGCTCACACAAGATTGCGGAATGCCCATAGCAGGCCACTGACAGAAAAGAACGAAACCACGGTCGCCGCCAGCAAGGCGAGCGCCGACATATCCTCGTGACCGTACTGCATCGCCAGCGTCGTGTAGATGCTCATCATCGGCAAGGCCGAGACCAGGATCGCCGTCATCTGCAACTCGCGATCGATCGCCGGCAGCCCCAGCGCCGCGCCGAGGAACAAGCCGAGCGCCGTCGCCAGCGGATGCACCAGTAGCTTGAAGACGACGATTGGCAGGACGGCAAAGCCGGCGCGGCTGACCTTCAACCCGGCCAGCGTCCCGCCGATCACGAAGAGCGTCAGGGATCCGCTCGCCGCCGCGACCAGATCGACCGTTCTGGCCAGAACGACCGGCAGCTTGATGTCAGCGCCGGACATGGCGACGCCGATGACGATCGCCACGAACAGCGGCGTCGTCGCGATCTTCCGCGCCAGCGTCCTCGCCGTTCGCCAGCTCGCCGCACCCAGCCGGCTGCGCTCGGCAAGCAGGATGACGGCGGGAATCAGCAGGATATTCTCGATCATCATGTTCATCGCCAAGGTGACGCCGGCGACCGCCGGGAAGGTCAGCGCGACAATCGGATAACCGATGAACCCGCTGTTGGCACAGGACGCCCCCATCGCGTAGAAGGTGCTCGGCAGCCGTTCCTTGCCGGAGATGCGGCGCCCCCACAGGTAGCCGACCGCCAGCGCGACAAAGGAGCCAAAGGCATAGGCAAAGAGATATGGGCCGCTGATCACCTCGACAAAGCGGTTTGCCGACAAGGCCTTCAACACCAGTGCCGGCAACGCCAGATTGATGACGAAACGGCCGATGGCCTGAATCCCGGCCCGGTCGAACATGCCGACCCGCGTCAGCAGATAGCCGACAAAAATGGTGATAAAGATGGGGCCGGTGATATCGAAAATGGCAAGCATGGACACAACCCGAAACGAGCACGCCGGAACAACTTCAGGTCAATCCTGCAGAAACCGGGGCAGTCCTGGAGACCGGAGCGAAACCGGCACTATACGCCTGCAATGCTCCTGGCGTATCCCACCCCCGCCGGCAAGGTTCACGGCGACAGCGTGTACTGCGCCAGGATTCTTGCGTAGCTGCCGTCGCGATGCAGGCTTTCCAGCGCCTGCCGCAAGGAAGCCACCGTCCCGGCAGTCTCCTTGCCCTCCGCCGCCCTGGCGATCACCAGATACGCTGGACGGCGCTCCCACAAACGTTTGGGCAGCAAGACAACGTCCTGCCGGGACGCCATGCCGACCAGCGTGAAATCGACATTTTCGACATTGGCGACAAAGCAGTCGATACGTCCGGCCAGCAGTTTTTCGACATTTTGCGCGGTCGACGCCACCTCTTCGAGCTGTAACCGCCCCTGGCGGACCGCCTCGCTCAAGTCCGGCGGCAGGGCATAGCCGCGGTTATAGCCGAGGCGCTTGCCATTGAGGTCGTCCAGGGACGTGAAGGGGAATTCGCCGCCACGTCTCACAAACACGCCCATCGTGCTGAAATGCAGCGGCGCGATGAAAGACGACACCACCTCCCGCTCTGGCGTGCGGAACAAGGGCATGGCCCACGGGGTGCCGCCGTTCTCCAGCAGGTGCAGGACGCGTTTCCATGGCAGGGCTTCGATGCGAACGCTGGCGCCGGCCTTCGCCGCAGCCCGTCGCAGCATGTCGACATCGACACCGACGACCTTGCCATCCCGGACAAAGCTGAACGGCGGCAGATTCTCGTCGGTGACGACGAGCAACTCGCCGGCAAAGGCCGAACGGCCGAGACAGGACAGACAGACCAGCACCGCAACGAACAGCCTTGCGACCATTTTCATTCGACACGCCATGACAATTGTTGCCCCCCACCGCCCCTGCCCACCAGCGGTGCCATGCATCATCTTACCCCAGCCGCCGCGACCATCGGTATCCATTCGTAGACACTGCCCTCGCCCGACAATGACAAATACAAGTTCCCGTCTTTCAGCCGATACGACCCAACCCGGGCGAGATCGCGCATGACCTGCTGATCGGGAGAGCCCGGCGGGCACGCCATTCGGGTCGTCGCCAGCGGACCGAACTCGAGGGTGCCGGTGCCCGGATCGGCCGACGGTACCGCTTTCCAGGCGCCGCGGCCGCGATTGCAGTCGATACGGAAAAAGGCGGTACCGTCCGCGCCGAACTCAAGCGTGAAAACCGCCGGCGCCGCAATCTCGGTACGCCCCGGCGATCCGCCCATCGCGGCGATGGCACGCAATTGCCAGGCGCCGCCAGCCAACGGAGAGGCCGCCGCGCCCTGTGCTTTCCGGCAACGCATCTCCGGCACCCCGAAGCCCCAGACCACCGTTGCCGCCTCCGGCTGTTCCAGAAACGACTCGTTCCGTCCGAGATAACGGGCGCCATCATCACGCGACGCCAGAATCATCAGCGAGGTCTGATCGCCGCGCTCGGCGATCAGCGAGGGCGGTTCCGTCGCGAAAAAGGTCGCGATCACCTCATCAACCGGATTTCCATTGCAGACGTAACGCACCGGCGGCGATGCCGGAACCAGGCGATAGCGCGCCTGCAGTTCGACAATGCGACGACGGTAGGCGTCGACAACGCAGACACGCTTGTCATCACTTTTCCAGCACTCGTTCCGGCCCTTGATCCAGCCGCGCTGCTCGGCCTTCAACACAGGAGGACGCTCGTCTCCGGCCTTTTTCATCGCGTCGGCATAGACAGCGCCCATGACCCGGTCCAGCGCCATCAACCCGGCGTCGCGACACACGAGGGCTTCCATGCTGTTCGCAGAGGCTTTGCGGCAATCGATGCCATTGGCCGCCAGCGCCTCAGTGCAGGCCCAACAAACGATGGCGAACACGACACAATGCCGCCCGGAAATGAATGCATTCATGGTATTTCGTCATCCTCCCAATAGCCCGCTGTCCCCGGCGGCGCAGAGAACGGCAGGCTAGCCCTGCAACGTATCCGGCGCCCGCGCCGCCGGAGGCTTCTCCAGCCAGACAAGCAGCGCCGACCAGAGCACCTCCGGCCGGATCGGCTTCTCGATGAAATCACACATCCCGGCCGCCAGGCAACGCCCCTTGTCCTCGATATAGGCATTCGCCGTCATCGCCAGGATGGGCGTTTCCCGGCGCCCCGGAATCGCATGAATCCGCTTCGCCGCTTCGATGCCATCCAGCTGCGGCATCTGCATATCCATCAGGATGGCAGCATAAGCCGTCTTCTCAGCCATGGCGACGGCCTCGAGGCCATCTTCGGCGCTATCGACGACGAAGCCGACATCTTCGAGCATGAACTTCGCGACTTCGAGATTGAGCGGCTCGTCATCGACAAGGAGCACCCGGCGCCCGGCGTGACGCGCGCGCAAGGCCTGCTCGGCGGCCGACTGTACCGACGCCGCTTCGACGACGAGTTGCGGCGCCTTGCCGAGGCGGGCGGTAAACCAGAAAACGCTGCCTTTGCCCAGGGTGCTTTCGACACCGGCATCGCCGCCCATGAGTTCGGCCAGTTTCCTGGTGATCGCAAGCCCCAGGCCCGTCCCGCCGAAGTTGCGCGTCGTCGAGCTCTCGGCCTGCTCGAAGGCATTGAACAAGCGCGGGATCACCGCCGCATCGATGCCAATGCCGGTGTCCTCAACTTCAAAACGGATCAACACGTCGTTGCCGCTTTCCTCCAGAACTGCCGCACGCAACCTGACCGACCCGGTTGCGGTGAACTTGATGGCGTTGCCGACATAATTCAGCAAGGCCTGCTGCAGGCGTGTCGGGTCGCCTTTCAGTTCCGGAAGGACAACCCCGGTATCGACAACAAGATCGAGGCCTTTCGCCTTGGCGCGCTCGCCCATGATCGACTTGACATTGGTCAGCAGGCTATTGACCCTGAGGACGACGTCTTCCAGCACCACCTTCTCGGCTTCGATCTTGGACAGGTCGAGAATATCGTTGATCGTATTCAGCAAGTGCTCCGCCGCGGTGTCGATCTTGCCCAGGCGCTCGGCCTGGATCGGCGTGACCGCGCCCCGTCGCAGGATGTGCGCCATCCCGATGATGCCGTTCAGCGGCGTGCGGATTTCATGGCTCATGTTGGCCAGGAAAGCGCTCTTGGCGCGGTTGGCGATTTCCGCGACGGTCTTTGCCTGCGTCAACTCGATCGTCCGCAATTCGACGAGTTCTTCGAGATGATGCCGATACTGCTCCAGCTCGGCTTCGATCTGCTTCTTCTGTGTGATGTCCCGTGCGATCTTCGACGCACCGATGATGCTTCCATCATTATCTCGCACCGGGGAAATGGTGACGGCAACCGCGATCTCCCTGCCATCCTTCCGCAGTCGCGTGGTTTCGAAGTGATCCACCGTTTCCCCGCGCCTGATTCTCTCGAGTATCGCATCCTCCTCCGGCTGCTTGCCCGGCGGGAGCAGGAGACTCATCGAATGGCCAATCATCTCGCCGGCCGAATAGCCGAACATCGTCGCCGCTGCCGCGTTCCAGCTGGTGATGACGCCATCGAGCATCTTGCTGATGATGGCGTCTTCGGAGAACCGGACGATGGCAGCGTATTGCAGCAACTCCTTCTCGATCCGCTTGCGCTCGCCGATGTCTTCGACGAACGCGAAAAACTGCCCGCCCGCGGCGACCGAATACGCGGTGATTACTTCGACGGGAAATTCCCTGCCATCCTTCGCGCGATGCGTGCTTTCGAAGCGATCGTTGCCCTCGCCGCCCTGATCCGCGATCCTGCGTTTCAGCGCCTGGAAATTGTCAGAACGATCGATTGCCGAAATCGGCATGCCGATCAGTTCTTCTCTCGAATACCCGGAGAGCCCGATGTAAGCGTCATTGACCTCGAGAATCCGCCCGTGATCGTCGAGCACGAGGAATCCATCGGCCGCCGTTTCGATCGCGGTTCGATACCGGGCATCCTTGTCGCGCAACGCCGCTTCCGAGCGCTTGATATCGGTGATGTCATGCGCGATGCCAAGCACGCCGAGCATCCGTCCGTCGGCCGAATACATCGGCGCTTTCGTCGTTTCGAACAGGCCGCGATAGGCATCGGTGGCAAAGGTGATCCACTCCTCATTTTTCGTCGGTTTCCCGGCCAGCATCGCGGCCTTGTCATGTGCGCGGAAAAAATCGGCGAGATCCCTGTCCACGAAATCGTAGTCGGTCTTCCCGACGATATCCTGTTCCTTCGCGCCGAAGAAGCGTTCGAACATGGCGTTACAGGCAAGATAGACGCCCTCGGTGTCCTTGAGCCAGACGAGATCCGGCAAGGTCGTCACCAGCGACTTCAGATGGGTCCGTTCGATCTCCAGTTGCCGATACGGCTGCTGGACGCCGGAAATGAACAAGGCCCGATAGATCATCAGATAGGCGAGTGCCTTGTAGACGTGCCCGAGCAAATTGAACAGATCGGTGACGTTGGCATACAAGGTAAAGAACATCTCCGCCAACCCCAACGTCCAGGCGGCGGTAGCGAGCCACTTCCGATCGACGTCGGGCAAGCGATCGAGGCGCTTGAGAATCAGGATCGCAGCGGCTGCATAAAGCACGAACAACAGGTATTCGGCACCGATCTTGAGGGCGGTCAGCCCCTGTCCGGCGATGAAGGTCCGCGGGAACCAATCGGCATGACCCAGCGCCAGCCACCAGATGACGACGGCAATCATCACAGCGACGGCAAGAACGACGCGACACAACGCTTCCGACCAGCGTTTGAGCGGTAGCAGCGGAATCGCCAGGAGCACGCCGGCCGCGACAAATCGCCCGGCCAGCCAGAAATTGATGGCTTTCTCCGGCCCGCTCGGCGTGACCAGATCGGGCATCCCCGCGAATGACAAGGTATGCCCGACATCGATCAGGCATACCGACAGAAACCCCGCCCCCAGCAGCACATGGTGATTGTTGCCGGCCTGACGGCGCAGATTCCAGGCGAGCGAGAACACCATGGCGGAGATCGCCATGGCAACGAATTCGATGACGATATGGAAGGGCAGATAATGCGCCGGCACCGAGAAGAACTGCGCCGCCGGAAGCGCCCAACCGCACACAAGGAACAGCGTCAGGACGGTCGCCCACACGGTGGGGGGTGACAGTTCGACGGAGGTGAGGGATTTGCCGGACATGGGACTCGAACTGTGAGGCATATTTCTTACACCCCGCCCTCTCGATAACAGGGACATAGTCGCTCGGAATCCGGTAAAGAACTGAAAAAACCGTCCGCCCGGAGATATTCAGCCATGATGCATACGTCGTACCGCACGGATAGAGCATAGACGTTTTCGGCTCATTCCGCCGCAATCGCGCGCATCATCGCGCTCCGCCCCGGCGGCCAGATGTCTCACGGCTCAGACAGGCGACATCCTCCGGGCATTCATGCCCGGCCGTTCAGAACGGCATGGCAGACAGGGCATAGCCCCCGGTAGCCGCGACCACCACCACGACAAACGGAGAGACGCGCCCGAATACCAGCAGGCCATACGCCGCCAATGCCAGGACTGCATCGCTCTTGCCGTGAATTGCCGAGGTCCAGATCGGGTCATAGAGGGCAGCCCCGAGGATGCCGACGACGGCCGCATTGACACCGCCCATGGCGCGCTGCACCGACACCCGCTGCCGCAAGGATTCCCAATACGGCAGCGCGCCCGCGACCAGCAGGAAGGCCGGCAGGAACAGCGCGGCAAGCATGAGCAGCGCACCGGACCATCCGCCCAGCGGCGCCGGCATGACCGCCCCGAGAAAGGCGGCGAAAGAAAACAGCGGACCGGGAACGGCCTGCGCGGCGCCGTAGCCGGCGAGGAAAATATCGTTACCGACCCATCCCGTCGGCACGACACTGGCTTGCAGCAGGGGCAGGACCACATGCCCTCCACCGAACACGAGGGCGCCGGCCCGATAGAACGCCGACACCGCCGCCGCGCTCAAAGACGCTGTCATCGTCGCCACGGCCGGCAGCATGGCGAGCAACGCAAAGAAGACGCCAAGAAGCATGACACCGGCACGCCGACTGACACCGTAATCCCGATGCTGCACGACCGGCAACCGGTCGAGCGCGAGAAACTGCCAGCCGACCAGACCACCGAGGCCAACGGCGGCGATCTGGCTCCAGACGCCATGAAATGCCAGCACCAGCAGGGCGGCGACGACGGCGACACCACCGCGCAAACGGTCGGGGCAGAACGACGCGGACATCCCCCTCACCGCCTGGGCGACGACGGCCACGGCCGCGACTTTCAGGCCCTGTATGACGCCCGATTCGACCGGCAGTCCCCCCCCGTCGGCCACGCCGAACGCGAACAGGACGAGGGCGATGGCGGAAGGCAGGGTGAACCCGAGCCAGGCCGCCAGCGCGCCGGACCAGCCCGCCCGGCCGAGGCCGAGGGCGATGCCGACCTGGCTGCTGGCCGGTCCCGGCAGGAACTGGCACAGGGCGACCAGATCCGAATAACTCTTGTCGTCGAGCCAGCGCCGGCGTTCGACGAATTCGGCACGAAAATAGCCGAGATGGGCAACCGGACCGCCGAACGAAACGAGGCCCAGCCGGGCGAAAGCGACAAGCACTTCGAGCGCCGATCCGCGGCCGGGCGGCGGCTCAGGTGCTGTTTCCAGGGCGCTGGGCGGGGCCATGAACGTGGCGAGGGCTTGGGCCCGGCGGTGCCGAACGGCGCACGGACACCGTGCGATCAGGCCGAGGTATTGATCACGCTACCGACGACCTGACCGTTCAGGTTCAGCGTTGGCGCCTGAACCGCTGCCACCGCGCGGGTACCATCATCCTTGTCGCCGTCATTTTCCGCCTCGCGACGGACTGACGGCGCCGGGTTGGTCTGCGCCGACAAGGACATCGCCGCCAACGAAGCGTGACTCGAACCGATAGCACCCACTGACATGACATGCTCCTCTCGAATGCAAATGACAACCGGTCCGGAACGACCGGCTGGATGGTAGACCCCTGCGCTTACCGATGGTTCTCGTGCCACCCGGACGGGTGAACACACCTCATCGATGGCAGGCGCACTCCTCCTGATGGGAGGCCGCGACCAGTTCATGCAGGATGCCGCATTCCCGCGCACTGCGATGCTCGTCGCATTGGGCGCGCAGGGCAACCAGTTGTCGTTCCAGTGCCTGTACGCTGCGCAAGCGCTCGCGGACACGGCCGAGCTGATCGTCGATCAACTGGTTGATGTCGCCGCAATCGGCCTCCGGATGCGTGACGAAATCGAGCAATCGCTTGACGTCGGCCAGCGGCATGTCGAGTTCGCGGCAATGCCGGATGAACGCGAGCGCCTCAAGATGGCGCTGGCCATACGCCCGGTAGCCGTTTTCGGCACGCGGCGGCGGCGGCAACAGCCCCGACTTTTCATAGTAACGAACGGTATCGACTTCCGTTCCCGCACGACGCGCCAGTTCTCCGATTCTCATCCCGACCTCGAAAGCAATCCCAGGGGAGTGTTGACCATGGAGTGGCTCCATGGTTTCAAATACGCGTATCGAAAACCTGCATCAAATACGGAGACGACTCATGGCAGGATGTTGTTCAGGTGGATGCGCCGCGGGCGGCGCGACAGTCTCGCCGCGTTATCGCAAGGCCTTGTGGATCGCGCTCGTCATCAATGCCCTGATGTTCCTGGTGGAAATACTGGGCGGACTCGCCTCCGGTTCGGTGTCGCTGCTCGCCGACGCAGTCGACTTCGCCGGCGACGCCGCCAACTACGGCTTGTCGCTGGCGGTGCTCGCCCACGGACCGCTATGGCGGGCACGCACCGCCCTCGTCAAGGGGCTGAGCATGGGCGCGTACGGCGTCTTCGTTCTCGCCAAGGCCGGCTGGTCGGCGTTGGCGGGCATTCCGCCCGAGCCTTACACCATGGGCATCATCGGTGCACTCGCGCTGACCGCCAACGTCACCGTCGCGCTGATGCTCTTTGCGTTTCGCGATGGCGACGCCAACATGCGCTCGGTCTGGCTGTGCAGCCGCAACGATGCCATCGTCAATGTCGCGATCATCTTCGCCGCTCTCGGCGTCCTCGGCACCGGCACGGCCTGGCCCGACCTCGCGGTGGCCGGGATCATCGCGACGCTGGCACTCTCGTCCGCGACGAGCGTCGTCCGGCTCGCCCGCCGCGAAATCGTCCAGGCGCGCGCGAAGGCCGACACTCCGGTCACGCAGGAAGCATAACCCTCCTCTGCCCGGAACGTCGGCACTGTACTTGCCTCAGCGCAGCAGATCCTCCATGGCGTCGACGACCATGCTGCTGCCGGCGGCAATCATCAGGATGTCGCCGGCGACTTGAACATAGCGGTGGTTCGGCGGGGGCGGCGGCAGACGGACGCGGAGTTCATAAGGCACGTCGTAGAACTGGATATCACGGGCAAGCGGCTGGCCGATCCGCCATTTTTTCGCCTGGCCGGGTGGCTGGCAACCATTGCCTTTCTTGGCCAGGCCCGGCGGACAATTGCCCTTGCCGATCTGGGCGCCGTAATACTCCCGCGCGATGCGGCGATCGTCACTGCCGAAACTGAAGGCGATCGCGGCACCGCCCCGCCCGTCGTCCGGCCCACGACCTTCCGGGCGCCGTTCCTCGTGACGCGGACCATCATCCCGGTGTTTTCCTTCGCCCGCCCAGCTGGGCTTATCGGCGAAAGCACTGCCTGCCGTCAGAACCATCGCGACGCCAACGACGGCGGCGCGCAAAAACGAACGACCTTTCATGCGATTCATAACAACTCCTGTCTGTCCTGCGGTTACTCTGACCGGCCCGCGCATTCGCTCGGGCACTCAGTGACTCCAGGCGACACGCATCGCGTGCGCCAGTCCTGACTAACGGCCAGCGCCCGCGTTGGATGACAAGTACCGGTATTGGCGCAGCTTCACCGCCGCGTCACGCATTCGTTCGACAAGGCCCGCTGCCGCATCGTTCCAGGATTTTCTCCGCCGAGAGAATCATCAGGAGGCGCCGCTCCCGATCGTCCTCACGCGGCTTGACGATACTCTCGATCATCGACTGCCCGTCCGCCAGCATGCTCGGGATCGCCTCGATACGCTGCGCGTCGACCTCGGCCACTTCGGCCAGGCGATCGACGGCGAGGCCGAACAACGCGTTGCGACGCTCCGACCTGAGCACGAGAATTTGCTTGCCGGAAGGAATTCCGTCGTGACGCCGGCGTCGCTCGCCCCCGGCCCTTGATGACGTAATCATTTTCGAGATATCGACGACGGTCAGTGCCTGTTCCTCGTACATCAGGCAGCCCGCCACCCACTCGGCGGCGCCCGGCACCGGCGTCAGCCGATCGGCATCGACTGCTGCAACAACCGAGGTCGGCACGAGACCGTACCAGTTCTGCCCGATGTAGAAGCTCGCGACGTCCACCGTTTCGACGGTGTGCGTCTGGCGCAACAGATAGCCTTCGCCGCCGCCTTCCGTGACGTAGATTCGTTTCGGGTCGGCCAGGCGATCCGAGAGCGGCGTAAACACCAGCGCGACGATTTCCTTCTGATACTGATCAGTCGCCGACTTGTACTCGCGATACCCGGCGCTCTTGCACGATCCGACGGCGTAATAGGCGCCTGCATAAGCAATGATGTTCGCGGTCGTCTCGCCCCGCTCGATCGTGAAGAATTCGCGGGAAACATCGAGGACGCCGTTAATCGGCAAGTCGGGGTTCGTGCTCGAGATGATCCGGCCGTCCGTATCGGCGAATACGGCAAAGGCATTAGGCACCGGCAGGCCATCTTCCTGACGCGGCAAAGCATCCGACAGCATCGCCTGGAACTGCGACGTGGCGTCGAAGACGATGGCGATGCCGCCGACCGGTTCGTCGCCTGCAAGCGAACGCACGGCGGCCGAGAACACATAGGTGGCCTGTCCCGCATACAGCGCGCTGACCGAAAAATCGGAGACGCAGTAACTCTGGGCATTGCGCAGTCCTAGGCAAGGACGCACCCAGTTTTCGCCCAGCGACGCGCCCAACTGGTCGTTGTACGCCGGGTTGGAGACGGCGACGACCTGCCCGCTGCTGTCGAAGAGAATCAGATTGCTATAGACCGTATAAAGATCGTTGATGCGCCGCAGCACATCCTTGAGCGCGTTGCGCTGTTCGGGCGAACGCCCGCCGGACACTGCCAGCAGCTCGCGGAACAGGCGGGTCAATGCCCACCAGCGGCAGTCGTTGGCGCGCTCGTACAGATTGCGGTCCATGATGTCGATGGCCAGCGCGGCCTGGGCACCGCAATCGAAAAGCACCGACGAGACGACGGTCTTGTAGAGATTGGTGGTCGATTCGCTGAACACGTTGCGCGTCCGCACACCGGTGCCACCGATCTCGCGCAACAGCACCTTGGCAAATTCCGAGTTATGCGTGTTGTTGTCGCGGGCCAGCCAGATGTTGCCGTTCCAGACCGCCCGGTTGAGCTCTTGCTGGATCGTCGCGGCCTTGACCGGAATTTCCTTGAGCGATGCCCCGAACAGGGTGGCAACATCGAGAACCCCACCGAGAAAATTCTCGGGGATCCCCTCGAGCTCGAGCGCTTCCGCCATTTCGAAGGCATGGTTGAGCGGCGCCATGACGTGGCCGAGCCAGCCGGGGCCACGGTAGCCCTGATAGGCATTGGCCTGGCGCGTGGTAGCCAGGTATTCGCGCCCGGCAAAGCGGATGACGCGGCATTCGTTGTTCGGCACGGGCTCGACCCGGGCATTGACGGGGAATTGGTACGGATCGCTGCTGGCGATCACGCGACCCGACGGATCGAGCAGGGTCACGACTGTCCAGTCATCTTCCGACACCAGCCCGTTGAAAATACGCTGGCATTCGTCGACGAAACGGAAGCAAAGGCAAAGCACGCCGACAGGATGACTGCCATCGGCCGACATCACCCGATAGGCATAAATCAGCGGACTGTCGTCGTGAGGCAGCAGGTCGGTCGGGCGGAAGACCTCGACGTATCCGGCCGAGGTGCTCAGCGCTTCCTCGAGCAAAGCGTCGGTCGTCCGGGTCACCGGATTGCCATCGTCAAGCTGCACCAGGACATCGCCCTGCGGCGACAGCAGGATGATGTTGTGATAGACCGAATACTTGGCGACGTATTCGGCGAAATGTTCCTTGAGTCGCGCCTGCCACCCGGGGTCACTCGCCACCTCCGGTTCGGACTCGACCCGTTCGGCAAACGCGCAGACCTCGTTGTCCGTCGCCAGGAAACCGATATCCGCGGTGCGTTCAAACAGGTTCCGGACCAGGATGTCGATGGCAACCCGCGCACACGAACTGAGATTCAGCGTCGCCTTCTTGTAGTGTTCGCGCGCCAGCTGGTCGAGCAGGACCGACGCCAGTTCGTGAAAATCGCGGCGCATGCTGGTGATGTCGGTGCCGGCGCCAAGCAGCTGTCCGAGCAAGGTGAGATTGTCGTAGACCGCCTGGATCTCGCCCAGCCGTTTCTGGTCCGGTAGCAGCGCGCCCATGAAACGGGCCAGGTAGTCGAGATTTGCCTGCGAGCAGGACTTGTTGCGTTTTCTCATGGCGAAGGGATGACGAAGATATGTTGTCGGACGGATGCGTCAAGAGCCAACGCAAAAGCAACAAGCAGGCCAAAACACAAAACACTTTGACAGCAGGCACTTGCCCCGCGGCCTCGCGCGTATCAGTGCCGATTGCGCCCCAGAACGGACATCTCTGCACCACACTGGGATGCTGATGCCGATGTCAGTGCACGCAAAAAACCGTACACTGACGTATCCCAAAGACATCGCACCGGGCCGGCGCGTCGCCTTGCCTCAGCGACGATGCGACGCGAGTGAACCGCCCCCGGATTTCCTGGTGTTTCCGGGTTGGATCCGCCTTTGGCGGCGCAAGCACATTGGAATAACAACGAGCGAGTGAAACGACCTGCCATGAACGACGCAGCCAACATGACAATTGCACAAGTAGCGGAACGGGCCGCGGCGCTGCTGGCCCAGGCTGACAGCCTGATCATCACGGCGGGCGCTGGCATGGGCATCGATTCCGGCCTGCCAGACTTCCGCGGACCGGGTGGCTTCTGGGGCGTCTACCCGGCCCTCGGACGCGCCGGCATCGACTTCGATGACATCGCCAATCCGCAGGCCTTCGCAAACCAGCCTCATACCGCCTGGGGCTTCTACGGGCATCGCCTCAATCTGTATCGGGCCACCACCCCGCACGCCGGCTTCGCCATCCTCCGCCGCATTGCCGACGCCATGCCTTTCGGTGCGTTCGTGTTCACCAGCAACGTCGACGGCCACTTCTCGAAAGCCGGCTTTTCCGAGTATCGCATCGTCGAATGTCATGGTTCGATCCATTTCATGCAATGTTCGGGGAGTTGCATGGGGCATATCTGGCCGGCCAGGCATTTCACGCCGGAAATCGATGAAGAGAACTGCCGGATGGTTTCAGAGATGCCGCACTGCGACCTCTGCGGCAGCATCGCCCGCCCGAACATCATGATGTTCGGCGACTATGGCTGGTATTCGGACCGGACCGAGGCGCAGGAAGAGCATTTTCGCGCCTGGCGGCATAACGTCGAGCGCCCGGTCGTCATCGAAATCGGCGCCGGCGAGGCCATTCCCTCGGTGCGCCGATTCAGCGAATCCCAAGGCTGCCTGATCATCCGGATCAATCCGCACGACTACAGGCTACGCACGGACAACGGCGTTTCGATGCCGTGCGGCGCCCTGGCCGGTCTGCAGGCGATCGAATCGGCACTCGGCAGATGATGCCCTTGTCATCCAAGGGCGATCGGCTTACTCCGGATAGATCGCACCGGTCAGATAGGCGCCCCAGTTTTTCTCGAAGTAGATCTTGCCCGTATCCTCGATCCCTCGCAGCGCCCGCTTGCTGATCTCGAACCCATGTCCGGGTCGATAGCGCAGCAGAATCTTCTCGGTCCGATGCGCGGTATTCTCGGGCCGGATGCGGAATTCCTCCAACTCCCCGAGCCGGGAGGATGGCACCGGAACCCCGGCCCGATCGCATAACATCCGCGCGCCGCGGCTCCCGCCACCGTCACGCACATAGAAGTCCAGCGCCGCCAGGACCGCTTCCGACAGCAAGGCGGTTTGCGCGCGCAGGACACCTTCATAAAGATGCGTGAAGTCGGGGATCCTGACGCCATGCGCCGCGATCCTGCGATTGAGATCCCGGGCCGCTTCCAGCGCGCCGCCGACAGTGTCGACATGGCAGATGTAGCCGGCGTGATCGCTCATGCGATCCTGGATTTCGCGAGCGACGTCCGGCAGCGCGAGCCCTTTATGATTCTCCGTGCTGTTCTTGCGGAACCAGGCCAATGCGCCGGTGAGCGCGTCGCCAAAGCGGGAGAGATCTTCCGGCGTCGCCGGATGGCGCTTCAGGCGTTCGGCGATATGCGCCGCGCAACGCCGACCGAATACCTGTCCGGCATTGAGCGCGGCGCCGCCGGGTCGAGTCACGCCGTGCGTACCGGCAATCTCTCCGACCGCGTAACAGCCGGCGAGGCTGCTGCGCGCGTGCGTATCGACTTCGACACCGCCGTTCATGTGCTGGTGATTGACGTTGAACGGGATCGGCGCCCGGGCAAGATCCATTTTGTACTGACGATAGAGTTCGATCGCCAGCGGGTTCATGCAGCGCAGGCGCTCGATCGGCGTCGACTGCAGGGCCTGGTTGTTCTCGAGATAGGCGCGAACGTCCGGGTCGAGGCGCGTCAGGTCGAAGGGCTGATCGCCGGGAACCGGTTGGGGATTGCGGTTGAAGTCGAGCCAGACGGTTCTGCCCTTCCGGGTCTCCCGGTAGATGGCGAGATCGACCAGGCTCGATCCGTAATCGAGTGTGCGCGACGCATGGAAAGGCCACTGATAGCCCTTGCGGAAGACGTTGGAGACCAACTCCTGCGTCGTCCGGTAATAGTCGGCAAGGAAGTTGTATTCCGTCCCGTTCTCGTCCGTCGAATAGACGTAGGGCATCACCTGCACGTAGGTGCCGGAAAGGTTCCACGGAAACTCGGTGCGGCGCGTGCCGATGCCAAACTGGTGTTCGGTCAGATTGGTCAGCACCAGACCGGCTTCGAGCGCCATCCCCAAGGAGCCGAAGCAGTTCTTCGGGTAGACGCTGTCGCGGTAGAGTTCGCCCGGTCCGCCGCTGGCCAGCACGACATTCGGGCTGAGGACGGCGCACAGACCATACGCATTCTCGTGCGCCGAGCGAACATGCAGGAGCAGGCCCGCCACCCGTTCGTCATCGCCCCCGCCCTGCTTGAGCAAGGCCATGCCCGTCGCATGATCAAGGAACGGGATGCCGAGGCGGATCGCCTCTTCGGCCAGCACCTTGACCATCAATCGCGAGGTCCGCGGACCGCAACTGGTGGCGCGCCCATATTCGTCATGGTCGGTCTGGTAGCGCAGGACGGCGCCATAGGCATCCTCGGGAAGAGGAAGACCGAGAAACTTCAGGCCCGAGAAGGCATCGATCGAGCCGACCGCCTCGACATAGGCGACGTCGGAATCCATCGCGCCGCCGCCACCGAGCGCCTGCGCCATCTTGGTGAAATCGTCACCGCGGTGCTTGGTGCAGGCGGTATGCAGCGTCTGCTTGTCCGACCCGGAAAAGGCGGACGTTCCCCAGAACAGTTTGCGTGTCACGATCATCACGTCGACGCCGCGACGCTTGAGCTCGACCGCGGCGCGCAAGCCGGCGGCGCCGCTGCCGAGGACGACGGCCGGGGCGCGGTAGACCGGAATCCGGAGACCGTCGAATTCGACAATGTCATCGATCTGCGATGGCCTGACTTCGCGCGGCAGATGCACGTCGGTCATCGCATCCAGGATATGCTGGGGAATCGCGTTGGCCATGATCTCAGAGCCTCCGGATATGGAATCCGCCATCGACGTTGATGACTTCGCCGGTGGAAAAATCGAGCAGGCCGGAGCACGCCGCCCAGACCGCCTTGGCGACATCCTCGGGTTGCCCCCAGCGCTTGATCGGCGTCAGCCCGTTGGCAATCATCGCGTCATACTTGTCCTTGACGACCGAGGTCATGTCGGTGGCGATGATCCCCGGACGGATCTCATAGACATTGATGCCGGCCGCAGCCAGGCGATCGGCGAAGAGCAGCGTCACCATGCTGATCGCCGCCTTCGAGATGCAGTATTCGCCCCGCATCGTCGAAGAGGTGTAGGCCGACACCGACGAGATATTGACGATCTTCGGCGTCCGCTGCGGATCCTCCGCCCGGGCCTTCTCCATGATCCTGGCGACCGATTGGGAAAGGAAGAAGGTCGACTTCAGGTTGATGTCGAGCAAGCGGTCGAGGCTTTCCTCGCTGGTCTCAAGCAAGTCCATGCGCACCTTGGGGGCGACGCCGGCGTTGTTGACCAGCACATCGATGCGCCCGAAACGCGCCATCGCGGTGGAGACGATCTTCTCCCGTCCCGCCGGCGTCGACACGTCCGCCTGGACATAGACCCAGGGATTGCCGGCCTGCTCGATGCCGGCAAAATTGGGCGCGATACTCTCGGGCGCCGACGTGCCCACTGCAACAATGGCATACCCTTCGGTCGCCAGTCGGGTGGCAATGGCATTGCCGATGCCGCGCGACGCACCGGTGACGATAGCAAGCTTGTGTTCGCTCATGGGTTCTCCCCTTGTATTGGATCAGACAACGGTCTTGTGCCGGGCGATGCAGGTGTCGAGAACCGCCTCACCGGGTCGGCTCCACCAGTCTTCGGAAAATATTTCGACCTCGGAAAATCCGGCGTACCCCGCGTCCTCCATCCAGGCGCGGATTTTCTTCAGCTCGACGATCCCGTCGCCCATCATGCCGCGGTCATTGAGCAGGTCGCGCGTCGGCGTCAGCCAGTCGCAGACATGATAGGCCAACAGCCTGTCGGCGCCGGCGCGGGCGATCTGCTCCCCGAGCTTCGGGTCCCACCAGATGTGGTAGAGGTCGGCGGCGACGCCGAGCATGCCGGTACGATCCGGATCGAGTTCATCACACAGATCGAGCGCCTGCTCCAGGGTGTTGATGCAAGCCCGTTCGGCCGCCTGCATCGGATGCAGCGGCTCTATTGCCAATGGCATACCGACCCGCCGGGCATAGTCGAGGCTGGCGGCGATGCCGTCGCGCACTTCGCTGCGGGCGCGGGCAATGTCGTGGTAGAGCGGTTTGCCGCTCAGTGCGCCCGGCAGGGAACCGACGACGAGCACCAGACAGGGGGCATCGAGCTGCCGGGCCTCGTCGATGGCGCGCCGGTTGTCCGCCAGCGCCGCCTTCAGTCCCGCCGCATCGGCGGCCGGGAAAAAGCCGCCGCGACAGTAGCCGGAAAGCCGGATGCCGGTGCTTCGCAGCAACTGGTCGACACGGTCGATCCCGACCTGGGCGACCTGGTCGCGCCAGGGGCTGATCGCCCGGATCTCCCGCTTCGCGCATTCCTCGATGATACGGTCGAGCGTCCACTGCTTGCGGACGGTCGCCGTATTGATCGACAGCGCCGCATGATTCGCTGAAAAATCGCGCATCGATAGTGCCTCCCTTGTTTGTCAGGCGCTCAGGCTTTGAGTGCCGGCACATCGATCCAGCGGCGTTCCTTCCACGATTCCAGCGCGCATTCGACCAGTTGCACGCCCTTGGCGCCTTCGAGCAGGTTCCACTTGAACGGCGCGTCTTCGACCAGATGCCGGATGTACATCTCCCATTGCAGCTTGAAGCCGTTGTCATAGACCTGCGTATCGGGAACGGGCGTCCAACCGTCGAAGAAGTTGATCGGCTGTTTCGTGTCCGGACTCCAGACCGGCTTGGGCGTGTTGACGCGCGCCTGCGTCACGCAGTCGGTCAGACCGGCGACCGCAGAGCCGTGCGTGCCATCGACATGGAAAGTGACGAGGTCGTCGCGGCGTACCCGTGTCGTCCAGGAGCTGTTGATCTGCGCGATGATGCCGCCTTCGAGTTCAAAGGTCGCGTACGCCGCATCGTCGGCGGTGACCCGGTATTTGTTTCCCTGCTCGTCGAAGCGCTCGGGAATGTGCGTCGCGCCCAGGCAGGAGAGCGATTTCACCTCGCCGAACAGGTTATCGAGCACATAGCGCCAGTGACAGAGCATGTCGAGAATCATGCCGCCACCATCTTCAGCGCGATAATTCCACGAGGGACGCTGGATCGGTTGCAGATCGCCCTCGAAGACCCAATAGCCGAACTCGCCGCGTACCGACAGGATGCGGCCGAAAAAACCGGCGTCATTGAGCAGCTTGAGTTTGCGCAGCCCCGGCAGGAAGAGCTTGTCCTGGACGACGCCGTGCTTGATACCGGCCTTCTTGGCGAGCTCGTAGATTTCGAGCGCTTCCTTCAGGTTGGTGGCCACCGGCTTCTCGCAGTAGATGTGTTTGCCGGCGGCGATCGCGCGCGCCAGCATGCCGGGGCGCATCTGCGTCGTAGCGGCGTCGAAGAAGACCGTGTCATCCTTGTTTTTCAGCGCGGCGTCCAGATCGGTACTCCAGCGGGAGATGCCATAGCGTGCGGCCAATGCGGCGATCTTTTCGGCATTGCGTCCGATCAGGATCGGGTCGGGGAGCACGCGATCCCCGTTGGAAAGCGTGACGCCGCCTTGTTCGCGGATCGCCACGATGGAGCGGATCAGGTGCTGATTCATCCCCATCCGCCCGGTGATGCCGTTCATGATGATGCCGATGCGCTGCTGTGCCATGTCCACTCTCCCGATCTCGTTGTGTGCTGTCATGAAACATGAGAAATCCAGACCGCGATCGAAGAAAACCCGTACATCGACCGCGTCGTCTGGTATAACCATCCAGCATAGGAAGATCTCACGGCAGCCACCCGACACCGCAAAACCGGCCAGTCGCTCAGTTCGTCGACAAGTGTTACCGAACGGTTAATTAGGAGATGAATTTATCGGAGCGGCAGGCGCTCTGTCAACCGCTATTGCAATCGTCAAAAGCATAAGCGCGGCAATCCTGATAGTGCTTCTCATTAACTCAACTTGCTAATGTAGTGTGTAAATTTTCAAACATGTGGAAGCCCGCAGTCGATTTCATGCGGGTTTTTGCGCGCAACGGGGTTGACCGGACGAATAAATTCAGAAATCATGCAAAGTGTTACCACGCCGTTAATTAAAAGAAGAACTCCCTGCAAGTCATACGGCCGCAACTTCATCAAGCTGGAAAGCATTCACGCAATGCGACACATGGAATTTGAAGTAATTGCAGTAGTGAACCGGAGGGCGCGTCGGGAGCCGTTTTCCCCGACCTGAGCGAGGTCATCGCAGCACGCTGCGATGGCCTGGCGGGTCGCGTGTCCGATTGAAAAAGCTATTGGAGGGAAATGACATGCGTAACAAGGGACTGTTGAAAAAATCACTGTTCGTCCTGATGCTGGCCGGCTCGGGTCTCGTCATGGCGGGGGAAGTCGTCATCGGCAACCTGCAGGATCTGAGCGGTCCGACCTCGGTGCTCGGCAACGCAGTGACCCGTGGCGCCGAAGTCGCGGTCGAGAAGATCAATGCCGCCGGCGGCATCAAGGGCGACAAGATCAAACTGATCACGGCCGATACCAAGGGCAACGTGCAGGAAGCGATCAAGGCCTTCACCCGGCTCATTGACCACGAAAAATCGGTGGTGGTGCTCGGACCCCCCGTCTCGAATATCGGCCTCGCCATCGCACCGATCGCCAATGAAAAGAAGATCCCGGTGATCGGCAGCTTCATCGACCCGCGCGTCACCGTGCAGGAAAACGGCGAGGCACAGCCGTCGATGTTCCTGATCCAGCCGACCAGCGTACAATTTGCCGAAATCATTGCCAGCTATGCCAATGAAAAACTCGGCTACAAGAAGTTCGCCGTGCTCTACGACCAGTCGAACGCCTTCGCCGTGTCGATGTACAAGCCGTTCAAGGCCTATATCGAGAAGCGCGGCGGCACGATCGTCGCCGAGGAAACCTTCACCAAGGCCGACAAGGATTACCGTGCCCAGCTGAACAAGATCAAGGCCTCCGGCGCCGAAGCGCTGTACGTGCCGAACTACACGCAGGATCTGGTGATCACCGTCAAGCAGGCGAAGCAGATCGGCATGACCATGCCGATGTTCAGCGGCCTCGATGCGGCGCCGCCGTTCGCGACGCTGGTCGGCGACCCGGACGCGGCCGACAACATGTTCTTCGCCAACAACTTCTCGGACAAGGAGCCGCAACTGACCGAAGTCCGCAACGCCTACAAGGCCAAGTTCAACGAAGAGCCGATCAACAAGGCCTATCTCGGCTACGACAAGGTGACGGTGATCGCCAAGGCGGTCGAACTGGGCGGCGGCGCCACCGGCCCGCAGATCATTGCCGGACTCTCGCAGATCAAGAACGTGCAGGGCACCACCGGCGTCATCACGCTGTCGCCGAAAACCCACCAGCCGCTCGGCCTGTCGATGGTCATGTACAAGATCGTCAAGGGCAAGTACGAGGAAATCGGACGTTACGTGCCGGAATCGCACAAGCAATAACGCTCGACTGATGCCTTGCACCGAACGACGGACGCGGCGGCAACACTGCCGCGTTCCGTTGTCGGACGCGCGCGTTCCCTAAAAGGAATCCCATGCTGCAGAACATCTTCTTCGGATTGTCGCTGGGCGCGGTCTACTCGCTGATCGCCGTCGGTTTCGCCCTGGTCTTCAACATCCTGAAATTCTCCAATTTCTCTCATGGCGGCGTCATGTCGTTCACCGCCTACGCCGGCTATCTCGCGTACATCCTGCTGTTCGACGGCAAGATTACCGGCGCCACCATGTTCATCGCCGTCGTCCTCGTCGCCGCGCTCGTCGGCGCCATCACCGCCGTCGGTATCGAACGCGTCGGTTTCCGCCGCCTGCGGCGCAATCAGGCGCCGGTAATCTACTACTTCATTTCGTCGATCACGCTGGGCATTCTGCTCGAAAACATCATCACCATCTTTGCGTCCAGCAACTTCTATTCGTACCCGGTTTTCTTTTCATCGAGCAACATCCAGCTCTTCGGCACCTCCTTCTCGATTGCCGACTTCGTCACCCTGCTGTTCTCCTGTGTCGCGCTTGGCCTGTTGCTGTTCGTCCTCTACCGCACCAAGCTCGGCCTCGGCGTGCGCACCGTCTCCTTCGACGTCAACACCGCCAGCCTGATGGGTATCGATGCCGACCGCGTGGTCATGGCCACCTTCGCCATGTCAGGCGCGCTCGGCGGCATCAGCGGGGTTTTCCTCGGCATGAACTACTCGCTCTACCCGCAACTCGGGCAACTGGTGGTCAAGGGCTTCATCGCCTCCGTCATCGGCGGGCTGGGCAACATCACCGGCGCGGTGATCGGCGCCTTCCTGCTCGGCATCGTCGAGGTCGGACTGATCGGCATGGTCGGCTCCGGACTGATGCCCGCCTGCGTCTTCGTCGTCATGCTGGTTTTTCTGCTGGTTCGTCCGCAGGGCATCGCCGGCAAGATCGTTCAGGAAAAGGCCTGACCGGATATGGACTACATCTATTCGATTCTCACCCTCACCGGCATCACCATGATCGGCGTCATGGGGACCTACATGGTCACCGGACTGACCGGCCAGTTCTCCTTCGGACAGGCCGCCTTCATGGCCGTCGGCGGTTATGTCTCAGCCATGCTGACGCTGCGCTTCGGCCTGCCGTTTCCGGTGGTCGCGCTGCTCGGCGCCGCCGCCGCGACACTGGCCGGTTGGCTGGTCGGCCTGCCGACCGTCCGCCTGCGCCGCGACTATATTTCGCTGGTCACTTTCGGCTTCGGCGAGGCGATCATCTCGGTACTCAACAATTCGGCGCAACTGACCGGCGGTGCCGAAGGGCTGGTCGGCATTCCCAAGCGCGTCGATCTGCCGCTGGTACTGGTCAGCGTCATCTGCTGCCTGTTTCTGGTCGCGTGTTACAAGAACTCGCGCTATGGCCGCCAGAGCCTGGCCCTGCGAACCGACGAACTGGCCGCGCGCTCGATGGGTATCGATGTCAATCGCATGAAGCTGGTGACCTTCCTCTTCGCCAGCGCCATCACCGGCTATGCCGGTGTTCTGTACGCCTTCTACTCGCAGTATCTCGAACCGGGCTATTACAACTGGACCGTGTCGGCCGAGTGGCTGATCATCGTCTTCGTCGGCGGCATCAACAGCCTGACCGGCGCCATGCTGTCGGCGCTGGTGCTCACGACCCTGCCGGAACTGCTGCGTTTCGCGTCTTCCTGGCGAATCCTCATCTACTGCGTCATCGTGCTGCTCATCATCAATTACCGGCCCAACGGCATCTTCGGTGACTGGGAAATCAGCCGCCTCTGGAAAAAGAAAACGTCTGCCGGAGCGTCCAAAGCATGAATGCCACTACGACAACATCATGCGGCCTGCTCGAAGTGTCTTCCCTGAGCAAATCCTTTGGCGGGGTTCGCGCCGTCTGCGACTTTTCCTTCAATGCCCAGCCGGGCGAGATCGTCGGCATCATCGGCCCGAACGGCGCCGGCAAGACCACGGCCTTCAATCTCGTCACCGGGGTGTATGCGCCCGACACGGGCAGCGTGAAACTTGACGGCGTCGAACTCTCCGGTTTGCGGCAGGACGTGATCGCACGCGCCGGCATCGGCCGCACCTTCCAGAACATCCGTTTGTTCAAGGGGCTGACGGTGCTCGAAAACGTGATGACCGCCTCCGACCCCTACGCGCCCTACGGCTTTTTTTCGGCGATCCTCGCCCTGCCGGGCAAACGCAAGGCGGATCGCGAGGCCGCCGACAAGGCGCGCGAATATCTCGACATGGTGGGCCTCGGCGGCATGGAGGATGCGCGGCCGGAGTCGCTTCCCTACGGACTGCAGCGCAAGCTTGAACTGGCCCGCGCACTGGCGATCCGCCCGAAGGTGATCCTGCTCGACGAGCCGGCGGCGGGGCTGAACCCGAGCGAAGTCCGCGACTTCATCGAACTGGTCCGGCGCCTGCACGAGCGCTTCAACTTCACCATCGTCTTCATCGAACATCGCATGGAAGTGGTGATGAATCTGAGCCACAAGCTGTTCGTCCTCAGCTTCGGAAAATTGCTGGCCAGCGGCGATCCCGAAACGGTGCGCCGCAATCCCGAAGTCATCGAAGCCTACATCGGCGAAGAGGAGTAAGCCGTGTCTTATCTCGCAGTCAACAATCTCCACGTTTCCTACGGGCCGGTGCAAGCGCTGCGTGGCGTGAACCTGAATGTCGAGGAGGGCTCGATCGTTTCCATCATCGGTGCCAACGGCGCCGGCAAGACGACGCTGCTCAACACGCTGTCCGGCATCGTCAAGCCGAAATCCGGGTCGATCCTGTTTCGCGGCAAGTCGCTTCCCGAGCGCGCCTGCCGGATCATCCGCGAAGGCATCGCGCATGTACCCGAAGGACGCAAGATATTCCCCGGCTTCACCATCGAGGAGAACCTGCTCGCCGGTGCCTACATCGTCGATGACAAACAGCTCGTCGACCAGCGTCGCGATGCCATGTACGCACGCTTCCCGATCCTCGCCGAACGGACGCATCAGCAGGCGGGAACCCTGTCGGGCGGCGAGCAGCAGATGCTGGCGATCGCGCGCGGCCTGATGTCGGACCCCGGCCTCATCCTGCTCGACGAACCGTCGCTCGGACTGGCGCCGCTGGTGGTCAAGGCGGTGTTCGAACTGATCCGCGAGATTCGCGACAGGAGCGGAAAAACGATCCTGCTCGTCGAGCAGAATGCCAAGAAGGCGCTGGCCTTGTGCGACTATGCCTATGTACTTGAGAACGGCGTCATCGTACTGGAAGGCAAGGGCGACGAACTGCTCAGCAACCCTGCCATCCGCAAGGCCTACCTCGGAGCGGAAGACGCCTGAGCGCGACTAGCTGCAGAGCATCAGATAGCCGAGCACGATGTCCGTCATGTGCTGCAGGCGCTCGACCTTCGCTTTCGGGGTGTTGAGGTCGCGTCCGAACACGGCGCTCAGGGTGTCGTTGTTCGACAGGTAGAAGTAGCTCAGGGCGGCGATCGAGATATAGAGCTGGAGCGGATCGACGCCACCGCGGAACAGCTTTTCGCTCTGTCCGCGGATCAGGATTTCATTGAGCGTATCGATGAGCTTCGAGTTGTAGAAGCCGATGTTCTTCGAGCGCCGGATGTGCTCCGCGTGGTACAGGTTCTCGGTATTGAGCAGGCGGAGAAACTCCGGGTGCTGCATGTAGTAGTCCCAGGTGAACGTGATCAGCCGGCGAATGGCTTCGACCGGTTGCAAGTCCAGCAGGTGCAGTTCCGATTCGGCGTCGCGGATCGTCTTGTACGCGCTCTCCATGACCGCCAGAAAAAGGTCTTCCTTGTTCTGGTAGTAGTAGTACAGCATGCGCTTGTTCGATCCCGACCGCTCCGCAATCTTCTCGATCCGCGCGCCGGCAAAGCCTTTTTCCGCGAATTCCTCCGTTGCCGCAGCCAATATCAGCGACTGGGTTCGTTCCTTGTTTCGCGTTTGCGGCTTGCTGATTTCTGACATGGGGGCAACGGATTCAATAGTGGAACCGACGAGGCATTATAGATTTAAACACTTGAAGAAGAAGCCGTTATCCAACAAAAGGGCCTGAAAACGCGGCGCTCAGACCGGGCCGGTCGGCGCGAGATACTTTTCCTTGGGACCGTCGGCGACCAGACGACCGTTGTCGAGCACCAGCAGGCGCTCGACGGTACCGATCAGCACCGGACTGTGGGTGATCATCAGCACGGTGGCATCGGCCAGCGCCTGCTTCAGGCGCAGCGCCAACTGGCGCTCGCTGTCCGGATCGAGACCGGCACTCGGTTCGTCGAGCAGGAACACCGTCGCCGGCTGGGCGAAAGCACGCGCCAGCGCCACCTTCTGCCGCTGACCGCCGGACAGATTGCTGCCGCCTTCCAGCAGCGGCGTGGCCAGGTTGAGGCGTCCGAGCCGGATATCCTCGTCGAGGCCCGAGAGCCACAAGGCGCGCTGCAAGAGCTCGGGCCGCTCGGCCTGGAGATTGTCGACCAGGGTGCCGGCAAAGATCAGCGGCTCCTGGCCCTTGTAGACGAGCCAGCGACTGCGGTCGTCGGGGTCGATATCCTTGACCCGCGTGCTGTCGACCAGCACCTGGCCGGCATCCGGGGTAACAAGACCGGCCAGGGCGCGCAGCAGCGTCGTCTTGCCGGCGCCGGGCTTGCCGAGCAGCGCGACGTGCTCGCGCGGGCTGATCTGCAGCGAGACGTCGACCAGCACCGGCGGACGCTCGGCATAGGTCTTCGACAGCCCGAGGACCTGGAGGCTGCCCTGCACCGTCGGCAGCGAGACGCGCGTCGTCGTCGCGTCCGCATCAGGCACGGCGGTGTCGGCAGCGAAGCGCGCGGCGGCCCGCTCGAAGTCATCCCATTTGGTCCACACCGTAAATAGCGAGGAGATCGTCCCCATGCAGCGCGAGGCCAGCATGCTGCAGGCGATCAGCGCGCCGATGTTGCTGGTGCGCCATTCGACCAGATAGGCGCCGAGGACCAGCAGCGCGACCGAGGTCAACGGCGAGACGACGTTGGCGGTGACGTTGATGGCGTTCTGCAGCAGGCGTCGCCGTTGCTCGGCGGCCTGGGCGTGGTTCCCGGTGGTAATCCATTGCCGGCGGAGAAAATGCTGTTTGCGACTGCTCTTGAGCAGATCGAGGGCGCCGACCAGACTGCCCAGCGCCGCCATCTTGCGGGTCATCGCCTGTTCGGCTTCCCGGCCGGCCCGGGTCAGCCGCGCGTACAGCTCACGACTGACGAGGAAATACAGGCCGGCGAGCAACGCCGTCAGCAGGCCCAGCGGCCAGGCGATGAGCGTGATCACCGCGAGGTAGAAAAGCAGGAAGGGAATGTCGGCCAGCGCCAGCAGGTAGCCCGAGGAAATGAATTCGCGGCCGACGGCAAGATCCCGGTAATGAGAGAGCAATGCGGCGATGCCGACCTGCTGCTCGTTGCGCGCGTCGGCCAGGCGCTGCCAGGTGCGCAGGTCATCGCGGTGCGTCAGGTTCCTGGCCAGCCGCTCGACCGCCCAGGCGCGGATCGCCCGCAGGGCGGCATCGGTGGCGATGTAGATCAGCATGCCGATGGCCAGCGCCCAGAGCGTGGCGAAGACACCGTTATTGATGATCTTGTTGTACAGGAGCATCGAAAACAGCGGCAACAGCAGTTGACCGGCGTTGATCAGTAGGCTGGCCACGCCGACCTCGGCCCAGGCCTCGCCGATCAGCCAGCGCAGATATCCCCGAGCCGAACGCGGCAGGGTGCGCGTATCGTCGACGGGCAGCGACAGCAGGACGGCATCGACGAACGGTACGTCGGCCTCGTCGGCGAGCGGCACGCTCTGACCGTCGCCGGCAATCGCGACCCAAGCGCTGCGCCGGTGGCGGCTGAGCAGGACGAAGCGATCGCCATCGAGCCGCAGCAACAGGATTTCGCCCGGCTGATCCTGCACCTGCGCCAGCAGCGCCGCCAGCGAAGCCGCCTGGCAATGGATCGCCTCGCAAGGCAGCGGTGCCGCGAGGCGGCGCCCGGCGGCGAGTTGCGCCCAGCGTTCCGGCGCCGTCACCAACAGAGCCAGCGCGGCACGCAGTCGCAAGGTGGCAGCGACGTCGGGCCGGAAGGCGCCATCGACGTAAGCGAGGACCTGATCGCCGGTGAGCGCGCCGTCGGGCAGGAACACGGCCGCGGCGCTCATGCGACCTGCCAATGCACGACGGCGACCGTGGACGACGCCGCGTTGTGGATGGTGTAGTCGGTCAGTCCGCCGCCGAGATTGCTCGTGGTATACGTTTCGCCCGAACTGGTGCTGAAGGAAAAGACGTCGCCGGAACTGGCGAGGACGGTCAGCGCCGAACTTGTGCCATTGTTGACGATATGCTGAATATCGGCGCTGGTGAATTGCGCCGTGGTGTTGACGCCGTCGGCCCGGATGTTCAGGACTTCGACATTGGACAGCAGATTGGCCAGCGAACTCAGGCTCACCAGTCCGCTGCTCAGCGAAGAGATGACAACGGTATCGGTGCCGGCACCGCCGTCGACCGTGCCCGGCAGCGCCGTGTTCGAGACATAGATCGTGTCGTTGCCGGCAAGGCCCTGAATGACCGAGCCGGCGGCCGCCACCAGCGTGTCGGCGTAGGCCGAACCGGTCAGGTTCTCCATGCCCGTGAGCAGGTCACCGCCGGCATCGCCGGCCAGCGCCGAGCTGCCGGTATTCAGCACACCGCCGCCCGAATTGGTGAAGGTGACGCCGCCGTAGGTCCCGGCGAGCAGCGACGCGATCACGCCGGAACCGGCGTTGGCATAGCTTGCCGTGTCGATGCCGCTGCCACCGTCGAGCGTATCGCCGCCGGCGAGGCCCTGCAGAACGTCGTCGCCGCCACCGCCGACGAGAACGTTGGCATTGGCATCGCCGACCAGGGTGTCGGCATAATTGGAACCGGTGAGGTTTTCCATGTTGCTCAGCGTGTCACCGCCGGCATCCCCGGCGGTGCCGCTGCTACCGCCGTTGACGACGCTGGTGCTGGTGCCGGTGAAACTGACCCCGCCATAGGTTCCGGTCGATAGCGACGCAACGACGCCAGCACCGGCGTTTTCGTACGTCGCGGTGTCGATTCCGGCACCGCCGTCGAGCACGTCGGCGCCGCCCAGCCCTTGGAGAATGTCATTGCCGATACCGCCGCTGAGGGTATTGGCGCCGCTGTTTCCGACCAGGATGTCGGCCAGCGCCGATCCGGTCAGATTGGCGATCGCCACGAGGGTGTCGCCGCCGGCGTCGCCCGCTGTGCCGGCGGTCCCGCCGTTGAGGATGCCGGTACCCGACGTGCCGGCGGGGTTGAGCACGGCACTGAAACCGATACCGCCGTAGGTGCCGGTCGCCAGCGAGGCGACGACGCCGATCGAGGAGTTGGCGTAGCTGGCGGTATCGGATCCCGCGCTGCCGCCGCTGATGACGTCACCACCGCCGCCGCCTTCAATGATGTTGGCGTTGGCGTCGCCGACCAGCACATCAGCCAGGCCCGATCCGGTCAGGTTTTCGATGCTGATGAGCGTGTCGCCGGCGGCATCGCCGGCCGTTCCGCCGGCGTCGCCGTTGAGAATGCCGCCGCCAGAACTGGTGAAGGTCACGCCGCCATAGGTCCCGGTCTGAAGCGAGGCGACCACGCCGGCCGTGGCGTTGGCATAGCTCGCTGTGTCGTTGCCGCCGTTGCCGTTGAGCGTGTCGGCGCCGCCCATACCCTGCAGGATGTCGTTGCCGGCGCCGCCGTCCAGGACGTTGGCATTGGCATCGCCGACCAGGGTGTCGGCCGAGGCCGAGCCGGTCAGATTTTCGATGGCGACCAGCGTATCGCCCGAGGCCTGGCCGGCGGTCCCGGTCGTTCCACCGTTGAGGACGCCGGTCCCGGCGTTGGTCGATGAGCTGGTGAAATTGACGCCGGAATAGGTGCCCGTCGACAGAGAGGCAATGACACCGCTGCTGGCGCTGGCATAGGTCACCGTATCGATCCCCGCCAGACCGTTGAGGATGTCGCCGCCGGCGCCGCCATCAAGAACGTTGGCATTGGCGTCGCCGACCAGGATATCGGCATATCCCGAACCGATCATGTTTTCGATGCCGGTCAGCGTGTCGCCACCAGCTTCGCCGGCGGTGCTGGTGGTGCCGGGATTGTAGACCCCGGTGCTGACCGTCGTGAACGTGAGGCCACCATAACTGCCAGCGCTCAGCGAACTGACGACACGCGCCGTCGCATTGGCATAGCTGACGGTATCGATGCCGCCGGCGCCGTTGAGGGTATCGCCGCCGGCGCCGCCGATGAGAACGTTGGCGTTGGCGTCGCCGATCAGCGTATCGGCATAGGCCGAGCCGGTGAGATTCTGGATGTTGATCAGCGTATCGCCGGCAGCGTCACCGGCGACCGTGCTGTTGCCGCCATTAAGGATGCCGCCGCCGGAACTGGTGAAACTCACGCCGCCATAGGTGCCGGTCTGGAGCGAGGCAACCACGCCGGCGGCAGCATTGGCATAGCTGGCAGTATTATTGTCGGCGCCCCCGTCGAGGATGTCGGCGCCGCCCATCCCTTGCAGCGTGTCGTTGCCGATGCCGCCGAGCAGGACATTGGCGCCGCTGTCGCCGACCAGGGTATCGGCATTGCTCGACCCCGTCAGGTTCTGGATGCCGATCAACAGGTCGCCAGCGGCATCGTTGGCGGTAGCGGTGCTGCCGCCGTTGAGGATGCCACCGTTGGAAGCGGTGAAGGTCACGTTACCGCCGATGCCGGCGAAGGTTCCGACCGTAAGCGAAGCGACCACCGCGCCGGAACCGGCATAGGAAACGGTATTGGTGCCGTTGCCGCCGATCAGGGTGTCGCCACCGCCGAGACCGATCAGGGTGTCGTTGCCGTCGCCGCCGGCGAGGGTATTGCCCGAACTGTTACCGACGAGGAAATCGCTGTAGCTCGACCCCGTGAGATTTTCAATGTTGATCAGCGTGTCGCCGCCGGCATCGCCGGCGGTCGTGGCGTTGCCGCCGTTGAGGACGCCGCCGCTGGCCGCGGCGAAGGTGATGCCGTTGTAGCTTCCGGCGGTCAGCGAGGCGGTGACCGCGCTGCTGGAACTGTCGTAAGTGACAGTATCGGTGGCGGCGCCGCCGTCGATGGTGTCGCCGCCGGCGCCGCCGGAGATCAGATTGTTGTTCGAGTCACCGATCAGCGTGTCGGCATAGGCCGAACCGATCAGGTTCTGGATGTTGATCAGGGTGTCACCGCTGGCGTCGCCCGCGCTCCCGGTACTGCCGTTGAGAACGCCACTGCCCGAAGCGGTGAAATTGACGCCGCCGTAGGTACCGGTGGCAAGCGAGGCAATGACCGCGGCTGCGGCGTTGGCGTAGCTGGCGGTATTGGTACCAGAGCCGCCGTCAAGGGTGTCCGCGCCGGCCAGGCCCTGCAGTACGTCGTCTCCGCCGCTGCCAAGCAGGATGTTGGCGCCGGCATCTCCGACCAGCACATCGTCGCCGCCGGTCCCGGTCAGGTTCTCCACGCTGATGAGCGTGTCGCCGGCCGCATCGCCGGCCGTTGCCGTGTCGCCGCCATTGAGGACGCCACCGCCCGACGCCGTGAAGCTGACGCCGCCGAAGCTGCCGGCAGTCAGCGAGGCGACGACCGGGATGGCCGAATTGATGTAGCTGACCGTATCCGTGCCGTTGCCGCCGTCGAGCACATCGGCGCCGGCCAGACCCTGCAGGGTATCGTTGCCATCGCCGCCGCTGAGCGTATTGGCACCGCTGTCGCCGACGAGCAGGTCGGCGTAGATCGAACCGCTGAGATTCTCGATGCTGGTCAGGGTGTCACCGCCGGCGTCGCCGGCAGTGGCGCTGGTTCCGCCGTTGACGATGCTGCTGCCGTTGCTCGTGAAGCTGACGCCGCCGTAGGTGCCGGCGGTCAGCGAGGCGACGACCGCCGCGGTCGCGTTCGCATAGCTGGCGGTGTCGGTGCCGTTGCCCCCATCGAGCACATCGGCGCCGGCCAGACCTTCGAGCAGGTCGTTGCCGTCGCCGCCGCTGAGCGTATTGGCCGCGCTGCTGCCGACGAGGGTGTCGGCGTAGGCCGAGCCGGAGAGGTTCTCGATGCTGATCAAAGTGTCACCGGCGGCATCGCCGGCCGAACCGCCTCCGCCGTTCAGGACACCGCCCCCCGAAGCGGTGAAGGCGACGCTGGCAAAGGTGCCGGTCGACAGCGAGGCGATGACGCCGCTCGCCGCGTTGGCATAGCTGGCGGTATCGGTGCCATTGCCGCCGTCGAGCACATCGGCGCCGGCCAGACCCTGCAGGGTATCGTTGCCGTCGCCGCCGCTGAGCGTATTGGCGCCGCTGTCACCGACAAGGGTATCGGCGTAGGCCGAGCCGCTGAGGTTCTGGATGGCGATCAGCGTGTCGCCGCCGGCGTCGCCGGCTGTGGCGCTGGTGCCGCCGTTGACGACGCCGCTGCCGCTGCTGGTGAAAGTGACCGTATTGAAGGTGCCGGCCGACAGGGAGGCGATGACGCCGCCCGCAGCGTGGGCGTAGCTGGCGGTATTGCTGCCATTGCCACCGTCGAGCGTGTCGGCGCCGGCCATGCCCTCGAGCAGGTCGTTGCCGTCACCGCCGCTGAGCGTATTGGCCCCGCTGCTGCCGACGAGGGTGTCATCGTAGGCCGAGCCGCTGAGGTTCTCGATGCTGATCAAAGTGTCACCGGCGGCATCGCCGGCCGAACCGCCGCCGCCATTGAGGATGCCGCCCGCCGAGGCGGTGAAGGCGACGCTGGCAAAGGTGCCGGTCGACAGCGAGGCGATGACGCCGCTCGCCGCGTTGGCATAGCTCGCCGTATCGGTGCCATTGCCACCATCGAGCGTATCGGCGCCCGCCATGCCCTGCAGGGTATCGTTGCCGTCGCCGCCGCTGAGGGTATTGGCACCGCTGTCGCCGACGAGCATGTCGGCGTAGGCCGAGCCGCTGAGGTTCTGGATGGCGATCAGGGTGTCGCCGCCGGCGTCGCCGGCAGTGGCGCTGGTGCCGCCGTTGATGATGCCGCTGCCGCTGCTGGTGAAGGCGACCGTGTTGAAGGTGCCGGCCGTCAGGGAGGCGATGACGCCACCCGCCGCGTGGGCGTAGCTGGCGGTATTGGTGCCGTTGCCGCCGTCAAGCGTGTCGGCGCCGGCCATGCCTTCGAGCAGGTCGTTGCCGTCACCGCCGCTGAGCACATTGGTGCCGCTATCGCCGATCAGGGTATCGGCATTGGCCGACCCGACGAGGTTCTCGATGGCAATCAGGGTATCGCCGCCGGCGTCGCCGGCAGTGCTGCTGTTGCCGCCGTTGAGAATACCGCCGCCGGAAGCGACGAAGGCGACGGCGTTGAAGGTGCCGGCGGAAAGGGAGGCGGTGACGCTCTGGCTGGAATCGGCGTAACTGACGGTGTCCGTGCCGCTGCCGCCGTCGAGCGTGTCGCCGCCGGCCAGGCCGACCAGGGTATCGGCGCCGCTGCCACCGCTCAGCACGTTGGCGCCGGCGTCGCCGACGAGCAGGTCGTCGTAGGCCGAACCGGCGAGGTTTTCGATGGCGATCAGCGTATCGCCGGCGGCATCGCCGACGGTCCCGCTCGCGCCTTGATTGGTGATGCCGCCGCCACTGCTGACAAAGCTGATGCCGCCGTAGGCGCCTGCCGTCAGCGAGGCGATCACCGCGTGTCCGGAGCTTGCGTAGCTGGCGGTATCGGCGCCGCCGTTGCCGTTGAGCGTATCGGCGCCGGCCTTGCCTTCCAGGAGATTGCTGTTGCTGTCGCCGACCAGCGTGTCGTTGTAGGCCGACCCCAGAAGATTCTGAATGTTGATCAGCGTTTCCCCGGCCGCATTGCCAGCGGCGGACGCGTCGCCCGTGTTCTGGACCCCGCCGTTGGAACTCACGAAGTTGACGCCGCCATAGGTGCCGCTGGCCAGGGACGCGACAACCCCGGCGGTGGCGGCGTCATAGCTGACACTGTTGGACCCGGTACCGCCGTCGAGGGTGTCGCCGCCGCCGAGTCCTTGCAGCACGTCGTCGCCGCCTCCGCCGTTGATGAGGTTGGCGCCGCCGCTGCCGACCAGCACGTCGGCATAGGCCGAGCCGGTGAGGTTCTGCATGTTGATTAGCAGGTCGCCGGCCGCGTCGCCGGCGGCCGCGGCGTTACCGCCATTGAGGATACCGCCGCCGCTGGCGCTGAAGGCGACGCCGCCGAAGTTGCCGCTGCTCAGCGCGGCAACGACGCCGGCGCCAGCCGCCGAGTAGCTGGCGGTATTGCTGCCGCTGCCACCATCAAGGGTATCGGCGCCCGCCATGCCTTGCAGCGTGTCGTTGCCGGCGCCGCCGCTCAGCATGTTGCTGTTGGCATCGCCGACCAGGGTGTCGGCATAGTTCGACCCTTGGAGATTGGTGATGCCGATCAGCAAGTCGCCGGCGGCATAGCCGGCATTGGTCGTCGATCCGGTGTTGAGCACGCCCGACCCCGAGGCCAGGAAAGTGGCGCCCGAAAAGGAGCCGACCGACAGCGAGGCGACGACCCCGGTCTCGGCCGTTGCATAGCTGGCGGTGTCGTTCCCGCCGTTGCCGATCAGGCTGTCGGAACCGCCGCCGCCGTCCAGAATATTGTCGTTGGCATCGCCGATCAGGGTGTCGTTGAAGGCCGAGCCGATCATGTTGCGGATGTTGTTGAGCGTGTCGCCGGCGGCATCCCCGGCGATCGATACCGGCGCGTCATTGCGCACGCCGGCGGCGGTGCTGGTAAACGTGAGCGTGCCGTAGGTGCCGGCCGCCAGCGAGGCAACGACGCCATTGCTGGCCGCCGAATAGCTGACGGTGTTGGTGCCAGCGCCGCCGTCGATGATATCGGCGCCCGCCATGCCTTGCAGGACATCGTCCCCGGCGCCGCCAAGCAGGACGTTGGCATTGCCGTCGCCGACAAGGACATCGTTGTAATCCGAACCGGTGAGGTTCTGGATGTTGATCAACGTGTCGCCGCCGGCATCGCCGGCGCTCGTGCTGGTGCCGCCATTGACCACGCCGCCGGCAGTGGCGTTGCTGAAGCTGACGCCGCCGAAGCTGCCGGCCGACAGCGCGGCAACCACGCCACTGGCCGAATGCGCGTAGCTGGCGGTGTTGTTGCCGGTACCGCCGTCGAGCGTGTCGGCGCCGGCCATGCCTTCCAGCGTATCGTTACCGGCACCGCCGCTGAGGACATTGGCGCCGGCATTGCCGATCAGTGTGTCGTCGAAGGCCGAGCCGGTGAGGTTCTGGATGTTGATCAGCAGGTCGCCACCGGCGTCGCCGGCGCTGCTGCTGTTACCCTGATTGAGGATGCCGCCACCCGAGGCGATGAAGTTGACGCCATTGAAGCTGCCGGCGCTCAGTGAGGCAACGACACCGGCACCGGCATCGGTGTACGCAGCGGTGTTGGTGCCCGTACCGCCGTCGAGCGTGTCGGCCCCGCCACCGCCGTCGAGCGTGTCGTTGCCGGCATTGCCGTTGAGGACGTCGTTGCCGGCTTCGCCGAAAACCAGATCGGCGCCGGCACCGGCGTTCACCGTGTCATTGCCGCCACCGGCGTGAATTTCGTAGCCGACGCCGAAAGCCGGAAGCGCGTAGATCGGTTCGCCCGACGCGGTCGTCTGGGTGAAATCCGCCGCCGTTGTCGCATCGGCATAATGGAAGAAGAGGTTCTTGATCAGGTCGAAATTAAAGACGCCGGCCTTGCCGATAGCCTCGACATCGAGTCCGATCAGGGTATTCGGCGAGGTACCGTCGGCCGCGATGTTGTAGCGGATGACGAGATCGATACCATTGGTGATGGTGTTCGAATCGATCACCAGGGTCCAGGTATTGAGCGAGGTCCGGGTGGCCTGCGCAGCGGCAAAATCGATGCCGGCGACGGTGTTGGCGGCGCTGTCGATGGTCAGCGTGACGCTGGTCAGGTCGGTGAAATTGGGAAAATCCAGATGCAGCGTGGTCGTCCAGACGCCGGTGTTCGGGCTGAACGCGCTGTTGTGGTCGATGACGTCGGCGCCGCTGGTCCCGGAGATCAGCTGCCGCGTCGCCTGGTCCGCCAGGGCGTTGCTGACCGAGGTCTTCGAACCCACAGGAACAGTAGTCGTGCCGCTGGGGCCGAGCTTGTACTCGCCGGAAGTAAAGTAGCTGGCATCGACATAGGGCGTGGTGATCGGCAGGTTATCGATGCCGGAAACCTTGATGCCTTGCTTGTAGGCGGTGGGAATGTCGACGCGGAGCGGCTGGATCGGCGCTTCCTGAGCGGCCGATCCGCCGCCTTCGACGCCGCCGCTCTTGGCCGTCACGGCGTTCGCCGCGGACTTGAAGACGGGAGCATCCGGGGCGCTGGAACGACTGAGGCCCTGATCGCCGCTGCTCTGCTGCTCGCCGCCCTGCGAGGTGGTGGCGCGGGTGTCGAGTTCCTCGGTGACCAGACGGACGTTGCCGGCGGTGACGATCGCGGTCTTGCCGGCGGCTTTCAGCAGATCCGAACTGGCCGAGGGATTGCCGGCAAAATCGACGATCGGCGCCTTGCCCGACAGCGCGTCGACAGCGCCGTTGGGCAGCACGATATGGGTCCCGTCGGCGAAGCTGAGAACGAGATCGACGTCGGCAATTTCCACCGAACGCAAGGTATCGCGCGACTGCTCGAGACGAACGACGCCATCGGCGCCGACGGCGGTGCGTTCGATGCGGGGGGCCGGTCTGCCGGCGGGCGTGTTTTCGTTCGACAGGGCCATGGCGGGTCTTGATTACGGACGGTTGGCGGGCGCCGGAGCGAGGTTTTTGAGCAACTCGACTTCGGCCTTGTGTTCGCTGCGCATCTGGTCGGCCGTTTCGAGGTGAATCTGTTCGATCTTCATGCCAAGATCGATCTGCAGCGAAGCCACCTGGCGGATCGCGCCGATGATTTCCGTGGCCAGTCCGCGTACCTCCTGCGACTTCGTCTTTTCCAGGATCTCGGCCAGCAGGCGGCGGCTCTGCGCGGCATCGTCGGTCATGCGGACGAAGGCGTCGCGGATTTCGACGAGATGATCGCCGTGGTACTTGCTGGCGTTGCCGATCTCGCTGAAGCGGTCGTTCAGCAATTCGACCAGGGCGATGCCGTTGCGCTCGACCAAGGCATGGGCGCCGCCCATCTGACGACCGATGCGCTGCAGTTCGGAACGCAGCAGGGACACCGCTTCGCTGTGCTCGTTGATGACCTTCGCCATCTCGCCGCGGGTGCGGTTGATCTGGTCGAATTCGGTGGTCAGGGCTTGTTCCTGGTTACGGATGTTTTCGGTCAGCCGTTCCTCGATGCGCCGCAGCAGCGCCACCTGTTCGGAGATGAGTTCCTTGGTCATGCCGTCGCTGCCGCCACCGATGGCGCCGCCGTTGAGGATGGCTTCGGTTGCCGCCTGCACCTTCTGCGACACTTCGCGCGCCGACAGTTCGATGCGCGAGGAGGACAGGGTCAGCGCGCTGTTGATCTTCGACAACAGTTCCGGCAGTCGGTCGACGGCTTCCGGTGTTTCCATCATGCGCACCGGCAGACCGCCCTCCATTGCCGACACCAGCTTCTGGTTGTTGAGTTCGACCGCTTCCTGCGTGCGTCCGACGGTGCCGGCCAGGCGCTGCATCTCGGCGCGGAATTCGGCGATCAGCGCCGCGTTGTACTCCTGGGTCGACTGATTGTTCTGCTGCGAAGCGGACTCGAACGTGTGCAGCGATGCTTGCAGACGCTGGTCGAGATTGGTGAGCAGTTCACGGAACGACACCTCGCGCTTCTCGAAGCTCGACGTATCCCCGTTACCGAGCAAAGAGCGCATGTTGTGATCGAGACCGGCCAGCGTCGCACCCAGCTGCGAGAAGGACAGCTCGAGTTCACGGCTGATGCGGTACATCGAGCGTTCCATGATCTCGCCGAAGGCTTCGACAATCTGGCCAAGCCCGTCGGTGCTGTCGCTGCGGTAGATCGAGATCGATTTGTTGAGGTGCTCGGTGACTTCCGAGCGCAGCAGCGACAGCAGTTCGTTCACGCTGGCGCGCGATGCCACCATCATGAAGCCGAGAACGATCGAGCCAAGCAGACCGAACATCGAGGCCGAAAAAGCGATGCCCATGCTGGTCATCGGCGCCCGCATGCGGTTGACCATTTCGCGGAAGACGACGAACAGATCGGCGGTTTCGACATTGAGCGCGCCGAACGAGGAAATCATCGCACCGATGTCGTCGAGCGCCGAAAGCAGGCCGATGAAGGTCCCCAGCAGCCCGAGACCGACGAGCAGACCCGTCAGGTATTGCGGCAGTGCGTGACGCGATTCCAGGCGGGCGCCGGCGCTGTTGAGCTCGTGGTCCAGCGTCGCCTGTTCCTGGCGGGAAAGCGCCCTGCCGTGACCGGCGACGATCATGCGCAACACATAGACAATGTCGCTGTCCTGTGTCTTGCACAGTTCATTGAGCGACTCGATCGGCTGTCCGCCATGCAGCGCCCGCGAAAAGGCGGCAAGCAGGCGGCCTTCGCGCAGAATGCGGCGAACCCCCCAGAGGATCAGCAACCCACCGCACAGAGCAACGACGAAAATCGCGTAGTTCAGCTGCGGGTGCGGATTGCGCCGGACGATATCGACGATCAGGTCGTAATACACCGACACGCCGAACAAAAGCAGGAGATACGGGAGGGAGCAATAAAACAGGTAGACGCTTAAACGCTTGTTCATGGTGCTTTCGCCTGGACTATCGAGGATCCCGAAACGCGGTATCCGCGAATCGGAGGATGGGAGACAACAAATAGGAAATGACGGTGCGCTGGCCGACTACCACGTCGGCCTCGGCGGTCATGCCGGGAAGCGGCGCCAGCCGCTGGTTGGCGGCGGGGGCGGCGATGATGCGGACACGGTAATAACGTTCGCCTTTTTCGTCGCTGAGGGTGTCGGCGCTGACTTCCTCGACGCGGCCGGCCAGCATGCCGAAGGTCGCGTAATCGAAGGCCCCGAGCCGGACGCGGGCGGGCTGGCCGCTGTGCAGATTGGCGCGGTCGTTCGGGCGGATGCGTCCCTCGACGATGACTTCGCCGTCGTCCGGCGTGATTTCGAGCAGGACTTCGCCGGGCTTGACGACGCCGCCGACCGTCGTCACGGCGACGCGGTTCACGTAGCCCGACACCGGCGCGCGCACCTGATTGCGGACCAGGCGATCTTCGCCGGCAACAAATTCGTACTGTGACTTTTCCAGGTCGGCGCGAATCTGCGTCAACTCGGCGCTCGCCTCGGCGCGGAATTTCGCTTCCTGCTCGGCAATCCGCGACTCGGTTTCGGCAACGGCCGAGCGCAGGCGGGGCAGCGAGGCCTGCGTGTCACCCAGCTGCGACATCAGGCGCTGCATCCGTCCCTGCGCGTCCAGCAGTTCGAGTTGCGAAGCCGCACCGTTGCGCCGCAGGCCTTCGATGACGGCGGCCTGCTTGCGCGCGACGTCCAGCTCGGCACGCAGGTTGTCGCTGCGATTTTCCGCTTCGCGGATCTCGGTGCGCTTCTGCTGGCTCTGCTCGCGCAGTACCGCCGCTTCCTGTTTCTTTCTTTCCTGGCGGGCACGGAACGCCGTCTTCTCGGTCTGACGCACCTCGGCGTCATCGAGACCAGCGGGAAACTCGATGTGATCCCGCCCCTCGGACTCGGCGATCAGGCGCGCTTCCCGTCCGCGCAAGGCCATCAGCCGGGTCTTCTCCTGGCCCAGATCCGAGCGGGCCTTGATGTCGGCGAGTTCCATCAGCAACTGATTGCGCTGGACCCCCTGACCTTCGCGGACATAAACGGCCTTGACGATGCCGCCTTCCAGATGCTGGATGATCTGCGCGCGTCCGGCAGGAATCACCCGGCCTTCGGCGCGCACGATGACGTCGATCTGCACGACGCTGGCCCACAGCAGGATGAGCAGGAAAAAGCTGCCGGTGATGACGACGAAGGAACGCGCCGGCCCCCAGACGACGAAGCGCTCGTACACGCGCGTCACGCCCCCGGCGATCCATTTGCCGGGAACGCCGTCGCGGGCGAGAAGCCTGCGCCAGTCGGTCATCGCGCTCTCACGAAGACCCGCGCGCTGTCGCCACCGGTCTGAACCTCGGTCAGGCTGACATCGATCCGATCCGAGGCCATGCCCAGTTCGATCAGCAGATTGCGAACCGCCATGGCGCGATAGAAGGCCAGGCGCTTGACCTCGCTGAACCCGGTCGGCACCAGCACTTCGATGCTCGCAGCGCCGGCATCCCGGACGACGCCGAGGGCCTCCTTGGCCTTGCCGGTCTCGCCGCTGGTCAGCGCCACCGCGTCAGCGGCGAAGAGAATCACGATACCGCCCGGGCGCGGCTGGATGCCCTGAATGACTTTTTCCGGCGCGCTGGCCTTTTCCGAGGCCGTCAGCGTTTTCGGCGGCGTCCGTGCGCCCCCTCCGTTTTCACGCTGCGCCGACAGCTTTGCCGAGGCGGCGCGCAGCACCTTCATTTCCTGGCGCAACGTGCGAATCTGCGACTCCAGCGCCGCTTTCTGTTCGGCGGGGGTGGCATCTGCCCGCGGGCGAGCCCCGCCGGCGGTACCCTTGCGCGTCGTCTGTTCGATGGTCTTGTGCTGCAGGATGACCTGTCGCCGCCCCAATTCCATGGCGAACATGAAAACGGCAATGGTGAGGATGGCCACGATGAAAAGCAGGCTCAGGACCAGATTGGAAATCGCATCCACATACCCGGGCCAGAATGTATCGCTGTCTCTCGATCCGTCCGCCATGTTCCCTTTCCTCTGTCAGAAACCGCTTTGATTGCCGGCACCGAGCCGGGCCGTTTTTTCCGCCAGGGTCTCGGCGTCGGGGAAATTGCCGACCAGCCGGGCAATCTGCGCGACCGACAGGATTTCCGAGGCGTGCAGGCTGATCAGCCGCGCACGGGCCTGCTGCACGCGGTCGAGCGCGTCGAGCAGGTCGAGCAGTGACTGGTTGCCGGACAACATGCGCTGCGACATCGAGCGTGCCGCGAAATACGTGGCGCTCCATTCCCGGTAGCCGGCGTTGATCCGCGCTTTGGCCGCGTCGAGCGTGGCGTACTGGGCCGAGAGTCCCTGGCGCAGGCGGCGCTGCTGATCGTCGAGCTTGTAAAAGGACTCGACCCGCTTATCCTGTTTTTCGCGCAGGTTGTAATAGTCCACCGAGCCGTTCAGCACGTTCCAGGTCATGACCACCATGGCACGCTGGTCGTGCTGCAGTCCGGTCGGGCCGCCGGCGTTGGTGATCTTGGAGTCGGAAACCTCGAAGTCGACGCGCGGCAAATGGCGCGCGCGGGCGGCCTGGATGTCCTTTTCCGCCGCGTCGAGTTCGGCCTTCAGCACGCGCATCTCGGGATTGGCTTCGAGCGCGGCATCGATGCCCTTGTCGTAGCTCTCCGGCAGGCCGCGGCTGACTTCCTCGCGGTGCGGCAGGACCAAGTTGCGCGGCGCCAGATTGGTGATGCGGATGAACTCGACGATGGCCGCCGAATACGCGGCGTCCTGTTCGATGCGCTGCGATTTCGCCGCCAGGCTGCGGGCGCGAACCCGTTCCATGTCGGACTGGCTGGAAGCGCCGGCCTCGGCACGCTTCGAGACGTAGTTCAGCAGAACGTCGAGTTGCTGCTCGTATTCCTGATAAAGCTCGGACAACAGCCGGGTGGTGATGATGTTCAGGTAACTCTGGACGGCCGCAACATAGGTGTCGCCCTGGGCGCTGATCAGCGACCCCTGTCGCGAGTCGACGATGCTGTCGCGCCGCCCCCAGTCGAGCAGCGAAGGCGCGTCGAGCAGCGGCTGCTTGAAGGTAACGATCTTGTCCTTGCGGAGATGTTCATCGCGGACCTTGGCGCTGCCGGTGGCGGCGTCGGTCACCGAACCCGGTGACGAGGTTTCGCGGCCGGAACTGTCGCGGAGCGTCAGCGAAGGCAGCAGCAGGCCCCGTGCCTGACGCGACTGGCTGAGTGCCTGATCCTTGCGCGCTTCGGCCATCCGGATGTCGCGGCTGAATCCGTAGGCCCCGAGAACTGCATGGGCAAGGTTGATGTTGTCGACGGCGACGACATTCGAGAATTTCGTCAAGGCATCGGGAATGCTGACCTCGATCGTGGCGCGACCGCCGACGGCATCGAGATGGCGTTTGTCGGCAGGCGTATCTTCGGGCGAGGGGCCGAACTGAATCGGTGTTTCGGATTCTGGACGCGGGTCGGTCAACACGACGCTGGCAAGCCCCGCCATCGGAGCGGAAGCGCTGGCGTCGGCGCCGCGAAAAGTCCTCACGTCGGCCGCAGGAGAGACGCGTTTGGGCGCGGCCTTGCGATTGCGCGCTGAACTCATGCGACCGGGGTCTGCGGCGGCCGGGGCCGTTTCAACGGCAAACCCTGCGGCGGGGAGCGCCAGCGCGCACGCGAGGACGCCGGAAACCAGCCATCCCGAAACACCCGCTCGAAGGCGCAGAAGCGCGGCCCCCGGATGCGGAGGCATCGGAAAACACAGAGCACCGATCGCGGCGGGAGAATGTCCGCCATGCTGCCTGAGATTATTTTTCTGATTGCGCTGCATTATGGCCAAAAAAAAGCGCTCCGGTCCGGCCCGATTCCACCGCAAGAAAACCGGTTCAGTCGCTTATGTTTTATGAATTTCGGGAAACTATTCATTATACATTTGCCGGACTCTTGATCTGGAACAATCAACACGATCGGAAGAAAAGAACCGACTGAGTGTGGCAAATGCGAACATCGGGCCGAAAAACCCGAATTGCGCCAGCGCAATTTTCAGGACAAAGAACAATCCGTACGCGACTGCTGTCTCATGCACACAGGACAGGAGGCGATCATGGGACTTCCGCGGCATCCCCGCATTGAATCACTGACGGTCGGCACTCTGCTGGCAGAAAAAGCCCGACCTGAGTCGCCAGTTTTGCCGGAGACGCGGATCGCGGACGTCCTGGCCCGGATGGCGCAACACGGCATCGACGCATTGGCGGTGTGGGACGGTACGGCTATGCCGGGCGTGTTTTCGGGTCAAACATGGATGCATGGATGTGTATCCGGCATACGCGAGGACGACCCGGTGTCCGCCGCCACGATGGCGTGCCAGGTTTCCGCCGCCCCCGGAGAGGCAGTCAGCACGTACCTGTCGCTGATGCAAGCACAGAAAGCCGGATATCTCGCTGTGATTGATGCGGGCCGCTGGATGGGCCTGCTTTCGATCGAGGAGATGCAAGCCGCGCTGCTCCGACACTACGAGAGCATTTTCCGCGAGCTGGAACTGGATCTGAAAATCCTGTTCATGCAGGGAACCTATAGCTGCTGACAGCGAACCGCTTTACCGTCCTGCATGAATGCATGCGTGCCGAATGCCGGACGCGACGCGCTCCTCTATATGACACAACCATTAGCATCACAGCGTAAAGATTCGCCGGAGGAAGGCATTGCCGGGGTAGCTTCTGTCTGCCGGCGCAGCCAGTCGCCGAAATCATTCGGACGCGCCAGATAAGCAGCGAAGTCCACGATCTGCAAGCCGTCGTCGCTTTGGAGCAGCAGGGTCGGAAACCCTTGCGCACCGACTTCCGCCATGAGCGCCCGGGTTTCCCGGAAATGCGCCTGAATCACGTTGCCGGACTGGCGGTCGAGCGCCCCGGCAAAAACGACCGGGTCGAGGCCGAGTTCCTCCCCGACCGCGATCAGAACGGCACGCTCGGAAATATGGCGCCCCTCGACATAGTGCGTGATCTGCAGCTGCGCGAGCATATCCAGTCCGCGCCCGGCGATTTCCTCTGCCGCCAGCATGGCCGCCGTGGGCGGTTCCGAATCGAGTACCGTGCCGATGTCATTGAGCAGGCCATCGGCATAGCCTGACCCAAAACGCTGCCCGGTCAATTGCGCGATCCGCGCATCGTGCTGTCTTACGTAGGCACGCAGTTGCGGCGTGACGGCCTGCCGGTTGGCACCGGCCATCATGCCGCCGCCGTGCGGGCGTACGCTGAGGATTTCACGCGCCGCCTTCACCAGCGGGGCAGCGGCATAGCACCAGCCGCACAGCGGATCGTAGAGGTAGTGCAAAGTTGTCGTTGTCATGGTCGTTGTCTATCGTTCGTCAATGGTGCTGGATAAAGCATGAAAACCCTGCCTCATGCACCGCACAGGGGCGGCGCGGGAGGCAGAACGGCGGATTACCACGGCATTTCGCCCTTGTTGACCTTGGCGCCGATATCGAGCGCGATACCCAGCCCGGCGCCGGGATATGCGGTCTTCATCGCTTCGATCAATTCGGCACCGGTTCGAGCTTTGGCCGCTTCCGTGTCGAAACGTTGCAGGTACGCCCGCGTGAAGCGGATGGCACTGGCGTCCAGCGCAGTGCCGGGGGCCATGTGGCCAGGCACGACCGTTTCCGGCTTGAGCGCTTCGATCTCGTCCAGTTGCGCGAACCATGCCTTGCGCTCACTGGCTTTCTGCGTGTCGGCGGCCCACACATGCAGATTGCCGAAGATCGCAATATTGCCGGCAATGGTCTTGATCGACGGAATCCACACATAGGGGCGATGCGCCAGTTCGCCAGTGGTGCCACGCACCTCGATGACTTCCCCGTCGACATGCAGCGTCGTTCCCGGCAACAGATCCGGAATGATCGGCTTTTGCGGGGCGTTGGCGCCCATTTTCGGCGACCAGAACGCCAGCTTGCCGTCGAGCTTCGCCTGGATTCTCTCGCGCACCGCCGGTGTCGTCAGCACCTGCGCGTGTGGGAAGGTGCTCTTGAGTACTTCGGCGCCGAAGTAGAAATCCGGGTCGGCATTGCTGATGAAGATCGCCTTGAGCGTCTTGCCGCTATCGAGGACATTGGCTGCCACGCGCAGGGCGTCGGCACGGGTGAAACCGCTGTCGATGACGATGGATTCGGTCTTGCCGCTGACCAGGACCGCGTTGACGTGGAAACTATTGCTGTCGGCGTTGTAGACCCTGACCGTCAGCGGAGCCGCCGTTTGGGCGGAAGCACCGGTAGAGGCGACGACGCCCAGAGTCAGGGCGGGGAAGATGAAACGGGCGATTTTGCTGAGTTGGCACATGGCTATCTCCTTGAAAGATGGGGGACGACGGAAATAACTTTAATTTTTCCGAATCAGTTGATAAAGTCCGTATCAGTTGATTGTTTATTGCACAAATCGATGATATGGATCGCTTGACCGCCGTACGCGTGTTCGTGGAGATTGCCGACCGGGGCAGCCTGACGCAGGCCGCCGAACATCTGGAAATGTCCGCCGCCATGGTGAGCCGCTATCTCGCGGCGGTGGAGACGTGGTTCGGCGCCCGGCTATTACATCGGACGACCCGGAAAATCAGTCTGACGGAGGCCGGACAGGCGGCAATGCCGGCCTGTCGGCAATTACTGGAGATCACCGCGGATGTGCAGCACATCGCCGCAGAACGCAGCCGGGAACCGGCCGGGATCTTGCGCGTCACGACCTCCAGCTCCTTTGCTGAAGCGCAACTCACGGCGGCGCTCGTCGACTTCCAGCGCCAGCATACTCAAGTGGAAATCGTGCTGTCGGTGAGCGATAAAGCAAGCGACCTGGTGGCCGAACGGGTCGATTTGGCGGTACGCCTGACGAACACGCTGGACCCGACGATGATTACAAGACCGCTGGCACGCTGTCATTCGATGCTGTGTGCTTCACCCGGCTATCTTGAGCGGCATGGCGCACCGCGTACCGCCGAGGATTTGCGCCAGCATCGCTGCATCGCGCACGCCTTCGGCATCGGCAAGCAGTACCGCCTGACACGCAACGGCGAAACGCTCACGGTGCCGGTGGACTGGAGTTTTCATACCAACGAAACGGCGGTGCTCCGACGCGCCGTGCTCTCCGGTGCGGGCATCGGCATGCTGCCGACCTACTATCTGGGTGACGATCTGCGCGCCGGCCGTCTGGTGCAGATATTGCCCGACTATAACGCCGACGTTCTCGGCATCCATGCGATTTATCTTTCGCGCCAGCACCAACCGCTGGCATTGCGCCTGCTGGTCGATTTTCTTGCCGAGCGTTTCGCCGGCGATCCTGCGCCGTGGGATCAGGCACTTGAATAAGTGCCGCCTGCAGACTGAGAACCTGCGCTCTGGCTGCCCACTTGGCAACGGTGAGACCGGAGCCTTAGTAATAGCCCGGTTATAGCCCAACAAAAAGGCCAACCCCGAAGAGTTGGCCTAAATGCTTAGGAATACTGGTGGTGATGGGCAGAATCGAACTGCCGACCTATGGGTTATGAATCCATCGCTCTAACCGACTGAGCTACATCACCACGAAGGGCGCGAATTATACGAGCACCTGCCGGGTTCGGTCAAGCCCACAAAAACAGGCGGCTTGACTATAATACGGCGATGCCATTGCCCGCCTCGCTCATTGCTTCGATCGTCAGCGCCGTCCTCGAAGCGGCGTCGCTCAGTGCGACCACGCCGGTCCAGAGTCCGCAGCAGTACGAAAGCTATGTGATGAAGCGCAAGCTTCCCCCCGAAGCAAAGCTCGGCGTCATGGCACCGCCGGCCGGCAACGGCCGGATCGTCATCAATGGAAGGGATCTCGCGCTTTCGCCGGTGGCACAATTCCGGAATTCGCAGAATCTGATCGTCCAGCCCATGACACTACAGGAAAACAAAACCGTCGTTTACATCAATGATCCCTTCGGCGCAGTCTTCCGCGTCTGGATGGTCAGCCAGGCCGAGCTATCGGCGCTTCAACAGAACTGAACCTTTTATGGCAAAAAAATTGTTCATCCGCACTTTCGGGTGCCAGATGAACGAGTACGACTCGGACAAGATGGCCGACGTACTCGGCGCTTCCGAAGAAATCATCAAGACCGACCGGCCGGAGGATGCAGACATCATCCTGTTCAACACCTGTTCGGTACGGGAAAAGGCACAGGAACGCGTCTTCCATGACCTCGGCCGCGTGCGCCTGCTGAAACAGGACAAACCCGACCTGATCATCGGCGTCGGCGGCTGCGTCGCCAGCCAGGAAGGCGACGCGATCATCCGCCGCGCGCCCTATGTCGACGTCGTTTTCGGCCCGCAGACGCTGCATCGCCTGCCGCAACTGATCGCCGAAAAGCGCCGCCAGGGCAAGGCCCAGGTCGACGTCTCCTTCCCGGAAATCGAGAAATTCGACGCCATGCCGCCGGCCAAGGTCGAGGGCGCCGCCGCCTTCGTCTCGATCATGGAAGGCTGCAGCAAGTTCTGCACGTACTGCATCGTCCCCTACACCCGCGGCGACGAGGTCTCGCGCCCCTTCGACGACATCCTCACCGAAGTCGCCGGCCTCGCCGCCCAAGGCGTCGGCGAAGTGACGCTGCTCGGGCAGAACGTCAATGCCTATCGCGGCGCCATGTCCGGCAGCGACGAACTCGCCGACCTCGCCATGCTCATCGAGTACATCGCCGAGGTGCCGGGCATCGAGCGCATCCGCTACACCACCTCGCACCCCTGCGAACTTTCGCAGCGGCTGATCGACGTCTACGCCCGCGTACCGAAGCTCGTCTCGCACCTGCACCTGCCCGTCCAGTCCGGTTCGGACCGCATCCTGGCGGCGATGAAGCGCGGCTACACGGCCCTCGAATACAAGAGCCTCGTGCGCAAGCTGCGCGCGGCGCGCCCCGACATTTCATTGTCTTCCGATTTCATCGTCGGTTTTCCCGGTGAAACAGAGGAAGATTTCGAGAAGACCATGAAGCTGATCGAGGACGTCCGCTTCGACGCCTCCTTCTCGTTCATTTTCAGCCCGCGGCCCGGCACGCCAGCCGCCGAAATGCACGACGACACCCCGCGCGAACGTCATCTCGAACGCCTGAACCGCCTGCAGCAACGCATCGACGCGCTCGCCCAGGAGGTATCCGAGTCGATGGTCGGCACGATCCAGCGCGTCCTCGTCGAAAGCCTGTCGAAAAAGGACGAGAACGAACTCGCCGGACGCACCGACAACAACCGCATCGTCAACTTTGAGGGATCGCGCCGCCTGCTCCACCGCTTCATCGACGTGCGCATCACCGCCGCCCTGCCGCATTCGCTGCGCGGCGAGGTGGTCACCCGCGAATCGTGACCGAAAGGAATGCCACAGGAATGAGCCCCAAGAATGGGAGCGCCCCCGCCAAACCGCGCGCCATCGAGCTGCTGCTGTCGCCCGTCAACAACCTGCACCTCGCCAATCTCTGCGGCGCGCTCGACGAGAACCTGCGCCAGATCGAGACGGCGCTCGACGTCACCATCGCACGGCGCGGCGAACGCTTCACGTTGCGAGGAGATACGGCGCACACCGCCCGCGCCTCCGAAGCCCTGCAGACCTTTTATGCGCAAGCCAAGGACCCGATCTCGATCGATGACATCCAGCTCGGCCTGATCGAGCTGATCAACCGTCCGGCCCGCCGCAACAACACAACGTCAAGCGCTTCGCCCGGCGCAGCCCCGACGCTGATGACACGCAAGACCGACCTGCACGGCCGCACGCCGCGCCAGGTCGACTACCTCAAGCAGATCCAGGAACACGACATCACTTTCGGCACCGGCCCGGCCGGCACCGGCAAGACCTATCTGGCGGTCGCCTCGGCCGTCGATGCCTTCGAGCGCGAACTCGTCCAGCGCATCGTCCTCACCCGCCCCGCCGTCGAAGCGGGCGAACGGCTCGGTTTCCTGCCCGGCGACCTCACCCAGAAAGTCGACCCCTACCTGCGTCCGCTCTACGACGCGCTCTACGACCTGATGGGCTTCGACAAGGTCGGCAAGCTGTTCGAACGCGGCGCCATCGAAATCGCCCCGCTCGCCTACATGCGCGGCCGCACCCTCAACCATGCCTTCATCATTCTCGACGAAGCGCAGAACACGACGCCGGAACAGATGAAGATGTTCCTCACACGCATCGGCATCGGTGCCAAGGCAGTCGTCACCGGCGATGTCACCCAGATCGATCTTCAGCGCGGACAAAAGAGCGGCCTGATCGAAGCCCGCCTGATTCTGCGCGAGGTGCGCGGCATCGCCTTCACTGAATTCCAGAAGGACGACGTCGTCCGTCATCCGCTCGTCGCCCGTATCGTATCGGCATATGAGGCGCATACCGCCGCCGAGGAGAGCAAGCACCATGGCAAGCAAACGTCTTAACCTGAGTGTGCAGTACGCCTGCGACGACGAATTGCCGCAGCGTCCGGCAATCCGCACCTGGGTCCGTCGGGCGCTCGACGTCGACGGACCGCGCGGCGGCCAGATCACGATCCGCTTCGTCGACGAGGATGAAGGCCGCACGCTGAACCGCGACTTCCGCCACAAGGACTACGCCACCAATGTGCTGTCCTTCCCGTATGACGACGACCCCGTCGTCTGCGGCGACCTCGTCGTCTGTACCCCGGTCGTCCGGCGCGAGGCCGGGGAACAGGGCAAGTCGCCCAAAGCCCACTGCGCCCACCTGATCGTGCACGGCATCCTGCATCTGCAAGGCTACGATCACGAGACCGGCGAGGACGATGCCAAAGCCATGGAAGACAAGGAACGTGTCATCCTCGCGGCGCTCGGCTTCGGCGACCCATACGCCGAAGAAGCCGCCGCGTCGCCGACCCGGAAACGCCGCTGATGGACAAACCGAATTTCTTCGAGCGGCTGTCGTCGCTGCTGCTGCGCGAGCCGGAAGACCGCGAACAACTGATGGCGTTACTGCACTCGGCGCATGAGCGCAAGCTGCTCGATGCCGATGCGCTATCGATCACCGAAGGCGCGCTGGCGGCGTCCGAAGTCAGCGTCCGCGACGTCATGGTGCCGCGCCCGCGCATGGAAGTCGTCGGCCTCGACGATCCGCTCGACAAGATCGTCGCGCAGATCAACCGCACCGCGCACTCGCGCTTCCCGGTCATCGACGGCGACCGCGATAACGTCATCGGCATCCTGCTCGCCAAGGACCTGCTGCGCGTCGAGGCCGGCAGCGCGTTTCACCTGAAAGACTGGCTGCGCCCGGCGATTTTCATTCCCGAGTCGAAGCGCCTCAATGTGCTGCTGCGCGAATTTCGCGTCTCGCACAACCACATGGCCATCGTCGTCGACGAATATGCCGGTGTCAGCGGCCTGATCACGATCGAGGACGTGCTGGAGCAGATCGTCGGCGAGATCGAGGATGAATACGACTTCGATGACACCGAGGACAACATCCGCATCGACCGCACCGGTCGTCACCGCATCAAGGCGCACACGCCGATCGGCGATTTCAACGCGTCGCTCGGCACGCAATTCGACAGCGCCGATTACGAGACCGTCGGCGGCCTGATCCTCAGCCATCTTGGCCGCGTCCCCCGCCGCAACGAACTGATCGAGATCGACGGGATCCTGTTCCAGGTGCTGCGCGCCGACCGCCGACGCATCTACACGCTTTTCGCCAGCCCGATCGCCTGCCCGCTGCCGCCGGACGACCATGCCAAGATCGACTGAACGGCGCTGGCGTCCGTTGCTGCTTGCCTTTGCGCTCGGCCTGCTGAGCGTGGCGGCCTTTGCCCCGATCGACGCCTTCCCGCTCATTGTCGTCACACTGGCGGGACTGTTCCGGCTGCTCGACACGGCAGCCGACGCGCGGTGTGCGGTCACCGGCGCAAAGATCGGTTTTGCCTTTGGCGCCGGCCTGTTTCTCGGCGGCGTCTCGTGGATCTTCGTCAGCCTCAGCACCTTCGGCGGCATGCCCGCCCCGGTCGCCGGCCTGGCGACGCTGCTCTTCTGCCTTTTTCTCGCGCTCTATCCGGCCCTCGTCGGCGCGCTCTTCGCCCGTTTCGCCCCGGTCGCCGGCTGGCGGCGTCCGCTCTTCTTCGCCGCGCTCTGGGCGCTCAGCGAGTGGCTGCGCGGTTATGTGCTGACCGGCTTCCCCTGGCTCGCCGTCGGTTACTCGCAAACCCCGCCCAGCCCGCTCGCCGGTATCGCGCCGATCCTCGGCGTCTTCGGCATCTCGGCGGCCACCGCCTGGCTCGGCGCCAGCCTGGCCGTGGCGCACGCGACCTGGCGTTCGCGCGGCGCGGCCGCCGCCCTGCGCGGCCCGCTGCTGGCCGTCGCGCTCGTACTCGCCGGCGGTGCGCTGTTACGCGAAGTCCGCTGGACCGAAGCACGTGGCGAGCCGCTCAGCGTCGCGCTGCTGCAAGGCAATATTCCGCAGGAACTCAAGTGGCGGCCGGAATGGTTCAACGAATCGCTGCGGACCTATTTCCACCTCGCCGAAGACAATCCCGCCCAACTCACGGTCCTGCCCGAAACAGCGATTCCCGCGCTTTACGACCAGTTGCCGCCCGGCTTCATCGACGCCCTGCGCGGCCTGGCGCTGCGCCAGAACGGCGAACTGATCCTCGGCGTCGCCACCGGCAACGCCCAAGCCTATGCCAATTCAGCCATCGCCGTCGGCGCCACCGGCCTGCAGCGCTATGACAAATCGCATCTCGTTCCCTTCGGCGAATTCGTCCCGCCCGGCTTCCGCTGGCTGATGGACCTCGCGCAGATTCCGATGTCCGATTTCACGCCGGGCGCCGCCGACCAGCATCCCATCCGCATCGGCCCGCTGAAGGCCGCGCTCGACATCTGCTATGAAGATGCCTTCGGCGAGGAAATCATCCGTGCACTGCCGGAAGCGGAGCTCCTCATCAACCTCTCCAACGTCGCCTGGTTCGGCGACTCGCTGGCGCCGGCGCAGCACCTGCAGATTTCCCGGATGCGTGCGCTCGAAACCGGGCGCATGATGCTGCGCGCCACCAACACCGGCATGACGGCGATCATCGCCGCCGACGGCCGCGTCGTCGCCAAGTTGCCGTCATTTACCCGAGGGGCATTGCGCGGCGAAATCCGCGCTTATGTCGGCGTCACGCCCTTCATCCGCGGCGGCAATGCGCCGATCGTCATGCTCTGCCTGCTCTGCGTCGCTTTGCTCCGGCGCCGCAACACGGTATCCTGAGCGCCCACTTCCGGAGAACCCCCGATGACCCTGATGTCATGGTCGCCGCAGCTTGGCATCGGCGACACCACGATCGACGCCGAACACCAGGAACTGTTCCGTCTGATCAACACTTTCCATGACCACTGGATCCAGAACCGCGACCGCCAGGAAATCGCGAAAGTCCTCAATCAGCTGGTGACCTACGCGCAGGATCACTTCCAGCACGAGGAAGCGATCATGCTCCGCCACGGCTATCCGCAACTCGCCGATCACCAGTTCATCCACGAACTCATGGTCGACACCATCTTCAAACTGCGGAAATCGTTCGAGGAACATGATCATCATCTCGAAATCGACACGATGAATTTCATCCGCAGCTGGCTCGTCGACCACATCGCCAACCACGATTTCCTGTTCCGCAACTTCCTGGCGCGCAAGCAAGCCGCCAAGTAAGTTGCGTATTCATAACCCCCGTTTTTTTCCGACCCACGAGACCGTCATCATGCCCAATCCCACGACCCTGAAGCAGATCGCCCAGACCTCCGGACTGCGCCTCGTCTCCTCCACCGAGCTTTATCCCGCCCAGCATGCGCCCGGCGACGCCGGCCTGCCGATGCTGGTCGTCGACAATGCGCTCGGACGCGCGGTCATCGCGCTGCAAGGCGCTCACCTGACGTCCTTCGTCCCGGCCGGCCAGGCCGAGCTGCTCTGGGTATCGCCAAAGACCGCGCTCAAGGACGCCACCCCGATCCGCGCCGGCATCCCGCTCTGCCTGCCCTGGTTCGGCCCCGGCCCCGATGGCAAGAGCATGCACGGTTTCGCGCGCACCGCCGAATGGACGCTTGTCGAAGCCAGCCTGCTCGACACGGGCGAGACCGAGCTCGCATTCGAACTGTCGGGCGACGCCGATACCAACGCGCTCTGGCCGCATGCTTTCGTTTTCCGGCTGGATGTCCGCGTCGGCAAGACGCTGACGCTGGGCCTGACGGCGACCAACACCGGCGCCCAGGACGCCCCGCTGGCCTTCGCCTTCCACAGCTACTTCGCCGTACCGAACGTCGCCGCCGCACGCGTCAGTGGCCTCGAAGGCACGACCTACATCGACAAGATGGACAACTTCGCGCGCAAGCCGCAAAAAGGCGAAGTCGTCATTACCGGCACCACTGACCGCATCTACCTCGACGTCCCGGCGCAACAGACGGTACGCACCGCCGCCGGCGACATCCTGGTCGAATCGGACGCCCGCTGCGCCGTCGTCTGGAACGCCTGGACCAACGACAAGAACATCGCCGACCTCGGCGAGGGCAACCACGTCGGCTACGTCTGCGTCGAACGCGGCGATGTCGCCGACTACGCCGTGACGATCGCCCCGGGCGCCCGCTATCGCACCTGGATGATCCTGGCGCGCGCCTGATCTTTGGCATGACTGCCGTCGGCCGCGCGCCGGCGGCAGCGGCTGCCGGGTTTTCCGTCCGTTTTCGCGGAACCGCCGCCCGGCGTAACGCCCCGATTGACGGCGACGCGTTCTCGTCATGTCAAAAACCAAGTAAAATCGCGGTTTTCCGCGTTTTCACGAAGCCTGACATGCCTACCATTCAGCCGACTTTCCAGGAAGTCATTCTGCGTCTCCAGAAATTCTGGGACAAACAGGGATGCGCGCTGCTCCAACCTTATGACATCGAGGTCGGCGCCGGCACCTTCCACACCGCCACCTTCCTGCGCGCAATCGGTCCGGAGCCGTGGAACGCCGCCTACGTGCAACCCTCGCGTCGCCCGAAGGACGGCCGCTACGGCGAAAATCCGAACCGGCTGCAGCACTACTACCAGTATCAGGTGGTGCTCAAGCCTTCGCCCGACAATATCCAGGACCTCTACCTGCAGTCGCTCGAAGCGCTCGGCATCAACCTCAAGGAACACGACATCCGCTTCGTCGAGGACGACTGGGAATCGCCGACGCTCGGCGCCTGGGGCCTCGGCTGGGAAGTCTGGCTCGACGGCATGGAAGTGACGCAATTCACCTATTTCCAGGAAGTCGGCTCGCTCACCTGCAAACCGGTGCTCGGCGAAATCACCTACGGCCTCGAGCGCCTGGCGATGTACCTGCAGGGCGTCGAAAACGTCTATGACCTCGTCTGGACCGAAGCCAACGGCCAGGTGCTGACCTACGGCGACGTCTATCACCAGAACGAAGTCGAGCAATCGAAGTACAACTTCGAGCACTCGAACGTCGAGATTCTCTTCCGCCATTTCAGCGACCACGAATCGGAAGCGAAGCGCCTGATGGGCCTCAACCTGGCGCTGCCGGCCTTCGAGCAAGTGATGAAGTGCTCGCACTGTTTCAACCTGCTCGACGCCCACGGCGCCATCTCGGTGACCGAACGCGCCGCCTACATCGGCCGCGTCCGCGCCCTGGCGCGCGAAGTCGCGCAGTCCTATTACAACTCCCGCGAAGCGCTCGGCTTCCCGATGTGCAAGGGGGACAAATAACATGACCACCGCCACCCTCCTCGTCGAACTCCTGACCGAAGAACTGCCGCCGAAGGCCCTGTCGAAGCTCGGTGAAGTCTTCTCCGCCCAGATCCACGCCGGCCTCGCCGCGCGCAAGCTGACCACCGCCGGCGACGCCTACCAGTGGTTTGCGACGCCGCGCCGCCTGGCCATCCAGATCCCCGGCGTGCTCGCCGTCGCGCCCGACGCCAAGGTCACCGAAAAGATCATGCCGGTCACCGTCGCGCTGGACGCCGCCGGTCAACCGACACAGGCGCTGCTCAAGAAGCTCGAAGCCAAGGGCATCGCCACCAGCGAAATCGCCAAGTTTGAGAAGCGCATGGACGGCAAGGCCGAAGCGCTGTTCTACGAAGCCACGGTCAAGGGCGTCGCGCTCGATGACGTGCTCGCCGGCATCGTCGCCGACGCGCTCAAGAAGCTGCCGATTCCGAAGCTCATGCGCTGGGGCGATTCCGACCACCAGTTCGTGCGCCCGGTGCACGGCCTCGTCCAACTGCACGGCAACCGCGTCGTTCCCGGCGAAGTACTCGGCCTCAAGAGCCGCGCCATCACGCTCGGCCACCGCTTCCTGTCGTCCGGCGAGATCACCATCGGCAACGCCGACGCCTATGCCGACGTGCTCAAGACGCAAGGCAAGGTCGTCGTCAGCTTCGCCGAACGCAAATCCATCATCGCCGGCCAGCTCGACGCCAGGGCGGCCGAACTCAAGGCGACGATCAACCCCTCCGAGGGCCTGCTCGACGAGGTCAGCTCGCTGGTCGAATGGCCGGTCGTCTATGTCGGCGAATTCGAGGCCGAATTCCTCGATGTGCCGCAGGAATGCCTGATCCTGACGATGCAGCAGAACCAGAAGTATTTCCCGCTGCTCGACGCCGGCAAGAAGCTGCTCAACAAGTTCCTGATCGTCTCGAACATGCAGGTCGACGATCCCAAGCACATCGTCGGCGGCAATGCCCGCGTCGTGCGCCCGCGTCTTTCCGACGCCCGCTTCTTCTTCAACCAGGACCGCAAGGCGACGCTCGCCTCGCGCCTCGACAAGCTCGCCAACGTCGTTTACCACAACAAGATCGGCTCGGTGCTGCAGCGCGTCGAGCGCCTCGAAGCGCTGGCGCAAAAGATCGCCGTGCGGCTCGGCGCCAACGCTTCGCTGGCAGCCCGCGGCGCGCGCCTGGCCAAGGCCGACCTCGTCACCGACATGGTCGGCGAGTTCCCCGAACTCCAGGGCATCATGGGCCGCTATTACGCTCTCCACGACGGAGAAGACGTACAGGTCGCCGACGCGATCCAGAGCCACTACCAGCCGCGCTTTGCCGGCGACACCCTGCCGCAAGGCCCGGTCGCCTGCGCCGCCGCGCTCGCCGACAAGCTCGACGCGATGACCGGCTTCTTCGGCATCGGCCAGGTGCCGACTGGCGACAAGGACCCGTTCGGTCTGCGTCGCGCCGCGCTCGGCGTGCTGCGCATCCTGATGGAAACGCCACTGCCGCTCGATCTCGCCGACCTGATCGCCGACGCACAGGCGGGTTTCACCGACGGTGTGCTGACGCAACCGGTCGCCGAACCGCTGCTCGACTTCATGCTCGACCGCCTGCGCGGACTGCTCAAGGACGCCGGCTATGCCCAGGACGTCATCGACGCCGTCCTGAGCCAACGCCCGACACGCATCGACCTCGTCCCGGCCAAGCTCTCGGCCGTGCGCGACTTCCTGCAGTTGCCCGAAGCGCTGGCACTGGCCGCGGCCAACAAGCGCATCGGCAACATCCTCAAGAAGACCGATGGCGCGACACCGGCACCGGTATCCGGCTTGCTCAGCGAAGAGGCCGAAAAGGCGCTGTTCGCGCGCGTCCAGGCAATCGCTCCGGTCGTCGCCGCGCACGTCGCCTCCGGTTCCTATGCCGATGCGCTGAAGGTGCTGGCGACGGTACGTGCCGAAGTCGACCATTTCTTTGATAAAGTGATGGTCAACGTCGACGACGCCGCGGTCCGGGCCAACCGCCTCGGCCTGCTCAAGGCGCTGTTCGATCAGCTCAACGCAGTCGCTGACATTTCGAAACTGGGCGTATGAAACTCGTCATCCTCGACCGTGACGGCGTCATCAATTACGACTCCGATCACTTCGTCAAATCGGCCGCCGAATGGAAAGCCATTCCCGGCAGTCTCGAAGCGATTGCCCGCCTGAACCAGGCGGGCTTCAAGGTCGTGGTGGCGACCAACCAGTCCGGCATCGGCCGCGGGCTGTTCGACATGGATACGCTCAACGCGATGCACGAAAAAATGCATCGCGCCGCGCAGTCCGTCGGCGCCCGCATCGATGCCATCTTCTACTGCCCGCACGCGGCCGACTCCAACTGCGAATGCCGCAAGCCGAAACCCGGCATGTTCCGTCGCATCGCCTCGTGCTTCAACATCGACCTGCACGGGGTCTTTGCCATTGGCGACTCGCTGCGCGACCTGCAGGCCGCCGCCGCGGCCGGTGCCACGCCGGTGCTGGTGTTGACCGGAAAAGGGCAGGACACCCGCGACAACGAAGCGCTGCCGGAAAGCACGCTGGTCTTCGACAGCCTCGCGCACGCTGTCGATCACGTCCTCGCGAACACGCCGCGCACGAGCAAGTAAGGCCGCATGATCGCACTCCTCCGCACCCTGATTTTCGCCCCCTTCGCCATTGCCGTCACCGCGCTCGCCAGCGCCCTGGTGGCGCTCGGCGTAGTGTTGCCGCTCAGCGTCCGCTTCGCCTTCATCCGCGCCTGGTACAACGTCCTGCTCGGCCTCTGCGCCCTGATGCTCGGCATGCGTTATCGCATCGTCGGACGCGAGAACATCCCGAAACAGGCCTGCGTCGTCCTGGCCAAGCACGAGTCGGCCTGGGAGACCATCGCGCTGCAGCAGATCTTTCCGCCGGTCGTTTTTGTCCTCAAGAAATCGCTGATGTCGATTCCGCTGCTCGGCTGGGCGTTCGCCGCCTGCCGCATGATCTCGATCGACCGCAGCGCCGGCAAGGACGCCTTGCGCCAGGTGGCCGTACAAGGCAAAGCCTGTCTCGACGACGGCATCTCGGTTGTCGTTTTCCCCGAAGGCACACGCACGGCGCCCGGCGAATTCCGCCGTTTCAAGCCGGGTGGCGCCCACCTGGCGGTCAGTGCCGGCGCCCTCGCCGTCCCCGTCGCCCACAATGCGGGAGAATTCTGGACCAAGCGCTTCGCCAAGCGTGCCGGCGAAATCATTGTCAGCATCGGCCCGGCCATCGACACCACGGGAAAAACGACCGAGGAGGTCAACCAGCTGGCAGAAGCCTGGATCCACGAGGAAATGCGGCGCATCGCCCCGCACCGCTACCCGGCCACGCCCGCCCAGGCCTAGGGCGCCACACCGTCGGACGCGCCAGTGAGATCCTTCCCCGGGCAATCCGAATTGCCCTTTGGCGACCGGACGCCGCTCGCCGAAGACGAAATTCCGCGCACCATCGCCCTCGGCGACCGCATCGTTCCCTATGTCCTGCGCCGCAGCCGGCGCCGCAGCATCGGACTGCAGATTGATCACCGCGGCCTGCGCATCGCCGCCCCGGCCCGCGCCTCGCTCACCGAGATCGAGGCACTGATCCACAAGCACGGCGAGTGGGTCGCGCAAAAGCTCGACGACTGGCGCGACCGGCGACGCGCCGAACCGCTCACCATTACGGACGGCGTCCAGTTGCCGCTGCTTGGCGCACTGCTGACGATCCGCACCGCCCGCGGCAACAACCGCTTCGTCTGGCATACGCCGACGGACGATTCTCCGGAAGGGCTGACGCTCCTGCTACGCGCGCCCGCCGATGCCGGCCGCATACTGGAACGGGCGCTGCGCGAGCGAGCGCTCACCCTGTTTCCGTCGCGCCTTGCCGAATACGCCCGGCGCCTCGACCTGCCTACGCCGCCGATGGCGCTGTCCGCGGCGCGGACACGCTGGGGCAGTTGCAGCCGCGCGACCGGCATCCGGCTCAACTGGCGCCTCGTCCATTTTCCGCTGCACATCATCGACTATGTCGTCGCCCACGAACTCGCCCACGTGCTCGAAATGAATCACAGCCGCCGCTTCTGGGCGCACGTCGCGACGCTCTATCCCGACTATCGCGCTGCCCGCGCCGAACTCAACGCACTGGCCGCCACCTGCCCACAGTGGCAACGCTGAGCGTCCGCGCGTCGCGCCCGCCGGTCGCGCTTCAACTACGTAGTTTCCGAAATTCGTTGCATAAACTACGGATGCACAGCGGCACCCAGTTCTGACACGATGCGGAGAAGGGGCGTTTCGCGCCCGCCAACCACGACACTCTGACCGACAAAACGCGCCATGATCGCCTTGCGACACCTGCCGATGTTGCTGTTCATGCTGATCGGGCTTGCAGCCTGCGCGCCGCCGGAGCCTGTCCGCATCGGCTATATCGGCGGCCTCTCCGACCGCGTCTCCGACCTCGGCATCGGGGGCCTTCAAGGTGTGCGACTGGCCGTCGAACTCCGCAACAAGAACGGCGGCATCAAGGGGCGTCCGATCGAGCTCATCGAGAGCGACGACCAGCAAACCCCGGAAGTCGCCGCTCAAGCCTTCGACTCGCTCGTCCAACACCGCGTCGTCGCTGTCGTCGGTCCGATGACAAGTGCAATGGCAATGGCCATCGTCCCGCGTGCCAACGCAGCGAAAATGCTGGTCATGAGTCCGACCGTCACCACGGGCGACCTGCTCGGCATCGACGATTATTTCTTCCGTGTCATCCCGGCAACCCACGAATTCGTACGTACCAACGCCGACTATTACTACCACGTCCAGGGACTGCGCCGCCTGCGACTAGTCTTCGACGTGCGCAACCGGTCCTATAGCCAGAGCTGGCTCGACGATTTCAGCAAGGCCTTCGCGGCAGCAGGCGGCACCCTGTTACCGCCGTTGCCATTTACGTCGAGCGAAGAAACGCTCTTCCCGATCCTGGCCCGACAGGCGCTGGCCGACCGGCCCGATGGCATTATCCTCGTCGCCAACTCCGTCGACGCGGCGATGATGAGCCAGGCGATCCGGCGCCTCGACGCGCGCGTTGCGCTCGGCACCTCGGAATGGGCCGCCACCGAGCGACTCGTCGAAATTGGCGGGAAATGGATCGAAGGCATCACCGTCGCGCAGTTTTTCGAGCGTGACAGTCGCATGCCGAGTCATGTCACTTTCCGCAATGCCTTCCTGAACCGCTTCAACCGCGAGCCGGGCTTTCCCGAGACCTTCAGCTACGACGCCGCCAACGTCATATTCGACGCCCTGGAAGCGCAGCAAGGCAAGCAAACGCTCAAGCAGGCGATCCTGGCGCGTCGTCATTTCGTCGGCGCGCAGCGGCCCATCGATTTCGACGACAATGGCGACACGCTCGGAAGGACGTTCATGGTCGGCATTCGCAACGGGGCCTTTGTGCCCCTCAGTCACTGACTGACGACGTGACGCCCGACGTGCCGCCCCCCTCCGACAGACTGTCCGTATTCGCGGCACGCATCGGCGTTTTTGCCGCCTTGCTCTGCCTCGCGATCAGCAGCATGGTGATAACGGGCTACGTGCAGAACGACCCGGAATTGAAGAACCTGCTGTCGGGCTGGATTCCGATGAAGCCGAATACGGCGCTCTGCTTCATTTTCAACGCCCTCGCGCTGCTCTGTTCGCTGGCCCCCGACACCCTCGCCAAGGTCCGTCATGGCACGACCGTGGCCATCCTGCCGATCGCCATCGGACTCGCCACGCTCGCCGAGTATGCCAGCGGGAAGAGCCTCGGCATCGACACCCTGCTGGTCCTGTGGCCTTACGACCAGCTTCCGCCGGAACAGAACTATCGCATGGCAATCGAAACTGCCGTGTGCCAGGTCTTCATCGGCGGCGCGCTCATCCTGAACGTAACCCACCGCTACCGCCGCAACGCCGTCCTGATCGCCGCCGTTCTCGCGCTGATCGCGCTCGCCGTCGCCACGGCCGCGCTCGGCACCTATCTCTCGCCGCTGCTCGGCATGCTCGGCTGGATCGGCCTGCCCATGATGGCCGCCGATACCGCCTTGCTGTTGCTCGTCCTGAGCCTCGCGGTATTTCTGATTTCCTGCACGCGACGCGCCTTTTCCTGGATGCTGAGCCGACGCGTGACCGGCGCATTCGTCGTCGGACTGGTCATGCTCGTTGTCATCTTCCTGACCGCGCTACGCTCTCAATATCAGGTGACGGCCATCAATGCGCAGATAGAAACCGGCGAGTCCCTGTTCGTCAAAGCCGCCGACACCCTCGCCATGGCTTCGCAGCAGCACAGCCTGACGCTCTCCTTCCTGATCAGCGACGACCTCAACCATCTCAACGCCGCGCTGATCAATGCCGACCTCACCCGCATCCGCCTCGACGAGTTCGATCAGTACCGCCAACACCACGGCGACGGCGAAACCTGGCAGTTCCTGCCCATCGTGACGCGCGCACAGGCCATTCTCGACTGGTCGGCGACAGCGCTCGATACCCGTCGCAAGGGCGTCTCCACGGCCGAAACCCGGGCACTGATTCGTCGCGGCAACACCCTGCTCGCGCAGATGAAGCTCAGCTTCGACCAGACCGAAAGCGAGCATCGGCACATCATCTCGGAGATGCACTACAGATCCGACCACGTCCGCCGCACCGCCTTCCTGACCATTGCCGGCGGCATGCTCGGCAATCTGCTGGTGTTCAGCCTGGTCTGCCTCCACCTCAACCGCGTGATGACAGAGCAGTACCGGATCAAGACCGAACTCGCCGAAAACGAACAACGCTACCGCACCCTTGCCAACTCCGGCCAGGCGCTGATCTGGACGGCCGGCACGGATGCTTTGTGCAACTACTTCAACGATATCTGGCTCGATTTCACCGGCCGTACGCTGGCACAGGAACTCGGCAACGGCTGGGCCGAAGGCGTTCATCCCGACGACATGCAGCGCTGCCTGGAGATTTATCTCGGCGCCTTCGAAAGGCGCGAAAAATTCAGCATGGACTACCGTCTCCGGCGACGCGACGGCGACTACCGCTGGATCCAGGACGAAGGCAGCCCGCGCTACGACGCCCAGGGTAACTTCATCGGCTACATCGGTTTCTGCCTTGACGTCACCGACCGCAAACTCGCCACCGCCGCGATGGAAGAAAGCGAACAGCGCTTCCGCAAGCTTTTCGGCGACATCCCCTCGGTCGCGGTTCAGGGCTACGGACCGGATCTCGTCACGCACTACTGGAACCGAGCCTCGGAGCGCCTGTACGGCTATACGGCCGAAGAGGCGATCGGGCGCCGGCTGACCGACCTCATCGTCCCGCCGGAAATGCGCACCGAGATGCATGCCATGGTCAATCGGATGATGGCCTCGGGCGAGGCCAGCCCGACCAGAGAGCGCGCGCTGATGCGCAAGGACGGCACGCGTGTCAATGTCATCTCCAGCCACGCCGTGGTCACCGTGCCGAACAAGCCGCCGGAACTCTTCTGCGTCGACATCGACATCTCCGAACGCAAGAAGGTGGAGGCCGAACTCAGCCGATACCGCGAACATCTGGAAACCCTGGTCGAGGAACGCACCGCGGAACTCGAAAACGCACTCGACGCCGCCGAGGCGGCCAACCGGGCAAAGAGCAGCTTCCTCGCCAACATGAGCCACGAAATCCGTACGCCGATGAACGCCATCATCGGCTTCGGCCACCTGCTGCGCCGCGATCTTGGCAACACTCTGGGCAACACTCCGGGCGACAACCCGGCACAGGCCAAGGTAGACAAGATCATGGATGCGGCGCAGCACCTGCTTGGCATCATCAACAACATCCTCGACCTGTCGAAGATCGAAGCCGGCAAGCTGAGTCTTGAGAGCAAGCTGTTTTCGCCGGCGCAGACGCTCGCCAACACGCTGGCGATGATCGACGAGCGCGCCAACGGCAAGGGCCTGCGCATTCTCCGGGCAATCCACCCGAACGTCCCGGCCGAAGCGATCGGTGACGAACTGCGCGTGGCGCAGATTGTCCTCAACTATGTCAGCAACGCGATCAAGTTCTCGGAGCACGGCACCATCCGCGTCCGCCTGACGGTACAGGACGAAGACGTCCACAGCGTCATGCTCCGCCTCGAGGTCGAGGACGAAGGGATCGGACTGACACGGGAACAACGCGACCGCCTGTTCCAGGCCTTCGTCCAGGCGGACGGATCGACGACGCGGCGCTTTGGCGGCACCGGCCTCGGCCTCGTCATCAGCCGGCACCTGGCGCGCAACATGGGCGGCGATGTCGGCGTCGAGAGCACGCCGGGCGTAGGCAGTACCTTCTGGGCCACCTTCCGCTTGGGCAAGACGAGTGCTTCCGCACGTCCGGTCGCAGCCTCCGAGCAGCCGAAGAATGCCGAGGAGATTCTCAGGCAACGCTTCGCCGGCCTGCATGTGCTGCTCGTTGACGACGACCCGACCGGACGCGAGATCGCCTCCGAACTGCTGTCGATCGCCGACTTTCGCGTCGACACCGCCTGCGACGGCTTCGACGCGGTGCGCAAGGCGACCCAGACCGCCTACCCGCTGATCCTCATGGACATGCAGATGCCCGGCATGGGCGGCATCGAAGCAACGCAAACGATTCGTCGCCTGTCCGGCGCGTCGGCCAAGGCGATCGTGCTGGCCATGACTGCCAACGCCTTCGATGAAGACCGCCGCGATTGCCTCAATGCCGGCATGAACGACCACATCGCCAAGCCGCTCGATGCCGATGTCCTGTATGCAACGCTGCTGAAGTGGCTCGACTGGGCGGCTGCCGAACAGTCCCGGCCGCGATCGCTGTAAAATCGCGCTTTACCCCACCGGAGACCGTCATTCCATGAGAATCCTGCACACCATGATCCGCGTCGGCGACCTCGACCGGTCGATCGCCTTCTACACCGAAATCCTTGGCATGCGGGTCCTGCGCCGCACCGACTATCCCGAAGGGCGCTTCACCCTGGCGTTCGTCGGCTACGGCGAGGAAAGCGATGGTGCCGTCATCGAACTGACGCTCAACTGGGACACGCCCTCCTACGATCTGGGCAACGGCTTCGGACACATCGCGCTGGAAGTGCCCGACGCCTACGCTGCCTGCGCCGAGATCAAGAAGCGCGGCGGCCGCGTCACGCGCGAAGCCGGGCCGATGAAGCACGGCACCACCGTCATTGCCTTCGTCGAAGACCCCGACGGCTACAAGATCGAACTGATCGAGCGCAGGCCCGGCGCCTAAAAAAGAAAGAGCGGCGGGCCTGCCGGCCAGCCGCTCGTGTCGCTGCACACCGTCCCGACCGGATCGCTCCGCTCGGGACGATTCATTTTCAGTCCTCGACGCCGGGAATGGCGAAGTACTGCTTGGCGTTGCGGAAACAGATGTCCTGCACGTAGCCGCCGAAGGTCTCGAAGTCGGCCGGAACTTCGCCGTTCTCGATCCAGCCGCCGACCAGCGCGCACAGGATGCGGCGGAAGTATTCGTGACGCGGGAACGAGAGGAAGCTGCGCGAATCGGTCAGCATGCCGACGAAGCGCGACAGCACACCAAGGTTGCCGAGACTGACCATCTGGCGGCGCATGCCGTCGATATGGTCGTTGAACCACCAGGCCGAACCGCACTGGATCTTGCCCGGCACGGTGTCATCCTGGAAGCAGCCCATGATTGTGCCGAGCACCTCGAGATCGTTCGGATTGAGCGAATAGAGAATGGTCTTGGGCAGCAGGCCGTCGACCTGCAGTGCATTCATGAAGAGGCCGAGATTGCGCGCGATGCGCTCGTCGGTGACGGCGTCGAAGCCGGTATCGGGCCCGAGCTTGGCGAACATCGGCGCGTTGAGGTTGCGGATGCAGCCCATGTGCAACTGCATGGCCCAGCCGCGGCGCGCGTTCATGCGTCCGACTTCGAGCAGCAGCGCCGTGCGGAAGGCGTCGATCTCCTCCTGATCCGGCGTCACCTTGTTGAGCAGCTTGGCGAAGATCGCCTGCAGGCGCTCCGCCGTCGCGAAGGTCGCCACCGGTGCGATCAGCGCATGGTCGGATGCACGGCAGCCCAGCGCGTGGAAGGCCGCATGCCGCTTGTCGAGGGCCGACACCAGTTCGGCATAACTTCCGATCGTCTGGTCGGCAGCGGCCGACAGGCGGGCGATGTAGGCGTTCCAAGCCACCGGATCCTCGGCCGCCAGGGCCTTGTCAGGACGATAGCTCGGCACCATGACGGGATCGCCGGCCTGACGCTTCGCCGCATAGGCGATGTGATGCTCGAGCGTATCGGCCGGATCGTCGGTCGTCCCGACGGCACGGACCTTCATGCGCTTGAGCAGCGCGCGCGCGCCGAATTCCGGACCGGCGAGTTGGGCGTTGCAGGCTTCCCAGATCTTGGCGGCGGTCTTTTCCGATAGCGGTTCATTAATGCCGAAATAGCGCTGCAACTCCAGATGCGTCCAGTGATAAAGCGGGTTGCCAATCAGGCGCGGCACCGTTCTCGCCCAGGCGAGGAAGGTCTGATAGTCCGGCTCATGCCCGGTAATGTCGGTTTCCGGCACGCCGTTCGAACGCATCGCGCGCCATTTGTAGTGATCGCCGCCCAGCCAGGCGTGCGCCATGTTGCGGAAATGCGCATCCGTGGCAATGTCGGCCGGCGGCAGGTGGCAGTGGTAATCGATGATCGGCATCTGCGCCGCGTAGTCGTGATACAGCCGCCGCGAACTCTCGTCGGGCAACAGAAAATCCGCATTCAGGAAGGACTTCATCATGAATCTCCGTAATTTGACGCGCGCCCCTCAACCGTTCCGGGGGGACTGCCGGTTACAAAACCCCATACTACCATACCACAAACAGGGTTGCTGCTGAATATACCAAGGAAATGTTGTAAGCAGGATTCGTCCCGCCGTCATATTCTTTTTAGATTATGCGAAAGATCCCTGCAGGCGGCCAATGCTAATAAGGCACGACGCCATACAAAAACAGCATGGGTCGGGGCGACAAAGCGCCGTTTGGGTGGCGCGGACTGATATATTTACTCTTTGGACAAAGCGCTGTCTGGAGAAACCCCATGGATGTCCGGCGTCTCAAGTATTTCATCGTCACCGCCGAAGAGCGGAGCATCAGTCGCGCCGCCGAGCGGCTGCACATCACGCAACCCCCGCTCACCCGCCACATCCAGTCGCTCGAGGAAGAACTGGGCGTCCTGCTGTTCACGCGGACCAGCTGGGGCGTCGAACTGACGCAGGCTGGCGCCGCCCTGCTCAAGCACGCGCACAACATCAGCGCCCACATCGAACTTGCCACCGAGCAGATCCGCCGCGTCGCCACCGGCCAGGCCGGCCGCATCGACATCGGCGTCTTCGGCTCGGCCATGCTGAGTATCATTCCCAAGCTCCTCCGTTCGTTTTCCGCCACCCATCCCGACGTCAAGGTCGTGCTGCACAACACGCCGAAGGAACGCCAGATCGGCGCGCTGCACCGGGGGCGCATCCTCGTCGCCTTCGACCGCTACCTGCCGGAATTCCCCAACATCACCTCGGAACTCGTCTACCGCGAGCCGCTCTACGTCGCGCTGAACCAGAACAACCCGCTGGCACAGCAAGCCGAGATCCGGCTCGACGACCTGCGCAACGAACCCCTGATCGACGAACAGGACCAAAGCGTCTTCATCGCCTGCCGCAATCTCTTCAAGCGCCACAGCTTCGAACCCATCGTGGCGCAAAAGGCGGGCGATCTGATCGCCGCCACCATCATGGTATCCGGCGGTTTCGGCACGGCGCTGGTGCCCGAGTCCATCCTCAACCTGCAGCTGCCGAACGTCGTCTTCCGCCCGCTGGCCACCGACGTCGAGTGCCTGATCGACCTGCATTGCGCCTACCGCAAGGACGAGGACTCGCGCCTGCTCAACGACATGCTCGAATGTGTCCGCGCCTATCCGCGCGGCGAAAATGCCGCTCATGCCGACACGCAAAGTCCGGCATGATCGCCATACCAATCCGAGCATGACGGTCATGCTTAATAGCATTGGCCCGCCCCCACGATTTTCACCATAATCGCCGCCACTCAGGGTTAAGAACACTGTCTGTCCGATGGCGCGCTGCAGGGCACGCTGTCAGAGGGGAACACATGGCTCACCAGTTCATTGGGGTATTCTCGGCTGCGCCCGTATCGCACGTTTGCAGGTCATTCCTGCCATCCTGCGCTGCGCCAACGCGCAACTGCAGGCCATGGCGTCGCGCGAACCGGCACGGCTGGCTGAATGCCAGGCGCAGTTCGGCCCCTTCTCCGCCCATGCTTCCTACGACGCGCTGCTCGCCGACCCGGCGGTCGACGCCGTCTACCTGCCCTTGCCGAATTCGCTGCACTGCGAATGGGCGATCAAGGCCATGCGCGCCGGCAAGCACGTCCTCTGCGAAAAGCCGCTCGCACTCAATGCCGCCGAAGCTGAACGCATGGTTGCCACGGCCCGCGACTGCGGTGTACTGCTGATGGAAGCGTTCATGTACCGCTATACCGAGCGCGTCCGCAAGATCCGCGAGATCCTCGACAGTGGCGTTCTCGGCGACATCCGCAGCATCAATTCGACCTTCCGCTTCCTGCTCGACCGGGTCAATACGATCAAGGAACAACCGGAACTGGGCGGCGGCGCCCTTTACGACGTCGGCTGCTATCCGCTCAACCTGATCGGCATGATCGCGCAGGACGAACCGGTCGAGACCGTCGTCGCCTGCGACCGCGCCCACGGTGTGGACATCAACCTCTCGGCCATCCTCCGCTACCGCAGCGGACTCGTCGCCTCGCTGCACTGCGGCTTCAATGCCTTCGGTCGCATGCATACCGAGATCACCGGAACACAAGGCACCTTGCTGGCGCCCGATACTTTTCTCGACGATGCCGGCCAACTGCAACTCATTACCGCCAAGGGCTGCGAAACGATCGCGGTCGCGGCCTCGGATCGCTACGGCAGTGAAATTGCCGATTTCTCCGACGCCATCCTGCAAAAGCGCCCGCTGGCGCTCACGCTTGACGAGTCGCTGCGCAACATGCGCGTGCTCGAAACACTATTAAAACAGAGCCGTAGCTGACACTCGCAGCGGGAACACACAGATGAGCGCACAAGAATTGGTCAGGTATCTAAATACGCCTTGTCCCCCCCACCCCCGAGGAGTATATTGCCCTCAAGGCATGCACCGGGGCCTCTTTCAACACCGTTTTGTAGCACCCGATCACCATCGGTTTTTCTAATTATTCACCGGTTGCAATAACTTTAATTTCTATCGAGGAGGAAATTATGCATCTGAAGAAACTGCTGGGCGTCGTGCTGGCTTCGGCCTTCGCCATGAGCGCTGTGCAAGCCCGTGACTTCCGTTCGGCCGACGTGCACCCGCTCGACTACCCCACCGTCATGACGGTCAAGAAGATCGGCGAAATCGTCAGCCAAAAGACCAACGGCAAATACAACGTCAAGGTGTTCGGCAACAGCTCGCTCGGTTCCGAAAAAGACACGATCGAACAGGTCAAGATCGGCGCGCTCGACATGGTCCGCGTGAACACCTCGGCCTTCCACGGCATCGTGCCCGAATCGATGGTGCCGTCGTTCCCGTTCATCTTCCGTGACATCGCCCACTTCCGCAAGACGATGAACGGCCCGCAGGGAGACCAGATCCTGGCCGCGTTCGAGAAGGCCGGTTTCGTCGGCCTGGCGCTCTGGGAATCGGGTGCGCGCTCGATCTACGCGAAGAAGCCGGTGCGCACGCTCGCCGATGTCAAGGGCATGAAAATCCGTGTCCAGCCGTCCGACCTGTGGGTGAGCCTGGTCCAGGCGATGGGCGCCAACCCGACGCCGATCCCCTACGCCGAAGTCTACACGGCGCTGAAGACCGGCCTGGTCGATGCCGCCGAGAACAACTATCCGTCGTATGAGACCTCCAAGCATTACGAAGCCGCCCCGGTGTTCAGCGAAACGCAACACGTGATGGCCCCGGAAGTGCTGGTCTTCTCGAAGAAGGTCTGGGACACGCTGACCAAGGAAGAGCAGAAGGTCATCCGCGACGCCGCCAAGGAAACGATCCCGTACTACATCGACCTCTGGACGAAGAAGGAGATGGCCTCGAAGGAAGCGACGATCAAGGCCGGCGCCACCTACATCAACGACGTGCATAAGGCCGAGTTCGTGACCGTCATGAAGCCGGTGTGGGACAAGTTCTCGCCGACCCCGGAACTGAAGAAGCTGGTCCAGGACATCGTCAACACCAAGTAAGACTCCCGGCGCTTCAAGTCAACGCCATAAGGCCCGAAGTCGCCGCTTGCAGTATCGCGGCTTCGGGCTTTTCTCTGGAAGAACGTAATGGATTGGTTAACACCTCTTAACGCCCGACTTTCGCGGTGGGGCATGTATATCGCCGTCGCCGGCCTGCTGGGCATCGTCGCCATCGTCGTCGGCTCGGTCATCTGGCGCTACGCCCTGAACGACGCACCGGCATGGTCCGAACAGGTCGCCCTGCTGCTGGTCATCAACGTCGCCATGTTCGGCGGCGCCGCCGGCGTCCGCGACGAAGGCCACATCGGCATGGAATCGCTGGTCGGCCTGCTGCCCAAGAATATCCAGTTCTGGGTCGGCAACATCGTCGGTATCTTCACGATCATTTTCGGCATCGCCCTCTGCTGGGGATGCACGATGATGGCCATGTCGGTCTGGGCCAACGCCATTCCGACGCTCGGCATCTCCGAGGCCTGGCGCTATATTCCCTGCGTCATTTCGGGCGTCCTGATCATCCTGTTCTCGATCGAACACCTGATCGCAATGTTCACTGACAAGGAAGTGGTTCCATCATGGCACTGACCGTACTCTGCATAAGCTTCACGTTATTTCTCCTGCTCGGAGTGCCGGTCGCCTTCTCGATCGCCCTGAGTTGCCTGGCGACCTACTGGGTCGAAGGCTTCCCGCTCGAACTCGCGTTCCAGAACATGATTTCCGGGATGAACGTCTTCTCGTTCCTGGCCATCCCGTTCTTCGTCTTCTCGGGCGAACTGATGCTGCACGGCGGCATCGCCGACAAGATCGTGAACTTCGCCCGCAACCTCGTCGGTCACTGGCGCGGCGGCCTGGGCATGGCCAACGTCGTTGCCTGTACGCTGTTCGGCGGCGTCTCCGGCTCGCCGGTCGCCGACGTTTCGGCGATGGGCGGCGTCATGATCCCGATGATGAAAAAGGAGGGCTACAGCGCCGACTACGCCGTCAATGTGACGACGCACGCTGCGCTCTGCGGCGCGCTGATGCCGACCTCCCACAACATGATCATCTACGCCTTTGCGGCGTCGAGCACGGCGGGCATGCTGGCCGGCCCGAACATCATGGTCAAGGGCGCCTCGATCGGTGAGCTGATGTTCGCCGGCCTGATGCCGGTCATCGTGCTGATGGTCTGCATGCTGGCGGCCGCCTACTGGGTCGCCAAGAAGGAAGGCTATCCGCGCCGTCCGGACGGCTCCAGCGCGCTCGACCCGTTCGCCGGCTGGAAGGCTGTGCTGACCTCGTTCGTCGCCGCCATTCCCGGCATGTTCGTCGTCATCATCATCCTCGGCTGCATCATCATGGGCGTCACGACCGCAACCGAAGCGGCCGGTATCGCAGTGACCTACTCGCTGTTCCTGACCTTCGTCGGCTATCGCACGATGAACTGGGCCAAGCTGATGAAGGCCGCCGCCAAGGCCACCAAGACGACCGGCGTCGTGCTCCTGCTGATCGGCGTGTCGACGATGTTCCAGTACATCATGGCCATCCTCGAGATTCCGGACAAGACGGCCGAAGCGCTGCTCTCGGCGACGACGAATCCGTACATGATGTTCTTCCTGATCAACGTCATCCTGTTCCTGCTCGGCACCTTCATGGACATGGCCTCGACCATCCTGATCTGCACGCCGCTGTTCCTGCCGCTGGCGCTCAAGATGGGCATGGGTCCGGTGCAGTTCGGCATGGTCATGCTGCTCAACTGCGCGCTCGGTCTCAACACGCCGCCGGTCGGCACGACGCAGTTTGTCGGCTGCGCCATCGGCGATGTTTCGGTCGAGCAGGTCATGAAGAGCATCCTGCCGTTCTATGGCGCGCTGTTCGCCGTGATGGCCGTGGTCACCTACTTCCCGTGGTTCTCGCTGTGGATTCCGACGCTCATCAAGGGCGCACCGGTTTACTGACAAGCACGCGAAAAACAGTCTCTCTCTTGTGGCGGAACCTCCGGGTTCCGCCTTTTTTTTACCACGCAGCGGCGGCGATTCATTTCACCTCGTATTCGAAATCACCCGCCAGCCTGCCCTCGACGAACACCTGCAGATGCCGTCGCCCGGGGGGTTCGCCGGGACCGATTTCCCATTCACCGATGATCCGCCCCTCCTGCGGGACCAGTTGGCGTTGACTCGCCTGATTGCGCCGCTCCATCGGAATGACCAGCACACCATTCACCTCGCCCCCTTGCACAGTACTCGGCAGCAGGTATTCCTCACGCACGCTGACGCTTCGCTGCCGGGTATTGAGATCGATGATCCAGCCATAGCGCTGACCGACACGATGCGGCACGGTGAGCGTCGGCAAAAAGCGGATCTCATTGGGACGGCTGGCATCGAAAACGCCAAACTCGGCGTCAACGATTTCCAGCGATGACGCCCGCGATATCAAGGGCTGACACGCAAGCAGAACCGCACAGGCGCAGCGGGCGAACACGCGCCGGCGCAGCAAAGAAGACCACAGGGAAAACAACGAAAAACCGACCATTCGAACATCCTCTCTCGCGGAACGGCACCGATGCATCAGCGTTGCCGCTGCAGCACCAGACTGATCCCCGACACGACAATGACCAGCATCCCTGCCAGGGAAAGCGAATCCGGATACTGACCGAAGACCGCCCACCCCAGCAATGACACCCACACCAACTGAAAATACATCATCGGCGACAGGGTCGACGCCGGCGAATCGCGAAACGCGCGAATAAAGAAGAAATGCCCGATGCCGGCCAGGATGCCGAGCGACAAGGCGAGCAACGACAAGCCCCAGGTCGGCGGCACCGTGATCGGGAACATGCCCAGCACGGGCAACATGACGATCGTGCCGACCAGCGCCGTATAGAACAACTGCCGCATGACCGGCTCGCTCGCCGACAGCTTGCGCGTCAGCACCTGATAAATCGAATAACATAAGGCGGCACACAGGGTCAGCGCAACGCCCTCGCCGACGAGCGCTCCGCCCGGACGCGCGACCAGCAGGGCACCGGAAAATCCGGCGCCGATCGCCCCCCAGGTGCGCAAGCGCAATTTCTCGCCGAGCATCGGACCAGCCATCAGCGCGACGATCAACGGAGTGACGAAGAAGAGCGCGGTGGTTTCCGCCAGCGGCATGCGCTTGAAGGCGAGTTGCAACAACAGGCTGGAACCGACGAGCATCAAGGCGCGGAAGATCATCACCCAGGGCCGCTGCGTCACAACGAGCGCCCAGCCGACCCGGGGCGCGACGACCGCCAGCATTGACACCATATGGACGACAAAGCGCAGCCACAGCAACACGGGGACCGCGACATAAGCCGACAGATACTTGATTGACGTATCGATCACGGCAAACAACAGCAAGGCAGACAAGAACAGCAGAACGCCGTGGAGATGTCGGACATCCATGAAGACCATCGATTCCTGGAGAAGCGCAGCCGCAGCGGAAGGAAAAACACTATTGTCCCACAGACCGCCGCGCCACTCGGGGAACGCTGCCAACCAGGCACGCCCCGGCGCATGTGCAAACGCAAGAAATCATTCATTCAGATATCACGAAAGTGCACTTTATAGCGGCGCGACGAAAGAGGATAATTGCATGTTTTCGCACACATAGTTCCTCCGGGGAGAAAAAATATGAGTCAACGCAAGACGCAAGCCTTCCTTGTCGCGCCGGTACATCAGGACGCCGGCCTCACCTCGGTTGCGCTCGGCATCGTCTGCACGCTGCAACGACTGGGAGTTCAGGTTGGTTTCGCCAAACCCGTCGGCCAGGAACAGGATGACAACTCCAGCGGATTCATCCGCCAGATCTTCAACATCGAAGCCCCCGATTCAATCCCGCTGAACACCATCGCCGAACGCATTGCCTCGAACCAGGGCGCCGACGTTCTCGAAGACATCGTCGCGTTGTGCATGAATGCCAGCAAAAATGCCAACATCCTGGTCATCGAAGGCCTGCACGCCGACGCCACGCACACCTTCACGTCGCAGCTCAACATCGACGTCGCCAACAGTCTCAAGGCGGAAGTGATTCTCGTCGGTAACGGCGCCCAGCCGAAGGCCGTTGCTGACCTCAAGCTGAGCGCACGGCAATTCGCCCGCGCCGGTTGCAATGTCGCCGGCGCCGTGCTCAACATGGCCCCCGAAGAATTCGACAACCAGGCCGCCGCACGCGACCTGGCGCCAATGAAACTCTGGGGCGTCATCCATGAGACGCCGGAGTTGCAGGCACCGCGGACACTTGACGTCGCCCGCCACCTCAAGGCAACCGTCATCGCCGAGGGCGAGATCGCCACGCGCCGCGTCAGCAACGTCGTCGTCGCCGCCCGCTCGGCCACGCAGTTCATCCCGCACCTGCGTCCGGGGGCACTCGTCATCACCTCCGGCGACCGTGATGACATCATCCTGACCACGTCGCTGGCCGTCAGCCGCGGCATGCCGATCGCCGGCATCCTCCTCACGCATTCGAGCAGCATCGATCCGCAACTCATGGAACTCGTCGGGCCGGTGCTCGAAAACGGCGTGCCGATCCTGCGCACCGAATCGGACACTTTCCGCACCGCCCGCCGCGTCATCGAAACCCCGGGCGCCGTTCCCGACGACGACATCGAGCGCATGAATGCCGTTCTCGAAACGGTCGCCGAACACCTCGACACCGACGCGATTGCCGCCTCGTTCCACATTCCCGAAACGACCAAGCTGTCGCCGCCGGCCTTCCGTTACCAGTTGATCCAGAAAGCCCGCAGCGCCGTCAAGCGCATCGTCCTGCCGGAAGGCGAGGAACCGCGCACCGTGCGCGCCGCGGCAATCTGCGAGGAAAAGGGTATCGCCCGCTGTGTGCTGCTCGGCAAGCGTAGCGCGATCGAGGACGTCGCCGCCACGCAAGGCATCACGCTGCCGGAGTCGCTGGAAATCATCGACCCGGACGACATCCGCGCGAAATATGTCGGCCCGATGGTCGAATTGCGCAAGTCGAAGGGCCTGACGCCGCAACAGGCGATCGCCCAACTTGAGGACACCGTTGTTCTCGGGACCATGATGCTCGCCGTCGGCGACGTCGACGGCCTCGTCTCCGGCGCCGTGCATACCACCGCCAGCACCGTACGGCCGGCATTGCAGCTGATCAAGACGGCGCCGGGCTCGTCGATCGTCTCGTCAGTCTTCTTCATGCTGATGCCCGAACAGGTCCTCGTCTACGGCGACTGCGCGATCAACCCGAACCCGAGCGCCGAAGAACTTGCCGAGATCGCCTGCCAGAGTTCGCAAAGCGCCGCTGCCTTCGGCATCCAGCCAAAGGTCGCGATGATCAGTTACAGCACCGGCACTTCGGGCGCCGGCAACGACGTCGAGAAGGTGCGCCAGGCAACTGAGCTCGCCAAGACAGCCGACCCGAGCCTGGTCATCGACGGCCCGCTGCAGTACGACGCCGCCTCTGTCGCCGAGGTCGGCAAGCAGAAAGCGCCGAAGAGCCTGGTCGCAGGCCAGGCGACGGTCTTCGTCTTCCCCGACCTCAATACCGGCAACACCACCTACAAGGCGGTGCAGCGCAGTGCCAACGTCATTTCGGTCGGCCCGATGCTGCAAGGCCTGCGCAAGCCGGTCAACGACCTCTCGCGCGGCGCCCTTGTCGATGACATCGTCTTCACCATCGCGCTGACGGCGATTCAGGCCCAGACGACGCCTGTAGCGTAATCGGTACGGGAGGACGGTCGCCGTCCTCCCGGCACGTTCCGCGACTGACGTCGGCACCCCATGTTCCTGCTCAAGAAAATCCTGTCGGCGCTGGCGGTCCCGCCGTTCTCGCTGATCCTGCTGGCACTCGCCGGAGTTCTCCTCTCGCGCCGCCACCCGCGCAGCGGTCGCTGGCTGGCCGGCTTCGCCCTCTCATGCCTGCTGCTGATGTCGATCCCGGCGGTATCGATCCTGCTGATGAGAAGTCTCGACCCGCCACCGCCGATCAGCGCCGAACAACTCCGTCACGTCCAGGCCATCGTCATTCTCGGCGGCGGCCTCAATGACGACGCGCCCGAATATGGTACCGACACCGTCGGAAGCGCAACGCTGCAACGTCTGCGCTATGGCGCCTGGCTGCAAAAGGCGAGCGGCCTGCCGATTCTCGTCAGCGGCGGCGCGCCCTTCGGCAGCCGCCCTGAAGCCGAAGCGATGAAGGAAACGCTGGAAAAGGAATTCGGCGCCAAGGTGCGCTGGACCGAAACGCACTCGCGTGACACGGCCGAAAATGCAAACCTGTCCGCGGCCATGCTCTGGCCGGCGAAGATCACACGCATCGCGCTGGTCAGCCACGCCTCCCACCTGCCGCGCGCGGTGCCGCTGTTCGAGCGCCAGGGACTCGAAGTCGTCGCTGCCCCGACCGCCCACGACACCTGGCCCCGCAGCTATGCAGAACGCATTCTACCGTCAGCCGATGCGCTGCGCCGCAGCAGCGCCGCGTTTCGCGAGTGGATTGGCATCGCCATCCAGCGCCTGAACAAATAGGCGTTCGTCACAGGCGAGCCGAAAACTCGGCAACGTGTCGATAGCCGACCCCGTCGGCCAAACCTTGCGAGGCGATCAGGACAAAACGCTCGCAACGCCAGACGCGCGGCGACAGGCTCGGCGGCAACACGGGAAAAACCGAAGCCGGCACCGAGCGCAACAAGCTCACATGCGGATTGAATGGCCGTGATTCGGCCTCGAAGCGCACATTCGCCTGAGCGAGCGCCAAATGCAGTCCCCCGGTCAATGCGGACAGCGGCTCGGGTACCGTCCGGCAGCCCGCCCACAACAAGCGGTTATGGCGCCAGACACCGAGCCGGTCGAGTTGCACATCGAACGGTGCGAAAACGACAGATCCGGCGGCTGCAACGATCTCGTCCAGGCGAGCGTCCGGCTGCTCTCCGATGAACGCCAGTGTCATATGCACCGTCTCCGCCCGCGTTGGCCGTCCGCCGAAGCGCAAGGCGCAATCACGGGCGACGCTGGCAAGCGATTCAGCAGCCTCGGATGACGGCCAGAGCGCGAAGAACAAGCGCATTCGCCGTTCCCTCAATAGCCAAGCGCCGCACCGGCCGGGCGGCGCGGATCGGCGGCGCCATAGAGGAATCCCGAGCGCAAGGCGCCCGAGACGGCCGCGTCGTTCCCCGAACTGGCAGCCCCTCGCGCGGCATCGGCGACACCGCCGACGACGATGAGGCCGAGCGCACCCCAGGGCGACTGTTCGAGCAACGTATAGCCCCGCGCCTGCAGCGCTTCACGCGTATCGGCCGACACACCGCGCGTTTCGTAATACACCGTGTCCGGCAGCCACTGGTGATGAATGCGCGACGCATCGACGGCTTCCTGAGGCGCCATGCCATGGTCGATGACGTTGAGCAGCGTCTGTAACACGATGCTGATGATGCGCGCGCCGCCCGGCGAGCCGAGCACCATGAATACCCGACCGTCACGCGTCACCAGCGTCGGTGCCATCGACGACAAGGGGCGCCTGCCCGGCGCAATCGCGTTCGCCGCCCCCTGGACGAGTCCGTACAGGTTCGCCGCCCCCGGCGCGACGGTGAAATCGTCCATTTCGTTATTCAGGAAGAATCCCGTCCCCGGGGCGATGACAGCCGCGCCAAAACGCCCGTTGATCGTCGTCGTCACGGCGGCGGCATTGCCGTCAGCATCGACGATCGAATAGTGGGTCGTCTCGGTTGATTCCTTCGACAGACGTGCCGGCGACACTTCTGCCGAAGACCGCGCCCGCCCCGAGATGGCCGATCGAATGCTTTTTGCATATTCCGGCGAGAGCAGGTGCATCAGCGGCACATCGACGAAATCGGGATCGCCGAGGAAGGTGTTGCGATCGAGAAATGCCTGACGCATCGCCTCGGTCATTACCGCCAGCGCCTGAGCCGAACCGGCGCCCATGCCTTTCAGATCGAAGCCTTCCAGCACATTGAGGCTTTCGCACAGCGCCGTTCCGCCCGAACTCGGCGGAGGCGCCGAATACACGACATAGCCGCGATACTGGCACTGCAGCGGCGTACGCTCGGACACCGCATACGCGGCGAAATCGGCCGCGGTAAGGATGCCGCCGTGACGCATCGCCGCGATTTCGATGGCCTGCGCGATGCGTCCGCGGTAGAACGCCGGCGGCCCGTGGCGGGAGATCGCGGCCAACGTACGGGCAAGATCCGCCTGAACCAGGCGGTCGCCCGGCTGCAGCGGACTACCGTCACGGCGCAGGAATATGCGCGCGGCCTCGGGATCCTGACGCAACCGCGCCAGCGATGTGTCGAGAATATCGGTGTCGGCGCGCGACAGCACGAAGCCCTCGCGCGCCAGCCGGATCGCCGGCGCCATCACCGCCGCCCGCGACAGGCGTCCATAGCGACGCCAGGCCGTGTCGAGACCGAGTACGCTGCCGGGCACAGCCACCGCGCGATAGCCGTAAAGACTCGCCTCCTTGATGACATTGCCTTGAGCATCGCAGTACATGTCCGGCGCCGCCGCCATCGGTGCCTTTTCGCGAAAATCGACGAACGTCGTGCGACCGTCGGCAAGGCGCAGCGTCATGAAACCGCCGCCACCCAGATTGCCGCAGCACGGATGCACCACCGCCAGCGCATAACCGACGGCAACGGCAGCATCGATCGCATTACCGCCCTGGCGCAGGATATCGACGCCGACTACCGACGCCAGCCGCTGCTCGCTGACGACCATGCCGCGACGCGCTTCCACCGCCGGCAAGGACGCCGACATGGCGTTCGCGGCGGCAAAAGCCAGAACCAGCGCAACGCCCGCATTCCGTAATTTATTCGCGATCACGACCGCTCCCGATTCGATCAGTTGCGCCGACCGATCCGGTCGAGCGCCGGAACCTTCACCACGCCCTGCACCCTGAAATATGCCATCAGCACATCAAGGTCACGCTCGCTTTCGGCCAGCGTCGGCGCCTCGCTGAAGACGCTGAAATTATCGCCGCCGTGTGCGAGGAAGGAATTGACCGTGACGCGATACGTCGCCTTCGAATCGATCGGCACACCGTGCAGCGTCATCGATCCGGGCACGACGCGCTGCCCTTGCCCCGGCGCTGCACCGATCGGCTGCGCCGCATCCCAGGCGTAGGCAAAACCGGCCGACACCGCCAGCACATTGCCGCTTGGCGGCTGCGGCGATTCCCACTGCTGTTCGAGCACGCGGCGCAGTTGCTCGCCGGTCAGCGACAGGGTCGGCAGCGTATTGCCGAAGGGATGCACGGCGTACAACTGTCCGAAGCTGACATCGAGCCCGCGGACCGGATCGCCGGACAACTCGGCACGAATGCCGCCGGGATTGACGAAAGCGATCTGCGCCGCCTGATCCGCCGGGACGCCGGCCTGTCCGCCGAACAGATACGCATCGGCGAGCACATTGCCGAGTGGCCGCTCGCCCGTCCGATTGGCGGTGCGCGACAAGGGCGCCGCCAGATGTCCGACGATCGCCTGGGCGCGCTCGGCGGTCAGCGCCGCGTAACGGCTGACCATGCCATCGACATCATCGTCTTTCGCCACACCCCGGTTCGCAGCCACATGCGTCCGCGCCGACTTGGCAAGCACGCGGCCAGAACGCGGCTCGACGACGAGGTCGATCTTGGTCGCCATCCGCCCGTAATTGCCGGCCTGCGTCATCAGCCGTCCGTCGGGGCGCGTGCAGACATATTCCTCATGCGTATGGCCGGTCATCACCACCTGCACCGCCGGATCGAGCCGGTCGACGATGCGCAGGACCGCGCCGGAAAAACCGGGACACGCCGTATCGTTGATCGCGCGCGCCGTCGTCTCGCCACCCTGATGCAACAGGGCGACGACGAAGGCAACCCGTTCGTCATGAAGCAGCGTCGGCACCAGCGCGTTGATCGTCGCCACCTCGTCAGCGAAGTCCAGCCCCTCGACCAGCTTGCGCGGCATCGTCGCCGGCGTTTCCTTGAGCGTGACGCCGACAAAGCCGATGCGGACACCGCCAACTTCGCGCACGGCATAGGCGGGAAGCAAGGGGCGCCCGCTCTGCCGGTCGATGACATTGGCACCGAGATAGCTGAATTTCGCGCCCTCGAAGCGCCCGCCCGTCATGCAGGTATCGCGCCCGACCACGCCCTGCGTCCCGTCCGCCGAGACCGGATGACAGCCGCCGCGCTGCAGGCGGAACAGTTCCTCGCGCCCTTTCTCGAATTCATGGTTACCGACCGAGGAGACCGAGACGCCGATACGATTGAGCACCTCGATCGTCGGCTCGTCATGGAAGAGGCTCGACACCAGCGGCGAGGCGCCGATCAGATCACCGGCGGCGACGACCAGCGTGTTGTCCGGATTCTCTGCCCGCAGCCGTTTGACAAGGGCCGCCAGATAAGCGGCGCCGCCGGCCGGCACCCGCTCCACCGCATCGGAACCGGACCGGGCGACCGGCACGCTACCGTTTCCCGGCAGCAACTGCCCGTGAAAATCGTTGAAACCGACCAGCGACACCGTCACCGTCGGCGCTGGGCTCGACGCACCGAACGTCGCACACCCGGCCAGCACGCTCAGCGCCGCCAGCACGCTGAGCGCCGCGCTGCTCCTCTTTCGCCACCACCGCATGTCATTGCCCTCCGTCGCCGGGACCGACGCCCGGAACCCACGCATTATCCGCCAAGCGCGACGAATGCGCAGGCTGGCGCTGCCCACCAGCGCCAGCCCCTTGCGCAACCTGCGCTTGATGATGAACACCCCCCAAGTCAATGCGCTACACTTGTCGACAGTTTTTTCCGAGCCGTTCCATCGGCGTCCTGCCACCGGAGGCCGGACATTCGTCAAAGGAAACACCCATGCCGCGCAGCGTCCGATTTTTTGTTCATGTCATTGCCATCGTCGCACTGAGTCTCGCCAGCGCGGCGAATGCCCAGTCGCTGCCCTCGGTAATGAGCCAGTTGCTCTACCTGCCGATCTACTCGCACATTTACCATGGCGACCTTGATGCGCAGGGCAAGCCGGTGCAGACACTGCTCTCGGCCCACGTCGCCATCCGCAACACCAACAGCGGCAAGCCGCTGACGCTCCACTACGCGCGCTACTACGACACCGACGGCAAGCTGATCAAGGACTATGTGCCCAAGGCCGTGACCATCCCGCCGCTCGGCACGCACGAACTCTTCGTCCCGCGCAGCGATGTCACCGGCGGGTCGGGCGCCAATTTCCTGATCTCGTGGAGTGCCGATACCACCGTCAATCCGCCGCTGGTCGAGGCCTTGCACGCCGACATCCAGCCGGAACGGACGCTGACCTTCATCACCTCGGCCCGCCCGATCCATCCCCGCAACTGACCCGCCACCGGACCACCCATGTCGCCGCTCGCCCGCCGCTCACTGATCGTCCTCGCGGCCGTCGCCGCCGTTGCCGCCGCCGTCGCCTGGTTCGGCCGCCCCCAGCCGATCGCCGTGCTGGTCAAGGAAATCGATCGCGGCAAAGTCGAAGCCAGCATCGCCAACACGCGCGCTGGCAGCGTCGAAGCCTGCCAGCGCACCAAGCTGTCGACCATCATGGGCGGACGCATCGAGATCCTCGCCGTCAAGGAAGGCGACCGCGTCAGGAAGGGGCAACTCCTGATGAAGCTCTGGAACGACGACCAGCAGGCACAGCGCGTGCTCGCCGAGACCCAGGTCGCCACTGCCCGCCAGCGCGTCGCCGAAGCCTGCTTCCAGGCCGACAACGCCGAACGCGAGGCGACCCGCCAGACCTCGCTGCGCGAACGCGGCTTCGTCTCCACCTCGAAGGAAGAATCGGCCCGCACCGAAGCGCAGGCGCGTCGTGCCAGCTGCGACGCAGCCAAGGCCGACGTCATCCAGTTCCAGGCCAAGGTCAATGCCACCCGCATCGAACAGGGACGAACCGTGCTCTACGCCCCCTTCGACGGCACGATCGCCAAGATCGTCGGCGAGGTCGGCGAATACTCGACGCCTTCGCCCCCCGGCGTGCCGACGCCGCCGGCGATCGACCTGATCGACGACAGCTGCCTCTACGTCAAGGCGCCGATGGACGAAGTCGATGCGCCCAAGATTGTCGCCGGACAAGCCGTGCGCATCAGCCTTGACGCCCTGCCCAAACGGAGTTTCCCCGGCAAGGTCAAACGCGTCGCGCCCTACATCACGGCCGTCGAAAAGCAGGCGCGCACCGTCGATATCGAAGCGCTCTTCGACGACCCGAGCGCGCCGGGCAAGCTGCTCGTCGGTTACAGCGCCGATGTCGAAGTCATTCTCGACGCCCGGCCCGATGTCGTGCGCGTGCCGACTTCCGCCCTGCTCGAAGGCGGACACGTCCTGATCGCCGGCAGCCAGGGCAAGCTCGAAGACCGCGTCGTCAAAACAGGACTTTCCAACTGGGAATACACCGAAGTCATCAGCGGCCTGGCGGCCGGCGAGCGCGTCGTCACCTCGCTCGAACGCGTCGGCGTCAAGGCTGGCGTTCCGTACGTCGTCGAAACGACGCCCGCCGGCAAGTAGGCCTCTGTCATGGCAGCCCTGATCGAACTCGCGGGCATCGAGCGCGTCTTCCAGCTCGGCGACAGCGCGGTGCATGCCCTCACCCACCTGAATCTCAGCGTCGACGCCGGTGAGTACGTCGCCGTCATGGGGCCATCGGGCTCGGGCAAGTCGACGCTGCTCAACCTGCTCGGCCTGCTCGACCATCCGAACGCCGGCAGCTACCGCCTCGAAGGGCGCGATGTCACGACGCTGTCGCCGGAAGAGCAGGCACGCGTGCGCAGCCAGCGCATCGGCTTCGTCTTCCAGAGTTTTCACCTGGTGCCGCGCCTGACCGCCGCCGAAAACATCGCGCTGCCGATGACGCTGGCGGGCATTCCTCCCGACGAGCGCCAGCGCCGCGTCACCCGCGCGCTCGCCGACTACGGCCTCGCCAACCGCGCCAATCACCGCCCGAACGAACTCTCCGGCGGACAGCGACAGCGCGTCGCCATCGCCCGGGCGACGATCATGCAGCCGGCGATGATCCTTGCCGACGAACCGACCGGCAACCTCGACCGTGCCACCGGCGAAGACGTCATGCGCCTGCTCGAGGAGCTCAACAGCCAAGGCGTGACGCTGATCATCGTCACCCACGATTTGGTGCTCGGCGCCCGCGCGCGCCGCCAACTGCACATGGAAGACGGCAGCCTGCGCCGCGACGAACGCACATGCGCCTCCCCGACCTGATCGGCTTCGCGCGCGGTGCCGCCGCCGGCAATCCGCTGCGCACCGCCCTGCTGATCCTGGCGATGGCCATCGGCGTCGCCGCCGTCGTCGTGCTCACCGCGCTCGGCGACGGCGCCCGGCGTTATGTCGTTGGCGAGTTCTCGTCGCTCGGCACCAACCTCGTCATCGTCCTGCCCGGCCGCTCGCAGACAGGCGGCTTCAATCCCGGCAACGCCATCACCAACACGCCGCGCGATCTCACCGTCGACGACGCCCAGGCATTGCTGCGCGCGAGCGCCGTCCGCCGTCTCGCCCCGCTCGCCGTCGGCACCTCCGAGATCAGTGTCGGCGGCAAGCTGCGCGAAGTCATGGTCGCCGGTACGACCGCCGAATTCATCGATGTGCGTCGCCTCGAACTCGCCCAGGGCCGCTTTCTCGCCGCAAGCGACTGGCGTCGCGGCGCCAATGAAGCCATCATCGGCGCCAAGGTGCGCGAGGAGCTTTTCCCCGCCACGCCGGCGCTCGGCCAACTCGTCCGCGTCGGCGACCGGCGCTTCCGCGTCGTTGGCGTCATGGCCGCCACCGGACAAGGACTCGGCATGAACACCGACGAACTGGTGATCGTCCCGGTATCGCTGGCGCAGGCGATGTTCAACAGCAACACGCTGTTCCGCATCCTCGTCGAAGCGCACAGTCGCGAAGCGATCGAGACGGCCAAGACACAGGTCACCGACATCATCAAGCAGCGCCACGAGGGCGAGGAAGATGTCACGGTCATCACCCAGGACGCTGTCCTCGCCACTTTCGACAAGCTGCTCGGCGCCCTCACCCTGGCGGTTGCCGGCATCGCCGCGATCAGCCTGGCGGTCGCCGGCATCCTGGTGATGAACGTGATGCTCGTCTCGGTCACCCAGCGCACCGCCGAGATCGGCCTGCTCAAGGCGCTCGGCGCCACCGCCGCGACAATCCGGACGGCCTTCATCGTCGAAGCGGCGATGCTCTCGATGACCGGCGCCCTGATCGGCTATCTGCTCGGCGAGGGCGGCGCGGCACTGTTGCGCCATCTGTACCCGACCTTCCCCGCCTACCCGCCCGACTGGGCGATCCTGGCCGGCCTCGGCACGGCGCTGATCACCGGCATCCTCTTCGGCGTACTGCCGGCGCGCCAGGCCGCGCGGCTCGACCCGGTCCTCGCCCTGGGCAGGCGCTGACATGATCCGCCCCGTCGATGCCATCCACCTGGCCCTGCGCGCGATCGTCGCCCACCGCCTGCGCAGCTTCCTGACGCTGCTCGGCATCGCCGTCGGCATTGCCGCCGTCATCCTGCTCACCTCGATCGGCGAAGGCATTCACCGCTTCGTCCTCTCCGAATTCACCCAGTTCGGGACCAACCTGATCATGATCGAACCGGGCAAGGTCAAGACTACCGGCCCCAGCCCCACTGGCATCCCGTCGTCGGTGCGGCCGCTGACGCTCGACGATGCGCGCGCCCTGGAACGCCTGCCTCACGTGGCCGGCATCAGCGGCGTCGTCTGGGGCAACACTGAAGTCCGCGGCAACGGCCGCGTCCGCCGCACCTCCGTCTATGGCGAAGGCGCCGACATGCCGAAGATCTACCAGATCCGGATTGCCTCCGGCCAATTCTTCCCGAAGGAGGAGAGCGAAAACGCCCGCCCCTTCGTCGTTCTCGGCGCCAAGTTGAAGACCGAACTGTTCGGCGCCGAAAGCGCACTCGGCGCGCGCATCACCATCAGCAACTACCAGTTCCGCGTCATCGGCGTGCTCGAACCGAAGGGACAGTTCCTCGGCATCGACCTCGACGAACTCGCCTACATCCCGACCGCACGTGCACTCGAAATGTTCAACCGCGACGGGCTCATGACGCTCGTCCTTTCCTACGACGAAGGCATCGCGGCGTCACGCGTCGCCGCCGCGGCCAGGACGCTGCTCAAGGCGCGCCACGGCCGCGAGGACTTCACGATCACCACGCAGGAAGACATGCTGCGCACCCTCTCGAAGATTCTCGACATCCTGACGCTGGCCGTCGGCGCACTCGGCAGCATCTCGCTGCTCGTCGGCGGCGTCGGCATCGTCACGATCATGACCATCGCCGTCGCCGAACGCACCAGCGAAATCGGATTGCTCGTCGCACTCGGCGCCCCGCGGCGAACGATCCTGGGCCTGTTCCTCGGCGAAGCGGTGGCGCTTTCGGCCCTCGGCGGCGCCGTCGGACTGGCCCTCGGCATCGGTCTGGCGCAACTCATTCATCTGCTCGTGCCGGCCCTGCCGGTCCATACGCCGATCGCCTTCGTCCTCACGGCCGAACTCGTCGCCATCACCATTGGACTGCTTGCCGGTGTGCTTCCGGCGCGCCGGGCAGCACGGCTCGACCCGGTGGACGCGCTACGCGCCGAATAAGCGACGATTTCGCCACGAATCACGCCGGGTGTCGCACCCTGACAAAACTGGCATAAATTATAGAAAAAACGTGAAAAAACGCCTTGAAATGTTTGATTTCAGGCCTATAATCCGCGATTGAATGTCATTAGACGTCTGTCATCACGTCGCGATACGAGGCTTCGCTGACCAGACGTTTTCGCAGTCTTTCGCCAGTACAACGAGAACGATGCAACAGGTCTCCAACGATATTCGCAGCCGTCTGCTCTCTGCCCGCTTGCCGGCCATGCCGCAGATACTCCTCAAGCTGATGGAACGCTGTCAGAACGAGGGCACGGGCATGAGCGAACTCGCCGACCTGATTGCCAAGGATCCTGGCATCACGAGCAAGGTACTCGGCGTCGCCAACAGCTCCGCCTTCCATCGCAACGGCAGGACGCTCGGCCTCGAATCCGCACTGGCGACGCTCGGTACCGACATGATCCGGACGCTGGTCATCAACGAATCCGTCTTCCAGGTATTCAACTCGATGAACCAGACCAACGGCATCGATCTGCGCGCCTTCTGGAAACATTCGCTGACCGTTGCCGTCATTGCCAAATCTCTCGCCGCCGATTCCGGCGCAGTCAATCCGGAAGAAGCCTATCTGGCGGGATTGCTCCACGATGTCGGGCGTCTGGCGCTGCTCTCCGCCACCGATCATGAATTCGCCTTCCTTTTCTTCGCCAGCGACGACGACCGCCTCCCCGACGTTGAATCCGGACAGCTCAACCTGAATCACACCGAAGCCGGCGCCATTCTCGCCGACCGATGGAATCTCGACTCCTTCCTGTCCGACTGCCTGCTCTATCACCATCGCAGCGCCGCCATCGACAACGCGCATCCGCTCGTCCGCACCGTCATCCTCGCGCATCTGATCAGCCTGCGTCCTGATGACGACGAAATGTTGACGGGGACCGCGGCGGCCTGCGGCGTCGCGCCCGCGGACATCGCCGCGATCCGTGAGCATAGCCACGGCAAAGTCCGCGACTACGCAGATGCCCTCGGCATCGACCTCAACGGTGCCGACGACCTCGTCGTTCCGACCGATGGCTGGGAAATCGCCGGACAACTGGCCCGGCTCGCCGAAAAGAACGCCGACGCGCATCCGGACGAGCCTGGTGCCGTGCCGCAATCGCCACAAGAAACCGTCCAGCAGGCGCTCGCCGAGGAAGTACGGAATGCGATGCTGGCAAAGGAACTGCATCAGTCGCTCGCCGCCCGGCGAAAGCCGCTGGCGGCCGTCATGGAAGCCATTGCCGGCTCGAGCCGCATCCTGTTCGGCATCGAGGAAATCATCCTTTTCCGTTTGAATGCCAACGGCGATGCATTGATCGGCACACCGACGACGGAACACCGGCAACGCCTGAACGGTTTCGCCCTGCGTACCGCCGGCACCAGCCGCCTGTCGCAAGCGGCAAGATCGCAGCAAGCCGTCATCATCGAACACGAGCCGGAATCGCTCGACCTTGCCGAAAGCCAGCTGATGCGGCTCCTTGGTTGCGACGGTCTGATCAGCATCCCGGTAGCGCACGCCGGCAAACCGCTCGGCATTCTGCTCGGTGGCATCCATCGCGCCCAGATTCCGGGGCTGCGTAGCCGCGAACGATTCCTGCACACCTTTGGCGCCCAGGCAGGCACTGCCCTGGACGCGTCTGACGTCGTTGCAGACGGAGTGCCCGGCATACGCCAAGGTGGCGATGCCGGCACGATGCCGAGAAAGATCGTGCACGAAAGCAACAACGCACTTTCGATAATCAAGAACTACCTCGGCGTTCTCGAAGGCAAGCTCGACAAGCACCAGATCGGCGCCAAGGAAATCACTGTCTTGCACGAAGAAGTCGACCGCGTCAGCCATCTCATCAACGCCGACAGCGACGACTCGATGGCAACCGATGCCAACGCCATCATCCGCAATGTCGTTCGCATGTTCGCCGATACGCGCGGATCAAAATCGGCCACGCTGGTGAGCGCCGAAGTCGAGGAGGAGCGCTGCGAGGTCGCCTGCGCTGCCGGAGCGCTGAAGCAAGTCTTCATCAATCTCGTCAAGAATGCCATTGAAGCCATTCCCGAAGGCGGCGAGGTCGTCCTCGCCAACAAGGGCAGCGTCCATCGCGACGGGCAACACTACGTCGAACTCAGTGTTCGTGACAACGGACCGGGAGTTCCTCCGGAAACGCTGTCCTCGCTCTTCACGCCGGTAAGTACAAAAAAGGGCGGCACGCACCAGGGACTCGGCCTCTCCATCGTTCATGACCTCATCAAGCACACCGGTGGACATATCTCCTGCCGCAGCAGCGCCCGGGGAACGACGTTCGACATGCTCTTCCCCGCCGCAGCCAACATCAAACCGGAACCCCCTGCCGGGGAGATCGCGCCATGATTCACCTGATTTCGACCGAAGACTCCGCCGCCATCGAAGAGGCGCTCCGGCCCCGCGAACCGGAGACCTCCGCCGCACCTGACGGCGCTCAGGGAAAGCCGCAACTGTTGCTCGTCGACGACGAACCCCGCATGCTCGACAGTCTGGTCGCCTTGCTCGACGCTGAAGCCTACGAACTCTCGACGGCTGCGTCGGGCGCCGAAGCGTACGCACATCTGCAACAACGACAATTCGACCTGATCCTGCTCGACCTGCGACTGCCCGACTGCAGCGGGCACGACATCATGGCCTTCGTTTGCGCCAACACGCCGCAAACCAAGGTCATCATCGTCAGCGGCGAAACCGACATCGAAGGCGCCGTATCGGCAATGAAACAAGGTGCCTACGATTACCTGCGCAAACCCTATTCGCGCACCGACCTGCTCAAGACCGTCCAGCACGCACTCGCGCAAAGACGTCTGGAAGGCGAAAACCAGCGGATTTCCTGGCAACTCGAATGTTCCGAGAAGTTGTATCGTTACCTCGTCGACAGTTCTCCCGACATCATCTACACGCTAGACCCCGACGGCCGGTTCACCTACGTCAATAGCCGCATCCAGAAACTGCTCGGATACACGCCGACAGAACTGATCGGCGAGCACTATTCGGCCATCGTTCACGACGAGGATCTCGAGCGCGCTCGTTACGTATTCAACGAACGACGCGTCGGCGAACGCGCCTCGCGCAACATCGAACTGCGCCTCAAGAACCTGCACCAGGACGACGAACGCACCTTCGACAACACGTTCATGACCATCTCATTCAATTCGATGGGCATGTACTCGCAGGACCGGATGGCGCAGAACCGGCAGTATTTCGGCACCTACGGCGTTGCGCGCGACATCACCGAACGCAAGCGCGCCGAACAACTGATCTCCTACCAGGCTTACCACGACATTCTTACCGACCTGCCCAACCGCATCCTGTTCAAGGACCGGCTGGGACTCGCCATCGCGCAATCGCAACGGAAGTGCTGCGACGTCGCGGTAATGTTCATTGACCTCGACCGCTTCAAACTGATCAACGATACGCTCGGACACGTCAAGGGTGACGAACTGCTCCAGCAAGCCGCGGCACGCTTGAAGGATTGCCTGCGCAAGAGCGACACGCTGGCCCGCGTCGGCGGCGACGAGTTCACCGTCGTTCTGCCCGAACTCCATAGCCGGCAGGATGCCGAGATCATCAGCGCGAAATTCCTCGAGGCGCTGCGCCACCCCTTTTTCCTCGACGGCATCGAACTCTACATCTCGGCCAGTATCGGCATCGCCGTGTACCCGCACGACGGCGAGTCGATCGACGAATTGCTCCGTCATGCCGACATCGCCATGTACCACATCAAGGGCAGCGGCAAGAACGGCTACTCCTTTTTCGACCCGTCGATGCTTGTCGCCACCTACCAGAAGGTCGTACTCGAAAAGGATCTGCGGCACGCGCTGGACAGCAACGAATTCGAACTGTATTACCAGCCGCACGTCGACAGCCGCAACGGCGAGATCATCGGGGCCGAAGCACTGATGCGCTGGAACCATCCCGAACGTGGACTCGTCAGCGCCGGAGAATTCCTGCCGTTCGCTGAAGAAAACGGCCTGATGATCCCGATCAGCGACTGGATGCTATCAGCATTGTGCCGCGATCTTCTCAAATGGAAGGCGGCAGGTCTGGACGCGATGCCGGTGTCCTTCAACATCTCGCCGCAATACCTCGATCACCGCGATTGCTTCGACAAGATCAGCGCAACGCTCGCCCATTACGGCATCGCACCATCGCAGGTCGAAGCCGAAATCACCGAAAACCTCTGTATCCGCAGCCCGCTGCACGCCATAGAACAACTGCACAAACTTTCGTCACTGGGCGTCAATATCGCCATCGACGACTTTGGCACCGGTTACTCGTCGCTGTCCTACCTGCACCGATTCCCGGTTCACAAGATCAAGATCGATCAGGCCTTCGTTCGCGCCATCGAAAGCGAGCAGGGCCATTACCCGGTCATCCTGGCGATCATCTCGATCGCCCGTGGGCTCAACCTGCAACTGGTGGCCGAAGGCGTCGAGACGGAAACCCAGATCGCCTACCTCGAAAACAATGGCTGCACGACGATCCAGGGCTATTTCTACTCGCCACCGATCCCGTGCCAGCAGTTCATTCGCATGGCGCAGGAAAAACTGGCGATACGGGCCTAGCGAGCGTCCACAAACAAGCGTTGATTGCGCCAAGGACTGGCAGGGCGCAGCGCTAGGCGGCGGTTGATTGTGAAGCCCCCCCGAGGATTCAACGCCGGCGATTGACCAACCAGATCCCGGAACAGACGAGCAGCAAGGCCACCAGGTTTTTCCATTCAAGGACTGATTCGTTCAGGAACCAGGCCGAGAGGACCGCGCCAAAAATCGGCACGAGGAAATTGAAGACGCTGATCATGCCGACGCCGTTGTACTTGAGCAGTACGCTCCATAACGACAAGGCCACTGACGAATTGAAGACAAGGAAAGCCATCAGCGCCGCCGACGCCGGCGTCAATGCCGCGAGATGCCCACCTGATACGGTGCCGGCAAACAGCAGGACGCTGCCGCCGATGAACAACTGATACCCCGTCATGACCGTCGAGTCGAGCGTCCGCGAAATGCTTTTGCCATGAACCATGCCGGCCGCCATGATGAACGCCGCGATGAGGACGAAGCCCTCGCCGAGGAGCGTAAAACTGAGATCGAGCAATTCCGGATTGAAATTGACGGCCAGCACGCCGAGGAATCCGACGATACAACCGAGCACCTTCGCCAAAGTGACGCGCTCTCCCTGAACGAAGTAGTGCGCGAGAAACACGCCGAAGAAGGACACGGCGCCATTCAGCACCGAGCTCTTGACGCCGGTCGTATTGGCCAGACCGACGTAAAAGAACACATAATGCACGGTCGTCTGCGCCAGGCCCAAGGACACTACACCCTGCCAGTGCCGCCGCGACAGGCGCAACGACGCCCCGCCGACACGGGCGAAAGCGAGCAGCACGAGACCTGCCAAGGTAAACCGCCAACCGGCGAACAGCAAGGTGGACGGGATGTCGCCACGCACCACCTCGAACAGCGCATAGCCACCCTTGATCGCCGGATACGAACTCCCCCAGAACAGGCAGCACAAGGTTGCCAGCGCGAACACCAGCGAGCGATTGGAAAAAACCGGATGGGGCGCGTCAAGCGCAAGATTCAGAGAGGAGGAGGCCATGGCAAGAATAAAAAGTCCGACGACCCAGGCAACAACTTTTTCGAGGAGGATGTTAGCCCGATGTGGCGGCGTCGGAACGAAACCGTTTCACGAGCGGCCATTATCCGGCTTTTTAAACCACCATCAATTGTATTAAAACACCAAAATTGATACGATAAACTTATCAAAAAGGAGGTGTGGGCATGGATTTTCGGCAATTCCGATACTTTGTGACCACCGCCGAGGAATTGCACGTCGCGCGCGCCGCCGAGCGCCTGGGCATTGCGCAACCGGCCCTGAGCCAACAGATCAAGTCGCTCGAAACCCAGCTCGGCACCCGGCTCTTTCTGCGCACGAAAAGGCGCATCGAACTGACGGAAGCCGGGCAGGCGTTTTTCGACGAAGCGCGTAACGTGCTCGAACACGCCGAGCGCGCCACCCGTCGGGCGCGCGACATCGGGCGCGGCGAAGCTGGACGCATCGATATCGGCATCGTCGGTTCGGCCATGTTCGACCAGCCTTTTCCGCATCTTCTGTCGGCATTCCGCAAGCAGCACCCCGGCGTCCATCTGGCCATGCACGAACTGCCGATTCTCCGGCAAATCGACGCCGTGCCGCAGCGCGAACTCGATCTTGCGGTCGTCCGCGCGCCGCTGCCCAACCGCCTGCCCGAGGGCGTCGACCACTTCCCCTTGTCGCGGCAGCGCATTCTCGCTGCCATCCCCGACAGCCACCGGATGGCATCCGCCACATCGATTTCCCTGGCTGAACTCGCCGACGACGACTTCGTCTCTTTTCTCGATCCGGAAGGCATCGGCCTGGGCCACGACCTGATCGACGTCTGCCGGCAGTCTGGCTTCACGCCACGTGTCACCCAGCACGTCACCGAAGTCGGCACCATGATCAGCCTGATCGCGGCCGGCTTCGGCGTCAGTCTGCTGATCGATATCCTGACCCCGATCCAGTTTCCCGGTGTGCGCTATATTCCGCTCCGTGAGGAATATCACTCCTGGCTGATCGTCGTGCATCGGCGCTTCGAGCGCTCGGCCACCGTCCAGTCGCTTCTCGACGGACTCCGCTCGATCGCCCGCGACTGAGCACGAACCCCGCCATGCCACACCTGTCCAAGCGAACACCGACAACTGAAACGAAGACCATGGAAAAATCGCAGATCGTCATCTACCACAACCCCCGTTGCTCTAAGAGCCGTTCCGCCTGCGACCTGATTGCCGGTCGCGCGCTTGAGGCCGATATCATCGATTACCTCAAGACACCGCCGAGCCGGGAAGAACTGCGTGCCCTGCTCGACAAGCTCGGCATGAAAGCCTCCGAACTCGTGCGCCGCGGAGAAAACGTCTACCAGGAGCACTACGCCGGAAAGACACTGGACGAAGGCGAATGGCTCGATGCGCTCTGCCAGCATCCGATCCTGATCGAACGCCCGATCGTCGTCTGCGGCGACCGAGCCGTTGTCGGCCGCCCCCCGGAAAAGGTGCTGGCGCTCATCGAATCGGCGCTCTGATTACCACATGAGTCCACAGCACGGTGAATGACGAACGCGAATACAGCGTCACGCTCGACCGGGCGGCCCCCGAAAAGCCCGCTTTTGGCGCACCCTGCAATCGCTGCGGCGTGTGTTGCGCCGCAGAACCCTGTCCGGTCGGCCGCCTGCTCTTTGCCCGACGACACGGACACTGCCCGGCACTCCATTGGGACGGCAACGCCTACGCCTGCGGTTTGATCGTCGCCCCCGAACATCATCTTCCGTGGCTGCCGAAACGGTGGTGGCACGTCGCTGCGCGCATGTTCGCCCGCTCGATTTCTGCGGGCAAGGGCTGCGATTCTGCGGACGAGGTCATCACCGACAGCGCCCCGGACAAAGACTGAAGCCGTGCGGACCGAAGACTTGTTCCAAGACCGCCGGCCGGAGAAAATAGGACCCTTTGAAAGGACGACGATGCCAAGCGCAGGATGGGGCTGCCCCCACGAAGTCAACGGTCATTGCAGCAAAATCAACGACCTGCCCTGCGATCCGGGCATGAAGGGTTGCCAGCTGTTCGGCCGTTACGTCTTCTTCGACGACAGCAAGAACGCCCGCCTGCGGGAAAAACAAGCGCGCGAACAACAGCAGAGCGCTGCCAAACAAGAGAAAAGCAAAGAATGAGACTCGACGATCAGGATGAAAGCAGCAACGTCGAAGACCGCCGGGGCGAGTCCTATGGCGGCGGTATCGGCGCCGGCGGACTCGGACTCGGCACCGTCATCGTCGCGCTTGCCGCAGGCTATTTCCTCGGCATTGACCCGATGACCATCCTCGGTATGGCGTCAAACCTGCAAGCGCCACCCACCCCGCATGTCACTGCCCACAAACCACCGCCGGACGATCCGGCGGCGCGCTTTGTTTCCAAGATCCTGGCCAGCACCGAAACCACCTGGGAACGGATTTTCCGCGAGCACGGCGAATCGTACCTTCGTCCAAAGCTCGTCCTGTTTTCCGGCGCCACGCCGACCGCCTGCGGAACAGGACAAGCAGCGATGGGACCGTTCTACTGCCCGGCCGACCGACGCGTCTATATCGACCTCTCGTTCTACCGAGACCTGCGCACCCGCTTTCATGCGCCGGGCGAGTTCGCCCAAGCGTATGTCATCGCGCACGAAGTCGGCCATCATGTGCAGAATCTGATGGGCATTTCGGAAAAGGTTCACCGCGCCCAGCAAGGCAGCAACCGCAGCCGCGCCAACGCCCTGTCGGTCCGCCTCGAACTCCAGGCTGATTGCTTCGCCGGCGTCTGGGCGGCAAAGGCCGACGCGGCCAAGCAAATCATAGAACCGGGCGAAATCGAACAGGCCCTGCGCGCCGCCTCGGCTATCGGTGACGATCGCCTGCAACAGCAGTCGCAAGGACGCGTCGTTCCCGAATCCTTCACACACGGCAGTTCGGAACAACGGGTCCGATGGTTCAAACGCGGCATCGAAAGCGGTGATATCCGCCAGTGCGATACGTTCAAGGCCGCATCGCTATGAACGTTCGCCGAAGCCTCCTGTGCCTGCTGGCGATGACGCCGATGATCGCTCTGGGTCTGCCACTCGAATCACGGGTCCCTGGCGGCGTCGCCCTGCTCCCCCTCGGCAAGGCCGGGGCGCATCGCCCGGCGCCGCGCGCGTGGCTTGATCAGCAACCCGTGTGGGTAACCCGCGACCACGGCGAATGGATCGCGGTGGTTGGCATCGGTCTGGACACCCCCACCGGCCTCCATGCGCTGCGGGTGAGCGACGATGCCGACGAGAAGTCACTCTCCTTCGACGTCACACCCAAACATTATCCCGAGCAACACGTCACGCTCAAGGACATGAGCAAGGTCCGACTGTCACCCGAAGACGAGACACGGGCCCTCGCCGAAATCGCCAGGATCAAGGACATCAGGCAGCACTGGCGCCCGGCGCCCGATGCCGACGGCCGCCTGGCGTTGCCCGCCGCCGGCCGGTTTTCAGGACGCTTCGGCAACCGCCGGGTGTTCAACGGCGAACCGCGCGCGCCGCACAGCGGCGCCGACATCGCCACTCCGCGTGGCACCGTCGTCAAGGCCGCCGCCGCTGGAAGGGTTCTCGCCGTAGACGACTATTTCTTCAACGGCAAGACCATCTTCATCGACCACGGCAACGGACTCATCACCCTCGTCTGTCACCTGGACCGTATCGACGTCGCGCCCGGACAAAGCGTATTATCCGGTCAGGAAATCGGCCGCTCGGGCAAGAGCGGTCGCGCCAGCGGCCCACATCTGCACTGGAGCGTCTACCTCAACGGTGTCGCCGTCGACCCGGCGCTGTGGGTGCGCCAAACAACAACCGGTTCGTCAGGAAAGATCAGAACGCCGTCGACCAGACGGCTTTGAGCACCGTTTTCTCGGGCGCGTCGCGATCACCATGGCCGATACCGACATGCAGTGCGCTGTCGCCTGGCAACTCGAATTCGCCGACCAGATAGACCACCCGATCCCGACTGCCGGGGTGCAAGTCACCGAGTTTTCCCCAGCGGGTATAGGTTTCCATCCCGAGCGCCATCGACTCGCTGATCTTGCGCACCACCTTGGCATCGAGTCGGAACTCGTACTTGCTGCTTTCCTCGTCGCCCCCCAAACCTCGCGCAAGCACCGGGTTCAGCGTCATCCGGTAGTTGTCGGTTTCGCGACCGAGAATGCCGCGAAACTCCAGGCCCCGCGGCGCCGAATCGAAGCGACGCGCAAACGTGTCGTACTCGTTGTTGAAACCGTAGAAAAAGCCGTTTTCCAGCTTTGTGACATGCTTGATCCGCAGCATCACCCCAGAAGCTCCCCAAGCGCCTGATCGCGAGGACTCGCTGTCGATACCGGCACGACGGATCGGCAAGTGAATGCCCACTTCCCAGCCCGGAGCCAACCCGGTTGCGAACTCGGCCATCAGGTTCGTCTGCCGCTGCTCGGGCCAGGTACCGTCGTCGGTCGCCCTGATCCCGCGCACCGTATAGTTCGAATGCAGCGAGGTCACCAACTCGCCCTTCTCAGCCGTATCGTTCTCGTGCAGCATGATTTCCGGATCGGTCGCCATGGCCGCACCGCTGAGCATCAAGCCCAACACGGGCAAGCCGCGCACCAGATTCCGTAACAAGAAAACACCGTTCCTTCGCATTGTCGTTCGCGTCCCGTTTGGAGAGGTCTGAAAACCGTTCCCGCGCATCACTGACGGCTCGCGCAATATCCACAGCATGGACCACGACGATGCCATTTGGTTGTCATCCCGGAACGGTATATTTTTCAATGATAACTGTTCTCGTTTCAAATAGGAACTGTTATCATTAAAACAAATCTACATGCAAGTCGCTTATACGACGACGCACTGTCCCACTTTTGCGAGGAGCCCCATCGTGCCATCCCTCTCTCATCGACCAACCGAAACCTCACTCGACCAAGCGAGCATCGGCGAAAAGCTGCTCGTCACTCGCGTTCGCCCCTCGCCAATCGCCAGCGAGTGGGAGCGCTGGCTCGGAGAAATCGGCTTCTTTCCTGGCGAACGCGTCGAACTGATGGCCAAGGCCATCCCCGGCGGCGATCCGCTTGTCATTCGCGTCGGACAATCGACGTTCGCATTGCGTCGCGCCGAGGCTGCCTGCATCGACGTCGTCCCGCACGAAACAGCGGCCGCGGCACACGCTGACATGCTGGCCATGGAAGGAAGCGGGGCATGAAGCAAGCGGTCATCAAGCTGTACCCGCCGGGCGCGCTGCTGGCACTGGTCGGCAACCCGAACTGCGGGAAAACGGCTTTGTTCAATCGCCTGACCGGTAGCCATCAAAAAGTGGCGAACTACGCCGGCGTGACGGTCGAACGCAAGGAAGGCCGTTTTTCAACGCCTTCCGGGAAAAATCTGCGCATCCTCGACCTGCCTGGCGCCTACAGCCTTTACCCACGCTCTCCCGACGAGCGCGTCACCTGCGATATTCTCTTCGGTCAGGCACGCGACGAAAAACGTCCCGACCTCGTCATCTGCGTCGTCGATGCGACGAACCTGCGCCGTAATCTGCGCCTCGTGTTGGCCGTAAAACGGCTGGGTCTGCCCTGCGCGGTGGCGCTGAACATGGCCGACCAGGCCGAACGTCGCGGCATCACGATCGATGCCGATGCCCTCTCTGCCGAACTCGGCTTGCCGGTCGTCAGCACGGTTGCCATCCGGCGCGACGGCATAGACGGCCTGGTCGATCTGATCGACACCCCGACGGCCTGGCGCCGCCCGGATACCGCCGCCTCGGCTGAGACCTCCCCGAGTCAGGATGCTGGCGACCATATCGAAATCAAGCGAATTCTCCAGCGCCTCGGTCTCGACGACATCGTCCCGCACACGACCAGCGATCGCATCGACCGCTGGGTGCTGCATCCCGTGCTCGGTCCGCTGCTGCTGACGGTGGTGCTGTTTCTGATGTTCCAGGCCGTGTTTGCCTGGGCCAAATGGCCGATGGATCTCATCGAATCGGCCACTGGCGCGCTGGGCACCCTGGTCGGCGAGCATCTTGTCGACGGTTGGTTAAAGAGCCTCCTTGTCGACGGCATTATCGCCGGCGCCGGCGGCGTGCTGGTCTTCCTGCCGCAAATCCTGATTCTGTTCTTCTTCATCCTGGTGCTCGAAGAGTCGGGATATCTGCCGCGCGCAGCCTTCCTGCTTGACCGTCTCATGGGCTGGGTCGGCCTCAGCGGCCGTTCCTTCATCCCGATGCTGTCGAGCTTTGCCTGCGCCATCCCCGGCATCATGGCCGCACGCACCATCGCCGATCCGCGCGACCGGCTTGTCACCATCATGATCGCGCCGCTGATGACATGCTCGGCCCGTCTCCCCGTGTACGCGCTACTGATTGGCGCCTTCATTCCAGCCCGCGAGATCGGCGGACTTTTCGAGCTTCAGGGACTCGTGCTGTTCGGACTCTACTTGGCCGGCATCGTCGGTGCGATGGGTGTCGCCTGGCTGCTCAAGCACTTCACCGCCAGCGGTCGACAGGTGCGTCCGCTGATGATGGAACTCCCGAGCTATCACCTGCCGACTGCACAGAATGTCGCCATCGGCCTGTGGCAACGCGCCACCGTCTTCCTCAAGCGCGTCGGCACCATCATCATGGCCCTGAGCGTTGCGCTCTGGTTCCTCGCCAGCCATCCCGTCGCGCCGGCGGATGCGCAGGAATCCGCGATTGAATACAGCTATGCCGGCCGCATGGGCAAGGCCCTGGCAAACGTGTTTGAACCGATCGGCTTCAACTGGCAGATCAGCGTGGCACTGGTTCCCGGCATGGCAGCCCGTGAAGTCGCCGTCAGCGCGTTGAGCACGGTCTACGCGCTCTCGGCCGAAAGCGATGACGAAAAAGCCGAGGCACTGGCACCAGTCATTTCGGAGCAATGGAGCCTGGCGACGGCCTTGGCCTTGCTCGCCTGGTTCATCTTCGCGCCCCAGTGCCTGGCAACGCTGGCAACGGTCAAACGGGAAACAGGCGGCTGGACGATGCCGCTGGTGATGGCGGCCTATCTATTCACCCTGGCCTGGCTGGCGGCATGGGCCACCTATCATGCCGCCGTTGCGCTGGGATTCGGATGAACTGACATCGGCGCGACACGGGTCGCGCACGACGACTAGCGTTTGTCTCCTTCGGCGCCATGACGACGGGGACACGCATCGTTCAGGCAGTCGACAAACAAGTAAAGCGCGTGCTCGTTGATTTCGAATCCGCGGTCCTTGGCAATCTTGTTTTGCCGCTTCTCCAGATTTTCGTCATAGAACTCCTCGACATGTCCGCACGTCGAGCAGACGAGATGATCGTGATGCTCCCCCGCCTTCAATTCATAGACCGACTTGCCGGACTCGAACTGATGACGTTCGAGCAAACCGCTTTCGACAAACTGCGTCAGCACGCGATACACCGTCGCCAAGCCGACATCGCTATTTTCCTTCGTCAACAAGCGATGAACATCATCGGCTGACAGGTGTCGCTGCGAACAGGTGCGAAAAAGCTCCAGAATTCTCAGACGCTGACTCGTCGCCTTGAGTCCCAGTGCCTTGAGATCTTTCAAATCATTGGTCATGACCATCCCTCAGAATGTTTCGCCCTCGCGCAAATAGCGCCACTTCCCTTGCGGCAAATCACCCAGCATCACGCGCCCCGTGCGCACACGCTTGAGACCGACCACCCGCAAACCGACCAGCTCACACATGCGCCGAATCTGGCGTTTACGCCCCTCCTTCAGGACGAAGCGCAGTTGATCGTCATTGAGCCATTCGACCTCGGCGGGTTTCAGTTTTCGCCCGTCGAGACTCAGCCCATGCCGCAACAACGCAAGACCGTCTGCCGCCAACGTCCCTTCGACGCGAACCAGATACTCCTTCTCGACATCGGAATCCTCGCCGATCAGCCGGCGTGCGACGCGTCCGTCCTGCGTGAGTACGAGCAAGCCGGTCGAGTCAATATCAAGTCGGCCGGCCGGCGCCAACCCCCTGAGATGCCCCGGCTGGAACCGCTGTGCGGTCCCGGCGCTGTGCTGGTTCTCAGGCAAGATAAGCTTGACGGCGGGAATGCAGCCCGGCTCTGGCTGGCCGGAAACATAACCGACCGGCTTATGCAGGATGATCGTCACCAAACCGCGCTGTGACGCCTGGGCGGCCCGGTCAAGCGTGATCTCGTCAGTGACGGCGGCGCGCGTACCCAACTCGGTTACCCGGACGCCATTAACCAGAACCCAGCCGCGCTCGATATAGGCATCGGCCTCGCGCCGGGAACACACTCCGCGTTCCGCCAGCAGCTTCGAAACCCTGACACCGTTGGCGGGTTCGGGCCTGGGCGCGTTCACGTTCCGGGCAGGCTTTGTGTCCTGCCGGGGCCGCTTCTCGGCGACCGCAGATCGGGTCTGCGAAGGCGCCGAGACCTTACGCGCGTCGTGCTGACGCCAGTCCTTTTTCTTCGGCGCTTCCTCGGGTTGCGGTGCCTGCGGTGAGCCAGGCTTGCGCCGTGCATTCGGCGCACCTCCGCGAACCGGGCGTCGTTTCGGATTGACCTCAACCACCTTGTCCGGCAAACCAAGCGGCTTGCGCGACGACTCAGTCATCCTCGGAAACTTCCAGAAGCTCGACCTCGAAAACCAAGGTCGCATTCGGCGGAATGACGCCGCCCGCACCGCGACTGCCGTACGCCAAATTGGGTGGAATCGTCAATTTCCGGATGCCGCCCACCTTCATTCCCTGGACGCCCTCATCCCAACCGGCAATCACCATTTGGGCGCCGAGCGAAAACTCGAACGGTTCATCACGGTCCTTGCTCGAATCGAACTTCGAGCCGTTCGTCAACCATCCTGTGTAATGAACGGTAACGAAATGACCGGCCTCGGCCGTATCGCCAGAACCGATCCTGACTTCCTCAATATGCAAACCCGACGGCATTGTCATGCTGGTCATGGCGAATCCCCTTCTCAAAAGCCGGAGTTTAGCCCAGAGCTTCGCATCGAGCCAGTTTCGACAAAAAATGACGCTGCACAAGCTTTCGGCTACACTTTGGCGTGCCACCTAAAACTAGGCGAATCCTCATGGACATCAGCACGATCATCGCTCCGGTCATCACGGACAAGCAAGCCCTTGAAGAGTTCATTGAATCGCTGGGCGACCTCGCTCCCAGCATCGAAAGGGATATCGCACGCCTAAAAGCATCCCCCGACGATCGTGAGATCATCGCCAGCCTGTTTAGGTCGGTCCACAACATCAAAGGAGACGCGACGCTCTGCAAGGTGGAACTTGCCGTCAGCATTACGCATCCGATCGAAACCCTCTTGTCCCGTCTGCGTGAAGGCGAAATCAAATTTTCAGACATTCTCGCCGAGGCAATCCTGCTCGCGATCGACCGCCTCGAACTCGCGGTCGAATCGTTGTATTCCGGAAAATCGCTTGCCAACCTGCAGTTGCTCGATCTCGTTCAACAGTTGGGTCTGCTTTCGCAAACGGCCCCGGGCGACATCATCGCGGGGTCAAGCGCACTGATAGAAAGCGTCACCGGATTCCGTCCCGCGGCGGAGAACTCTCAACTCCTGCGTGCATTCAGCCCCGCACACGGCATCAGGACCAAGCAGCAAGCCAATGAAGACCTGCGTTTCTTCCGTACGCTGGCAGCTCAACTGGAGGCTCGTTCGCCGCTATTCAAAGGACGGACGACTCGCTTGCTGCGCCTGGCCAGCGAGACGAATTACGAAATGGGGAAACCCGTTGAACCAGTGCAACTCGAAGCGGCTGTGTATATGCACGACATCGGCATGATGTTTCTTCCAGAATCCGTCTGGCTCAAGATCGGGCGCATCAGCGACGAGGAAAAGGCGACGCTGCGCACGCATCCGGAATTCGCGTTCGGATTGTTGTCGCGCATACCCGGCTGGGAAGCGGCCGCCGAGATTGTATTGCAACATCATGAAATGCCCGATGGACAGGGCTACCCGGGAGGTATCACGGGTGCGCAAATATGTCCCGGTGCGAAGATCATGTCGATCGTCGACGCTTTCGAATCAGTCATGCTCAAACATATCCACCGCGGACGAAACCGTTCTGTCCTGCGCGCCATCGCAGAGATCAACGCGTGCGACAATCAATTCGCTCCCGAATGGATCGTCCCCTTCAACCAGATCATCCGCCGGACTGTCGAGGCCTGATGTCGGGACCGAATACTGATATTGATCGGCGATTCGGCGGCGTCCGCAGACTGTATGGAGAGCGCGCTTTGGCACGCTTTCAGGCGGCGCACGTTGCGGTGATCGGCATAGGTGGCGTCGGATCCTGGGCCGCCGAAGCACTGGCGAGGTCTGCGATCGGAAAAATCACGCTGATCGACTTGGACATGGTCGCAGAGTCGAATGTCAATCGACAGATTCATGCTCTTGAGAACGCCTTCGGCAAGGCAAAGACAACAGCAATGGCAGAACGTATCCGCGCCATCAATCCGACATGCGAAGTCATCGAAATCGAGGACTTTGTCACGCACGACAATATCGGCGCGATGCTCGATCGTCAATTTGACTGCGTCATAGACGCTATCGACCAGGTTCGAATCAAGATCGAATTGATCGCACGGTGCCATTCACATGGCATCCCGATCGTCACATCCGGCGGCGCCGGCGGACAAACAGATCCGACCCGCATAACGATATCGGATCTGTCGCGAACAATTCAGGATCCGCTGCTTTCAAAGGTGCGCTCGGCGCTGCGCAAACATCACGGTTTTCCCCGTGACCCCAGACGAAAATTCGGCGTTCGTGCGGTGTATTCGACAGAACCGATTCGTTATCCGGAGAAGAACGGCACTTGCGAGGCACCGCCTTCGATCACAGGACTGAATTGCGCGGGATTCGGCTCATCGGTCTGTGTTACAGCTCCGTTTGGCTTCTTCGCAGCGTCAGAAGCCTTAGCTCAACTTGCCGCAGTCTGACCCTCTGCCCAGACGCACAGCCCCTGCGTATTGAGGTCGATATCGTTGGACAGGAGCGTCAGAATTTGCGCATCGGGTAGGTCGCATCCAGCCGCCCGAGCTTCTGACAAGGCAAAAGCGGCCATTGCACTGCGCAATTCCTTTTGTCGCAGTTCTCCAGTTGCCCCGATCTGTTGGGCCATTTGAACGAACGCATCGACCTGCCGATGCAAGACCTCGCCACAATAGGACACGTGGGTCACACAACCAAAATGAGTCAGGTACAGCGCCGGCGGACGATACGCCAGCAAGCGATCCATTGACGCGTGCAGGGCTGGCGGATCAAACTGCACAGGCGTGGTGGTCGGGAAAACAAACGGGAGGTCAGGGCCACTCAGTTCGGCGTAGCTGAGCCCGAAAGTATCGCCGGTAAAAACACCTCCGGACGCGTCATCAATGACGGCGATGTGGTGTTTCGCGTGACCGGGGACATCCAGGCACAAAAGCTGGCGGCCGGAAAGACTGACGGACATCCCGTCCTGCGCCTCAATGATGCGGCTCGCATCGATCGGCCGGATTTCACCGTACAAGCGTGCTGTCTCCTCGGCTCCATACACACCGATAGTGCCCGCGATCAGCTTCGAGGGATCGGCCATATGCCGAGCACCGCGTGGGTGAACGACCAGTTGGGCATTCGGGAATTGGCGCATCATGGCGCTGGCGCCACCGGCGTGATCGAGATGCACATGGGTCGGGATAACAAAATCAACCGCGTCCGGCGCAATGCCAAGATGCTCAAGCGCAGCCATCACCCGCGGCATTGAGCGGTTGCACCCGGTTTCAACGAAGGCAGCCCGACCGTTCTGGACGATCAGATAGATTGCCGCCAACCCTTCCCGAAGGTAACCGGAATCGATCGCATAAATCCCTTGCCCGAACGACAACAAAGACATCGCACTGCCCCGAAAAAGGCAACATTATGCCTGCATTTCAGCATCAGAACAGGGCTACGAAGGGAAGACCTCGCGATAAAGCGAATGACTCGCATAAGCCAGAACTGGAAAAGCCACGAGGAACAGCGGGAAGATCAGGATGCTGACAACAATGGACACTGTCAGCAGAGCCGACCACAAAACGCAGGGAATGAAGTTCCGGCACACTGCGGTGACACTTAGGACGACGGCGCGCAAAAAGCGGGCGCGACGATAATAAAGCAGAGGCACGGAAAACGCCGAAACAGCGAAAACGCAGAATGCCAGCAGCGCGCCAAAAACAAAACTCCACATCAGGAACGCCATCACGTTTGCGCTGGGGGCGATCAGATTGAATATTGGTTCTGGCACGCGTCCGATGATGCTACCGTATTGATACGCCGCGTTGATAACCCAAGCGACGAACAAAATCGTACAAAGCAGGGCGATCAGCGAAATCCCGGAATTCGTACGGGAAAAACCATGGCGAATATCTGCCGCGCTACAGGTCCCACCTGCGGAGATTTTGTCAGCGATTGCAAAAAAGCCCCCCAGCAGACAAGGACCGAGCAGCATAAATCCAGCCGACACCGGGAAGATGAAAGGGGCATAACTCGCGCGCATGATACTGGCAAGAATGGCGACGCCAATCAACGCGAATATCATCGAAAAGGAGACACTCAACGGACGTGTTCTGATGAACATTATCCAGCCGCGCCCGACAATTTTGGGAAGAGTACTTACGGAAATCCTGACGATCGTCAGTTCATCGGCCGAATGACTCATATCGCGCTCCGGAAAGTTGTCAACATTCTGACAGATTTATAGACAACTGCGGTATGTCGCTGCGTTACGACCGGCCAATAAAAAACCCCAATCTTGGGTAGATTGGGGTTTTTTGGTATGGGGAGCCTGGCGGTGACCTACTTTCGCACACGGGAAGTGCACTATCATCGGCGCAACTTTGTTTCACGGTCCTGTTCGGGATGGGAAGGGGTGGGTCCAAAGCGCTATGGCCGCCAAGCATAACTTGTTCGCTCGTCGCTGGTTAAAGCGCCGAACGCAAAATCGGAAGAAGGTAATATTGGTTGTGATTGTATCTTGAACAAACGGTGTTGCTTAAGGTTATAGGATCAAGCCTCACGGGCAATTAGTATCAGTTAGCTTAACGCATTACTGCGCTTCCACACCTGACCTATCAACGTTGTGGTCTTCAACGACCCTTTAGGGGGATTAAATCCCCAGGGAAATCTCATCTTAAGGCGAGTTTCACGCTTAGATGCTTTCAGCGTTTATCTCTTCCAGACTTAGCTACCCGGCGATACGACTGGCGTCATAACCGGTACACCAGAGGTCTGTCCACTCCGGTCCTCTCGTACTAGGAGCAGGTCCCTTCAAATTTCCAGCGCCCACGGCAGATAGGGACCAAACTGTCTCACGACGTTTTAAACCCAGCTCACGTACCACTTTAAATGGCGAACAGCCATACCCTTGGGACCGGCTACAGCCCCAGGATGTGATGAGCCGACATCGAGGTGCCAAACACCGCCGTCGATATGAACTCTTGGGCGGTATCAGCCTGTTATCCCCAGAGTACCTTTTATCCGTTGAGCGATGGCCCTTCCATACAGAACCACCGGATCACTATGACCTACTTTCGTATCTGCTCGACTTGTGGGTCTCGCAGTTAAGCACGCTTATGCCATTGCACTATTAGCACGATGTCCGACCGTACCTAGCGTACCTTCGTACTCCTCCGTTACTCTTTGGGAGGAGACCGCCCCAGTCAAACTGCCCACCATACACGGTCCCAGACCTGGATTCACAGGCCATGGTTAGAACCTCAAACAAACCAGGGTGGTATTTCAAGGTCGGCTCCACCAGAACTAGCGTCCCGGCTTCAAAGCCTCCCACCTATCCTACACAGATCGGTTCAAAGTCCAATGTAAAGCTACAGTAAAGGTTCATGGGGTCTTTCCGTCTAGCCGCGGGGAGATTGCATCTTCACAAACATTTCAACTTCGCTGAGTCTCGGGAGGAGACAGTGTGGCCATCGTTACGCCATTCGTGCAGGTCGGAACTTACCCGACAAGGAATTTCGCTACCTTAGGACCGTTATAGTTACGGCCGCCGTTTACCGGGGCTTCGATCAAGAGCTTGCACCCCATCACTTAACCTTCCGGCACCGGGCAGGCGTCACACCCTATACGTCCACTTTCGTGTTTGCAGAGTGCTGTGTTTTTATTAAACAGTCGCAGCCACCATTTCACTGCAACCCCATCGGCCTTCGAGCGCAAGGCTCTACAACCTACCGGGGCGCACCTTATCCCGAAGTTACGGTGCTAATTTGCCGAGTTCCTTCTCCCGAGTTCTCTCAAGCGCCTTAGAATTCTCATCCTGCCCACCTGTGTCGGTTTGCGGTACGGTCTCTCTGTAACTGAAGCTTAGAGGCTTTTCTTGGAAGCATGGTATCAATCACTTCGCGGTACAAGACCACTCGTCGTCACGCCTCATCTAAGCCCGGCGGATTTGCCTACCAGGCACGACTACACGCTTAAACCGGGACGTCCAACACCCGGCTGACCTAACCTTCTCCGTCCCCCCATCGCATTACAAAGAGGTACTGGAATATTAACCAGTTTCCCATCGACTACGCTTTTCAGCCTCGCCTTAGGGGCCGACTCACCCTGCGCCGATGAACGTTGCGCAGGAAACCTTGGGCTTTCGGCGAGCGGGCTTTTCACCCGCTTTATCGCTACTCATGTCAGCATTCGCACTTCTGATACCTCCAGCATCCCTCTCGAGACACCTTCAACGGCCTACAGAACGCTCTCCTACCATATGAACAAAGTTCATATCCGCGATTTCGGTGCATAGTTTGAGCCCCGTTACATCTTCCGCGCAGGACGACTCGACCAGTGAGCTATTACGCTTTCTTTAAAGGATGGCTGCTTCTAAGCCAACCTCCTGGCTGTCTGAGCCTTCCCACCTCGTTTCCCACTTAACTATGTCTTGGGGACCTTAATCGGCGGTCTGGGTTGTTTCCCTCTCGACACCGGACGTTAGCACCCGATGTCTGTCTCCCAAGCTCGCACTCAACGGTATTCGGAGTTTGCAATGGTTTGGTAAGTCGCGATGACCCCCTAGCCATAACAGTGCTCTACCCCCGTCGGTGATACTTGAGGCACTACCTAAATAGTTTTCGGAGAGAACCAGCTATCTCCGGATTTGTTTAGCCTTTCACCCCTATCCACAGCTCATCCCCTAACTTTTCAACGTTAGTGGGTTCGGACCTCCAGTGCGTGTTACCGCACCTTCATCCTGGCCATGGATAGATCATCCGGTTTCGGGTCTACGCCCAGCAACTAATCGCCCTTATCAGACTCGGTTTCCCTACGCCTCCCCTATTCGGTTAAGCTCGCTACTGAACGTAAGTCGCTGACCCATTATACAAAAGGTACGCAGTCACCCCTTACGAGGCTCCCACTGTTTGTATGCATGCGGTTTCAGGATCTATTTCACTCCCCTCCCGGGGTTCTTTTCGCCTTTCCCTCACGGTACTAGTTCACTATCGGTCGATGTCGAGTATTTAGCCTTGGAGGATGGTCCCCCCATGTTCAGACAGGGTTTCACGTGCCCCGCCCTACTTTTCGCAAGCTCAGTACCATGACCGGGTTTTCGCGTACGGGACTTTCACCCACTACGGTGCCACTTTCCAGAGGCTTCCGCTAACGCAGTCATTATCACTTGCAGGCTCCTCCCATTTCGCTCGCCACTACTTTGGGAATCTCGGTTGATTTCTTTTCCTCGAGCTACTTAGATGTTTCAGTTCACTCGGTTCGCCTCCTGAACCTATGTATTCAGTTCAGGATACTCCTTGCGGAGTGGGTTTCCCCATTCGGACATCTCTGGATCAAAGCTTCATTGCCAGCTCCCCAGAGCTTTTCGCAGGCTTGCACGTCCTTCTTCGCCTGACATCGCCAAGGCATCCACCACATGCACTTATTCGCTTGATCCTATAACCTTAAGCTCTCTTTCAAGAACCCAACATTACAGGCAACTCGTTTGTGCAAATTCTTGCTAGCTGTAACAAGAATTCGATGCAATCACAACCGTATCGCTGGCTATTGCTTGTCGGCAACCAGCGATACAACCTTCTTCCATTTTGTTAAAGAGCTAACAGACTTACTGACCAAGGGTCAGAAGACAATACTCATCCAGCACTGTCTTATGACTCCTGCACTCAACCAATCTTTTGGTGGAGGATGACGGGATCGAACCGACGACCCCCTGCTTGCAAAGCAGGTGCTCTCCCAGCTGAGCTAATCCCCCGGTAAGCATTCCATACCGCAGAATATCTTATCCATCCCGATCGACCTGGTGGGTCTGGTTGGAATCGAACCAACGACCCCCGCCTTATCAAGACGATGCTCTAACCGACTGAGCTACAGACCCCCGTCTGTTATTACCCAGGACAACTGATAGGTTGTGAGTTCTTGACCTCAATTCGCTCTAGAAAGGAGGTGATCCAGCCGCAGGTTCCCCTACGGCTACCTTGTTACGACTTCACCCCAGTCACGAACCCTGCCGTGGTAATCGCCCCCCTTACGGTTAGGCTAACTACTTCTGGCAGAACCCGCTCCCATGGTGTGACGGGCGGTGTGTACAAGACCCGGGAACGTATTCACCGCGGCATGCTGATCCGCGATTACTAGCGATTCCGACTTCATGCAGTCGAGTTGCAGACTGCAATCCGGACTACGATCGGCTTTCTGAGATTAGCTCCCCCTCGCGGGTTGGCAACCCTCTGAACCGACCATTGTATGACGTGTGAAGCCCTACCCATAAGGGCCATGAGGACTTGACGTCATCCCCACCTTCCTCCGGTTTGTCACCGGCAGTCTCATTAAAGTGCCCAACTTAATGATGGCAATTAACGACAAGGGTTGCGCTCGTTGCGGGACTTAACCCAACATCTCACGACACGAGCTGACGACAGCCATGCAGCACCTGTGTTCAGGCTCCCTTTCGGGCACTCCCAGATCTCTCCAGAATTCCTGACATGTCAAGGGTAGGTAAGGTTTTTCGCGTTGCATCGAATTAATCCACATCATCCACCGCTTGTGCGGGTCCCCGTCAATTCCTTTGAGTTTTAGCCTTGCGGCCGTACTCCCCAGGCGGTCAACTTCACGCGTTAGCTACGACACTAAAAGGTTTAACCCTTCCAACATCCAGTTGACATCGTTTAGGGCGTGGACTACCAGGGTATCTAATCCTGTTTGCTCCCCACGCTTTCGTGCATGAGCGTCAGTAGTAGCCCAGGGGGCTGCCTTCGCCATCGGTATTCCTCCACATCTCTACGCATTTCACTGCTACACGTGGAATTCTACCCCCCTCTGCTACACTCTAGCCTTGCAGTCTCAAATGCAGTTCCCAGGTTGAGCCCGGGGATTTCACATCTGACTTACAAAACCGCCTGCGCACGCTTTACGCCCAGTAATTCCGATTAACGCTCGCACCCTACGTATTACCGCGGCTGCTGGCACGTAGTTAGCCGGTGCTTATTCTTCAGGTACCGTCATCTGCCCAGGGTATTAGCCCAGACCATTTCTTCCCTGACAAAAGAGCTTTACAACCCGAAGGCCTTCTTCACTCACGCGGCATGGCTGGATCAGGGTTGCCCCCATTGTCCAAAATTCCCCACTGCTGCCTCCCGTAGGAGTCTGGGCCGTGTCTCAGTCCCAGTGTGGCGGATCATCCTCTCAGACCCGCTACGGATCGTCGCCTTGGTGAGCCTTTACCTCACCAACTAGCTAATCCGACATCGGCCGCTCCGAAAGCACGAGGTCCGAAGATCCCCCGCTTTCCTGCTCACAGAATATGCGGTATTAGCGTAACTTTCGCTACGTTATCCCCCACTTCCGGGTACGTTCCGATGCATTACTCACCCGTTCGCCACTCGCCACCAGGTGCAAGCACCCGTGCTGCCGTTCGACTTGCATGTGTAAGGCATGCCGCCAGCGTTCAATCTGAGCCAGGATCAAACTCTTCAGTTCAATCTCTGTTTAAACTCTCGCTTGACGTCCTGCAGATCCTCTCAGATCCACAGACTTTTTACATCGTGCGAGTTACTTCATCTTTTTAGCTCAAGCACCTAAATGCTTGCATCAAGACCAAGAACCCACACCTATCAATTGTCCAGTTTTTAAAGAGCTTACTTCTTACCGCTTGCTTTCACTTCACCGCCGAAGCAGCGAAGGCGCGCATTATACAGCCTTCAAACTACTTGTCAATCACTTTCTAAAACAAAAAAGCAATCAACTAAAATCAAATCCAGCAAAGCAATACAACTAACCCGCTGATTATTAATAAGTTTCATCAACAATCATCACCAGCGAAGGTGCGCATTATACAGCACAAACGCTTCTCTGTGGGGATAAAAAACCCCAATCTTGGGTAGATTGGGGTTTTTTGGTATGGGGAGCCTGGCGGTGACCTACTTTCGCACACGGGAAGTGCACTATCATCGGCGCAACTTTGTTTCACGGTCCTGTTCGGGATGGGAAGGGGTGGGTCCAAAGCGCTATGGCCGCCAAGCATAACTTGTTCGCTCGTCGCTGGTTAAAGCGCCGAACGCAAAATCGGAAGAAGGTAATATTGGTTGTGATTGTATCTTGAACAAACGGTGTTGCTTAAGGTTATAGGATCAAGCCTCACGGGCAATTAGTATCAGTTAGCTTAACGCATTACTGCGCTTCCACACCTGACCTATCAACGTTGTGGTCTTCAACGACCCTTTAGGGGGATTAAATCCCCAGGGAAATCTCATCTTAAGGCGAGTTTCACGCTTAGATGCTTTCAGCGTTTATCTCTTCCAGACTTAGCTACCCGGCGATACGACTGGCGTCATAACCGGTACACCAGAGGTCTGTCCACTCCGGTCCTCTCGTACTAGGAGCAGGTCCCTTCAAATTTCCAGCGCCCACGGCAGATAGGGACCAAACTGTCTCACGACGTTTTAAACCCAGCTCACGTACCACTTTAAATGGCGAACAGCCATACCCTTGGGACCGGCTACAGCCCCAGGATGTGATGAGCCGACATCGAGGTGCCAAACACCGCCGTCGATATGAACTCTTGGGCGGTATCAGCCTGTTATCCCCAGAGTACCTTTTATCCGTTGAGCGATGGCCCTTCCATACAGAACCACCGGATCACTATGACCTACTTTCGTATCTGCTCGACTTGTGGGTCTCGCAGTTAAGCACGCTTATGCCATTGCACTATTAGCACGATGTCCGACCGTACCTAGCGTACCTTCGTACTCCTCCGTTACTCTTTGGGAGGAGACCGCCCCAGTCAAACTGCCCACCATACACGGTCCCAGACCTGGATTCACAGGCCATGGTTAGAACCTCAAACAAACCAGGGTGGTATTTCAAGGTCGGCTCCACCAGAACTAGCGTCCCGGCTTCAAAGCCTCCCACCTATCCTACACAGATCGGTTCAAAGTCCAATGTAAAGCTACAGTAAAGGTTCATGGGGTCTTTCCGTCTAGCCGCGGGGAGATTGCATCTTCACAAACATTTCAACTTCGCTGAGTCTCGGGAGGAGACAGTGTGGCCATCGTTACGCCATTCGTGCAGGTCGGAACTTACCCGACAAGGAATTTCGCTACCTTAGGACCGTTATAGTTACGGCCGCCGTTTACCGGGGCTTCGATCAAGAGCTTGCACCCCATCACTTAACCTTCCGGCACCGGGCAGGCGTCACACCCTATACGTCCACTTTCGTGTTTGCAGAGTGCTGTGTTTTTATTAAACAGTCGCAGCCACCATTTCACTGCAACCCCATCGGCCTTCGAGCGCAAGGCTCTACAACCTACCGGGGCGCACCTTATCCCGAAGTTACGGTGCTAATTTGCCGAGTTCCTTCTCCCGAGTTCTCTCAAGCGCCTTAGAATTCTCATCCTGCCCACCTGTGTCGGTTTGCGGTACGGTCTCTCTGTAACTGAAGCTTAGAGGCTTTTCTTGGAAGCATGGTATCAATCACTTCGCGGTACAAGACCACTCGTCGTCACGCCTCATCTAAGCCCGGCGGATTTGCCTACCAGGCACGACTACACGCTTAAACCGGGACGTCCAACACCCGGCTGACCTAACCTTCTCCGTCCCCCCATCGCATTACAAAGAGGTACTGGAATATTAACCAGTTTCCCATCGACTACGCTTTTCAGCCTCGCCTTAGGGGCCGACTCACCCTGCGCCGATGAACGTTGCGCAGGAAACCTTGGGCTTTCGGCGAGCGGGCTTTTCACCCGCTTTATCGCTACTCATGTCAGCATTCGCACTTCTGATACCTCCAGCATCCCTCTCGAGACACCTTCAACGGCCTACAGAACGCTCTCCTACCATATGAACAAAGTTCATATCCGCGATTTCGGTGCATAGTTTGAGCCCCGTTACATCTTCCGCGCAGGACGACTCGACCAGTGAGCTATTACGCTTTCTTTAAAGGATGGCTGCTTCTAAGCCAACCTCCTGGCTGTCTGAGCCTTCCCACCTCGTTTCCCACTTAACTATGTCTTGGGGACCTTAATCGGCGGTCTGGGTTGTTTCCCTCTCGACACCGGACGTTAGCACCCGATGTCTGTCTCCCAAGCTCGCACTCAACGGTATTCGGAGTTTGCAATGGTTTGGTAAGTCGCGATGACCCCCTAGCCATAACAGTGCTCTACCCCCGTCGGTGATACTTGAGGCACTACCTAAATAGTTTTCGGAGAGAACCAGCTATCTCCGGATTTGTTTAGCCTTTCACCCCTATCCACAGCTCATCCCCTAACTTTTCAACGTTAGTGGGTTCGGACCTCCAGTGCGTGTTACCGCACCTTCATCCTGGCCATGGATAGATCATCCGGTTTCGGGTCTACGCCCAGCAACTAATCGCCCTTATCAGACTCGGTTTCCCTACGCCTCCCCTATTCGGTTAAGCTCGCTACTGAACGTAAGTCGCTGACCCATTATACAAAAGGTACGCAGTCACCCCTTACGAGGCTCCCACTGTTTGTATGCATGCGGTTTCAGGATCTATTTCACTCCCCTCCCGGGGTTCTTTTCGCCTTTCCCTCACGGTACTAGTTCACTATCGGTCGATGTCGAGTATTTAGCCTTGGAGGATGGTCCCCCCATGTTCAGACAGGGTTTCACGTGCCCCGCCCTACTTTTCGCAAGCTCAGTACCATGACCGGGTTTTCGCGTACGGGACTTTCACCCACTACGGTGCCACTTTCCAGAGGCTTCCGCTAACGCAGTCATTATCACTTGCAGGCTCCTCCCATTTCGCTCGCCACTACTTTGGGAATCTCGGTTGATTTCTTTTCCTCGAGCTACTTAGATGTTTCAGTTCACTCGGTTCGCCTCCTGAACCTATGTATTCAGTTCAGGATACTCCTTGCGGAGTGGGTTTCCCCATTCGGACATCTCTGGATCAAAGCTTCATTGCCAGCTCCCCAGAGCTTTTCGCAGGCTTGCACGTCCTTCTTCGCCTGACATCGCCAAGGCATCCACCACATGCACTTATTCGCTTGATCCTATAACCTTAAGCTCTCTTTCAAGAACCCAACATTACAGGCAACTCGTTTGTGCAAATTCTTGCTAGCTGTAACAAGAATTCGATGCAATCACAACCGTATCGCTGGCTATTGCTTGTCGGCAACCAGCGATACAACCTTCTTCCATTTTGTTAAAGAGCTAACAGACTTACTGACCAAGGGTCAGAAGACAATACTCACCCAGCACTGTCTTATGACTCCTGCACTCAACCAATCTTTTGGTGGAGGATGACGGGATCGAACCGACGACCCCCTGCTTGCAAAGCAGGTGCTCTCCCAGCTGAGCTAATCCCCCGGTAAGCATTCCATACCGCAGAATATCTTATCCATCCCGATCGACCTGGTGGGTCTGGTTGGAATCGAACCAACGACCCCCGCCTTATCAAGACGATGCTCTAACCGACTGAGCTACAGACCCCCGTCTGTTATTACCCAGGACAACTGATAGGTTGTGAGTTCTTGACCTCAATTCGCTCTAGAAAGGAGGTGATCCAGCCGCAGGTTCCCCTACGGCTACCTTGTTACGACTTCACCCCAGTCACGAACCCTGCCGTGGTAATCGCCCCCCTTACGGTTAGGCTAACTACTTCTGGCAGAACCCGCTCCCATGGTGTGACGGGCGGTGTGTACAAGACCCGGGAACGTATTCACCGCGGCATGCTGATCCGCGATTACTAGCGATTCCGACTTCATGCAGTCGAGTTGCAGACTGCAATCCGGACTACGATCGGCTTTCTGAGATTAGCTCCCCCTCGCGGGTTGGCAACCCTCTGAACCGACCATTGTATGACGTGTGAAGCCCTACCCATAAGGGCCATGAGGACTTGACGTCATCCCCACCTTCCTCCGGTTTGTCACCGGCAGTCTCATTAAAGTGCCCAACTTAATGATGGCAATTAACGACAAGGGTTGCGCTCGTTGCGGGACTTAACCCAACATCTCACGACACGAGCTGACGACAGCCATGCAGCACCTGTGTTCAGGCTCCCTTTCGGGCACTCCCAGATCTCTCCAGAATTCCTGACATGTCAAGGGTAGGTAAGGTTTTTCGCGTTGCATCGAATTAATCCACATCATCCACCGCTTGTGCGGGTCCCCGTCAATTCCTTTGAGTTTTAGCCTTGCGGCCGTACTCCCCAGGCGGTCAACTTCACGCGTTAGCTACGACACTAAAAGGTTTAACCCTTCCAACATCCAGTTGACATCGTTTAGGGCGTGGACTACCAGGGTATCTAATCCTGTTTGCTCCCCACGCTTTCGTGCATGAGCGTCAGTAGTAGCCCAGGGGGCTGCCTTCGCCATCGGTATTCCTCCACATCTCTACGCATTTCACTGCTACACGTGGAATTCTACCCCCCTCTGCTACACTCTAGCCTTGCAGTCTCAAATGCAGTTCCCAGGTTGAGCCCGGGGATTTCACATCTGACTTACAAAACCGCCTGCGCACGCTTTACGCCCAGTAATTCCGATTAACGCTCGCACCCTACGTATTACCGCGGCTGCTGGCACGTAGTTAGCCGGTGCTTATTCTTCAGGTACCGTCATCTGCCCAGGGTATTAGCCCAGACCATTTCTTCCCTGACAAAAGAGCTTTACAACCCGAAGGCCTTCTTCACTCACGCGGCATGGCTGGATCAGGGTTGCCCCCATTGTCCAAAATTCCCCACTGCTGCCTCCCGTAGGAGTCTGGGCCGTGTCTCAGTCCCAGTGTGGCGGATCATCCTCTCAGACCCGCTACGGATCGTCGCCTTGGTGAGCCTTTACCTCACCAACTAGCTAATCCGACATCGGCCGCTCCGAAAGCACGAGGTCCGAAGATCCCCCGCTTTCCTGCTCACAGAATATGCGGTATTAGCGTAACTTTCGCTACGTTATCCCCCACTTCCGGGTACGTTCCGATGCATTACTCACCCGTTCGCCACTCGCCACCAGGTGCAAGCACCCGTGCTGCCGTTCGACTTGCATGTGTAAGGCATGCCGCCAGCGTTCAATCTGAGCCAGGATCAAACTCTTCAGTTCAATCTCTGTTTAAACTCTCGCTTGACGTCCTGCAGATCCTCTCAGATCCACAGACTTTTTACATCGTGCGAGTTACTTCATCTTTTTAGCTCAAGCACCTAAATGCTTGCATCAAGACCAAGAACCCACACCTATCAATTGTCCAGTTTTTAAAGAGCTTACTTCTTACCGCTTGCTTTCACTTCACCGCCGAAGCAGCGAAGGCGCGCATTATACAGCCTTCAAACTACTTGTCAATCACTTTCTAAAACAAAAAAGCAATCAACTAAAATCAAATCCAGCAAAGCAATACAACTAACCCGCTGATTATTAATAAGTTTCATCAACAATCATCACCAGCGAAGGTGCGCATTATACAGCAGCAAGAAGCTTGGTCAAGCCGTTTCGTCAAAAAAGTAGAATATTTATTCAAGCAAACTTTAAAACGACAAGAACCGCGAACCCAACCCATTGAAAAAACGCTAAAAACCAGAGAAAAACGCCCCGCGTACGGGGCGCTCTTACACAAAAAAGCACAGCCTAAATCAAGCCAAAATTACGCCGAAAAAGACGACCCACATCCACAGGTCGACGTTGCGTTGGGGTTCTTGATCACAAACTGAGCCCCTTCCAACCCTTCGGTATAGTCGATTTCTGCGCCAACCAAGTACTGATAACTCATCGGATCTACCAGCAACGTCACGCCATTCTTCTGCATGGTCGTGTCGTCATCATTGACAGTCTCATCGAAGGTAAAACCATACTGAAATCCGGAGCACCCGCCCCCAGTCACAAAAACCCTAAGCTTAAGATCAGGATTCCCCTCTTCATCGATCAGATCTTTCACTTTGCTCGCCGCACTATCCGTAAATACAAACGGGGACGGCATTTCTTCTTCCATATTCATAACATTTCTCCTATCACTTCCTGGCGGCGGAGGCTCAATTACTTGACGCCAGCTTAAGCTCCACGTTCTTGGCACTGACCTGATGCACGAGACGCCCCTGAATCACGGCGCCTTGCTGCATTTCGATCTGATGGTATTCAACATCACCTGTGACACGCGCCGCCGAAAGGAGTTCCAGCGATTCACTCGCGGATATTGGCCCAATTACAGTCCCATTGATCACCACATGACCAACAGCAATTGCACCCTCAACGCTCGCCCGCTCACTCACCACCAAGGTCCCTTGCAGGGGATTCTCGCAACTAATATTGCCCCGAACCTCGCCATCAATGCGCAGGCCGCCTTTAAAGACAACGTTACCTTCGATTCGCGTCCCGGCTCCGATCAAGCTATCGATACTACTTTGCGGCGTGCTTCCTTTTTTTGCCCCAAACATGCGCCCACCCCCTATAAAGCAATCGACTGTCTTGCGCGCACTACGCCTTCTTGCACTAGGCGCGCCTCAACCCGTTTGACAACCCCGCCCTCAGGGACGGAAAACCCCCCCTCAAGCCGAAAGAAGTGCTTGATTTCAAATCGGAAACGCTGTGGATTCGGATCACTCTCGGAAGGGATGGTGATCATAACATCTTTGCCTGCCAGTCGCACGTCAAGCACCAGAACCAACGACCCGCGAACCTCCTTCGCCAAACGCCCGCCACCATTGACGACAAGCATCCGGTATCGAAACTCACCAGATCTCCCTGCGTTATCAACCCTCAAATCACTGATTCGCAAGCCCGGCTCACCACCGAGATCCACCGAAGGCATCAACCCCTCGAAAAAGGCGAGATCCTGCTTTAGCGCGGCATTTTCCAGCTCGAGCGACTTGACCTGGGAAGACAACTGGCGCAACGCCGCTTGCTCAATCTGCAACCGACTCTCTCCGGAGCCAGCTACGCCTCGCAACTTCGTCAACTCCGCATCCAACTCCATCACGTAGTTGCGCAACAACTGGATCTCTCGAGACGATTCATTACTATCAAAGCCAGCAAAACGACGCCCGGCATCATAGACCCACGCAGCCAAGGCAAGAGAGACCGAAAGGATTACGACAGTCGCGGAAGCCCGCCAATACCACGGCACATGCGTCCGCACCGCAACCCTCGGCGCGCTGATTCCAAAGCGCTGCCGCAAGCGCTTGAGCTTGGCAGCAGCAACGGAAATCGCCATCCCCCCCCCTCTCTCCGCAGATAAACAGGACTGCTCTCAATACATCGAACAGACTTATGGCTCGCATAGTACAAAGCAGGGCGCAATCATAGACCGCACATCCGAAAAACACAAAAGCCGCCCGAAGGCGGCTTTTGAAATGCAACTAGGGAGCGCTCAGCGCTTCGAGAACTGCTTACGACGACGCGCCTTGTGCAAGCCGACCTTCTTACGCTCGACTTCACGCGCATCGCGCGTCACAAAACCAGCCTTCGACAACGCCGGCTTGAGAGCGCCGTCATATTCGATCAACGCCCGCGTAATACCGTGACGTACAGCACCCGCCTGACCCGATTCACCGCCGCCAGACACGTTGACCTGAATATCAAACGTCGACACTTGCTCGACCAACTCGAGCGGCTGGCGAACAATCATCCGCCCCGTGACGCGCGAGAAAAACTCATCGATCGGCTTACCATTGACAACGATATTGCCCGATCCGCGCTTCATGAAAACACGCGCGACAGCACTTTTCCGACGCCCAGTGCCATAAAAGAAATTATCAGCCATTTCGACCTCTTAGAGTTCCAGAACCTTCGGCTGCTGAGCAGCGTGAGGATGAGAATCGCCAGCGTAGCACTTCATTTTCTTCAGCATGGCATAACCAAGCGGCCCCTTCGGCAGCATTCCCTTGACGGCCTTTTCCAGAACACGGCCGGGGAAACGCTGTTGCATCTTGGTGAAATTCGTTTCGTAAATACCGCCGGGGAAGCCCGTGTGGCGATAGTACTTTTTGTCCTCGGCCTTGTTGCCGGTAACGCGAATTTTTTCGACGTTGGTCACGACGATGTAATCACCGGTATCCACGTGCGGCGTGAACTCGGGTTTATGCTTGCCACGCAGGCGACGCGCAATCTCGGTGGCGAGCCGACCCAGCACCTTATCGGTGGCATCAACCACGAGCCACTCGCGCTTGACCTCGTGCGATTTGGCGGAAAATGTCTTCATTTGGAACGTCGTCCTTGTAAGCCTGATTACAGAAAGCCGGTCATTGTATTGGAAATACCCAGCAAAAGTCAATCACCATTTAATGCTTTTGTTTTCGCTCCCTCTGCCCGTCAGATAGCAGGGGGCGCACATCCAAGGGATCAAAGGTAATAAGCCGTCTTAGTCATCACCTTTGCCACCAACCGCATCCCTGCCCTGGCCGCATCCGGCAGCGACTCCGCTCCAAGCGCAACAGCCATGTCCGCATGTCGCCGCTCATCAGCTTTCATCTGCGCAACAATTGCGCGCGACCTCACATCTTCTTCAGGGAGAATTTCCAAATGCCCGCTTAAATGGGCCTCCACCTGCCGCTCGGTCTCCGCCAGAAACCCCAAGCTCCACGCATCGCCGCACTTCCCCGCAAGCGCACCGATAGACCACGCGCCAAGGTACCACAATGGATTCAGAACGCTCTTACGCCCCCCCAACTCGGCAAGGCGACCGGCCGTCCACGCCAAGTGTTCAACCTCTTCATCGGCCGCCGCTTCAAGCGACCGCCGAATCGACGCATCACGGCAGGTCAGGGCCTGCCCTTGATAAAGCGCCTGAGCACAAACTTCTCCGACATGATTGACGCGCATCAAACCTTCCGACCGCGCGCGCTCGCCTGCAGCAAGCGCATGATCGGACAGCCCATCGGACGGACTCCCCCGCCCAATGCTGCTATTGACGAACAGCGTTCGCAAAGCTTTATCAACCGACAAAATCAGCGTATCAACGCGCATGGAACTACTTCGCACTTTCGCCGGCACCACCTTTAAGCAATACGCGGCGCGCAGCCTCTGGCGTGACGATTGCCGGTGCACCGATCGTGCAAAAGTAATTTAAAAACAGTTCCACGTGATGGTTGCTGCGGCTACCGCGAATTTTTGTCCATTGATCACTTCTCGCTGCCGACCACGTCCCATCCGAGCGCCCTGTGGCGTACAAACGCCGCTCGCCCGTCCCGCAACGCATCCCTTCAAAACTAACATTTCGCGCACCTAGCGCGCTGACGACCACCAGAACGTAGCGAATTACGCCATCCTCCCCGACCGATATCGTCTCCCCATCAATCGAGAATGTAATATCGGTACGAATACCGACCGGAAAAGAAATCAAACTCCCCTGCTTCGGGTACGCCGGCATTTCAAACGCCCCTTCGACCCAAGGCGCCTCGTCGTCATCCAGTTCCACCGCAGAAACCCCGACGCAAAGAAGCGACAGAACCGCGACGAAGCCGAATCGCCGGAACAGGACGCGCCAAAACACATTCCCGCGTTTTCTGCGACAAGCGTCAGCCATCATTCTGATTACCCATTTCATCCGTTTTGTTTCGGCGCACCTGCGAGTCCCGCCTGGCTTTCCGCTGGTCCGCATCGAGAAAGCGTGCCAATTCATTCAGCGCCATTTCATAGACGCCTCGCTTGAATTCGATGACCGCATCGAGCGAAACCCAATAGGTCGTCCAACGCCAAGCATCGAACTCGGGATGATCGGTAGCACGCAGACAGATATCCGTATCCCGTCCGAGAAGACGCAGAAGGAACCAGATCTGCTTCTGCCCCTTGTAACTCCCGCGCCACTCGCGCTTAATCCAATGGGTCGGCACATCGTAACGCAACCAGTCCTTGGTCCTGCCGAGGATAGAGACATGCTCGGGGAGCAATCCGGTTTCTTCCTGAAGCTCGCGGTACATCGCCTGCTCGGGCGTTTCTCCCCGTTTGATGCCGCCCTGCGGAAACTGCCATGAATGTTCCCGAATTCGCTTACCCCAGAATACCTCGTTCTTTGCGTTACATAAGATGATGCCGACGTTCGGGCGATACCCCTCACGGTCGAGCATGTTAAAACCTGCGAAAATGTTGGTTAGGCACATTCTTCCATATTTAGAGGTGCTTGCAAAGCAAGTCGCCACCGGAGACTCCTAGAGCGAAGCACCGCCATCTCGCGACAACACGGCGGCTCCTGTAGAATCATGCCTTTACCCAACGCCGCCGACTTACATCATGCGCACCTCGAGATACTTTATTTCCACCCTCAAAGAAGCCCCCTCCGACGCCGAAATTATCAGCCACAAATTGATGCTGCGAGCGGGCCTGATCAAGCGCCTGGCCGGCGGTATCTACACTTGGATGCCCCTTGGACTGCGCATACTGCGCAAGGTCGAGAACATTATTCGGGAGGAAATGGACCGGGCCGGCGCCATCGAACTCTCCATGCCGGCTGTACAGCCCGGCGAACTCTGGCAGGAATCCGGCCGCTGGGAGAAGTACGGCCCCGAACTATTGCGCCTGAAAGACAGACACCAGCGAGATTTCGTCATCGGGCCGACGCATGAAGAAGTCATCACTGACGTCGTGCGCAAGGAAGTCAAGAGCTACCGCCAACTGCCGTTGCACTTCTATCAGGTCCAAATGAAGTTCCGCGATGAAATTCGCCCGCGCTTTGGCGTCATGCGCGGACGCGAATTTCTGATGAAGGACGGCTATTCCTTCCACACGAGCTTCGAGGACCTGCAGCGCGAGTATCGCAACATGTTCGACACCTACTCGCGCATATTCGGGCGCCTCGGCCTCAAGTTCCGCGCGGTCGCCGCCGACACCGGCTCGATCGGCGGCAGCGGCTCGCATGAGTTCCATGTTCTCGCCGATTCGGGCGAGGACGCTCTGGCCTATTGCCCGGCCTCCGACTATGCCGCCAACGTCGAACTCGCCGAAGCCTTGGCACCAAGCATTCCGCGCAAGAATGGAGTACTTGCCATGGAAAAGGTTGCCACGCCCAAGCGGACGCGTTGCGAAGACGTCGCCAGCTTCCTCCAACTCCCGCTGACGAAGACCGTCAAAGCGATTGCCGTCATGCACGACGACGCCTTCAGTCTGCTCCTGATCCGCGGCGACCACACCCTCAACGAAATCAAAGTCAGCAAGATGCCTGGGCTGGATCCGTTCCGCTTTGCCACAGACGCCGAAGTCGAACGCTTCCTCGGCTGCAAACCCGGTTACATCGGACCCGTCGCCATTGACCGGGCGAACATCCGCGTCATCGCCGATCGCACCGTCGCGGCCATGAGCGACTTTGTCTGCGGCGCCAATGAAGAAGGCTACCACCTGACTGGCGTGAACTTTGCCCGAGACCTGCAAGAGCCCGACCTCGTCGCCGACATCCGCAACGTCGTCGCCGGCGACCCGTCGCCCGACGGCAAAGGCGAACTCGAATTGTGCAGGGGCATTGAAGTCGGCCACATTTTCCAACTCAGGAAAAAATATGCTGAAGCACTGAACTGCGCCTTCCTCGACGAGAACAGCCAGAGCCAGATCATGGAAATGGGGTGTTATGGCATTGGCGTCTCGCGCATCGTCGGCGCCGCCATCGAGCAGTGGCACGATGATCGCGGTTGTATTTTCCCGCCCGCCATCGCCCCGTTCACCGTTTGCATCGTCCCGATGGGCTACAGCAAGAGCGCGTCTGTCAAAGCTGCGGCTGACGCGTTGTATGCGGACCTGCAAGCTGCCGGCATTGACGTCCTGCTCGACGATCGCAACGAGCGGCCGGGGGTGATGTTTGCCGACATGGAACTGATCGGCATTCCTCATCGCGTTGTCGTTGGCGAACGTGGTCTGGCCGAGGGCAAACTCGAGTACAAGGGACGCACCGACACCGATGCCCAGATGATCCCGGCAACGGACGCTATCAACTTCCTGAAGGGCAGGTTGTGCGGCGCCTGACCGCCCTTCTCTCGCTCCTTTTAGTTCCGCTTGCAGCGCTGGCCGGCGCTCAGAAATACGAACCGCTGTCGGCCAGCGTGCAAGCCGCCTTGTCGCAAAACATCGCCGATCAGGCACCGCCCAAGAGTTCGTTCCGCAATCCGATCGAGGCGGCAGACTGGCTGACCGAAATGTCGCAACGCCTCGACCGCCGCATTCCGGACAGAGAAAGCCGTTTGGATTTTTTACGCGCAGTGCATTATGAGGCCACCCGCGCGGGGATCGACCCCCAACTGATACTCGGCCTGATCCAGGTTGAGAGCGGCTTCAAGAAATACGCGGTATCTTCCGCCGGTGCTCGCGGTTTCATGCAGGTCATGCCGTTCTGGGTCAAACTGATCGGACGAGGCGAAGACAACCTTTTCCATTTGCGCACCAATCTGCGCTACGGTTGTACGATCCTGCGCCATTATCTGGACATTGAACAAGGCGATCTGTATCGGGCTCTCGGCCGGTACAACGGCAGCCTCGGCAAACCTGAATATCCCAACATGGTCAAGGCAGCCTGGCAAAGCCAGTGGCTGTATTCATCCCAAAAAATCGCCAACCGCTGAGCGACCAGGCCCACCACAAGGCAGAAGCAAAATGGCGGGCCAATCAAGCAATCAACGCATTCCGGGAATCATCCCTTTCATGCCGCGCATGAGCTTCCCAATACCGCCTTTGGAAAACTGTTTCATCATCTTTTGCATTTGTTCGAACTGATTAAGCAACCGATTGACTTCCTGCACTTGAACACCAGCCCCCGTGGCAATCCGACGCTTGCGCGAGGCCTTGATCAGATCTGGCTTGCTGCGTTCGCCAGGCGTCATTGAGTTGATGATGCCTTCGATTCGCCGCACCATCTTGTCCTCTGTACCGACCGGCAATTGTCCCGCTGCCTGGGCGAACTGAGCCGGCAACTTGTCCATCAGCGACGACATCCCGCCCATCTTGCGCATCTGGCCGATCTGTTCCTTGAAGTCGTTGAGATCGAAGCTCTTGCCCGACTTCAGCTTCTTGGCAAAATCAACCGCTTTCTGCTCATCGATACCCTTGCGAGCTTCCTCAATCAGCGAAAGGACATCGCCCATACCGAGAATTCGGGATGCCATCCGCTCCGGATGGAAAGGCTCGATCCCGGTCAACTTTTCACCAACGCCGGCATACTTGATCGGTTTGCCCGTCACATGCCGAACCGACAGCGCCGCACCGCCACGCGAATCACCGTCAAGTTTGCTCAGGACAACCCCCGTCAAGGGCAACGCCTCGCTGAAGGCCTTCGCCGTATTTATGGCATCCTGGCCGAGCATCGCATCGACGACAAACAGCGTTTCGATCGGAGAAACCGCCGCGTGCAACTCGGCAATTTCTTTCATCATCGCCTCGTCGATCGCCAACCGTCCGGCCGTATCGACCAGCAACACGTCGCAGTAATGCTTGCGCGCCCAATCGACCGCATTACGCGCGATATCAACCGGCTTTTCGCCCACGGAAGAAGGGAAGAATTCGACCCCGGCCTGCTCAGCCACGGTCTTCAACTGCTCGATGGCCGCCGGACGATAAACGTCGCAAGAGACCACGAGAACCTTCTTTTTCTGGCTCTCCTTGAGCAACTTGGCCAACTTGCCAACCGTCGTCGTTTTGCCGGCCCCCTGCAAGCCGGCCATCAGAACGACAGCCGGTGGCTGCGTCGCCAGATTGAGGCCGACATTTGCCTCGCCCATCAGAACAGTCAGCTCGCGATGGACGACGCCAATCAACGCCTGCCCTGGGCTGAGCGAACCGACGACTTCTTCGCCGACCGCCTTTTCCTTGACGGCAGCCACGAATGCCTTGACTACAGGCAAGGCCACATCGGCTTCAAGCAACGCCAGGCGAACTTCGCGCAAGGCATCGGCAATATTGGATTCGGTCAGGCGTGCTTCGCCGCGCAGCGTCTTCATCACGCGCGCCATGCGCTGGGTCAGGTTATCGAGCATTTGGCTTCCGGCTTGGTGTAGACTTGAAAAATGCCGGATATTCTACTGCACCTTGCCTTCCCCATCCTCGCCAGCATTCTATATGCCGGCTTGGGATGGCATTTCTGGCGAACCCGCTGGCTCCGACCCGCCCCGGATTCGAAAAATACCATGATGGCAGCCGAGCGATTCGGCATTGCCGCAGCGCTTTTGCTTCAAGGTCTTGGCTTGCATGACGCGCTCTTCGGCGCCGGCGGCATGCGCTTCTCTTTCGGTCTGGCGCTTGCGTTGATGCTCTGGCTCGCCGCGTTGATCTACTGGCTTGAGAGTTTCCGCTCCCGCATGGACGGACTGCAACCGGCGGTACTCCCGATTGCCGCAATTTGCGCCTTGTTCCCGGTTTTTTTTCCGCAGACACGAACCATCGCCCACGCCGACGCGTTCGGCTTCAAACTGCACTTCCTTGCCGCCATGCTGGCCTACAGCTTGTTCACCCTATCTGCGGCTCACGCTGTTTTCATGAGCGCCGTAGAAAAAAAACTGCACCAAAAGCCGCTCAGCCCCATCCTGAACAGTCTGCCGCCGCTTTTGAGAATGGAAACGCTCCTGTTTCAGTTGATCGGCGCTGGCTTCATTCTTCTGTCAGTGGCACTCGGAAGCGGCATCCTGTTTTCGGAAACCATTTTCGGACAGGCAATGCGAATAGATCACAAGACAGTGTTTGCGTTTGCTTCCTGGATGGTCTTCGCGGCATTACTGGCAGGGCGTCATATCTATGGCTGGCGCGGGCGAATGGCGCTTCGCTGGACGATGACCGGATTCCTGTTTCTGCTGCTCGCCTATGTCGGCAGCCGCTTCGTCATAGAAGTCTTGCTCGGAAGACTGTGATGATGAACACCCTTTTGAGCCAGACACTCCGCTCGGCAGTCACTCCGACATAGACGCCCATGGCAGCCACCACCGTTCCCTTGGCTCTCAGCGGACTCGCCCGAGCACTCATTCAGGCTGCCCGAATCAAGGAATCCGATGCTGAAATGCTTGCTGCGCAGACGGCGGCAAGCCGGACTTCCTTCGTCGAACAGTTACTCGCCTCCGGCAAGATAGGCGCTGCCGATTTGGCGCGCTTCGCATCGGAAACTTTCGGCTACCCCCTGCTTGATCTCGGCGCCTACGACGAAGTTCATGTGCCGAAATCAGCGATCGATCGAAAACTGATCGCCAACCATCGGGTCGTCCCTCTGTACAAACGCGGCAACCGATTGTGCGTCGCCATCGCCGACCCGACCAACCTGCGCGCACTTGACGAAATTCGATTCCAGACAGGTTCCGCCGTCGACCCGATCGTCGTTCGGGAAGATCAACTGGCGCCGCTCGTCGCCAAGTTTTCCGAGACGGCCGACGAAACCCTGAAAAATCTCGCCGGCGACGATATCAATCTCGACTTCGAGGAAGAGGCTGCCGCGCAAAAACGCGAAGAAGTGCCAACACAAGAGGTTGATGACGCCCCTGTCGTCAAGTTTATCCAGAAGATGCTGCTCGACGCCATTAACGATGGGGCATCCGATATCCACTTTGAACCGTACGAGAAAAACTATCGCATCCGGTTTCGCGTCGACGGCGTCCTGCGTGAGATTGCAGCCCCACCGCTGGTCATCAAGGAAAAAATCGCATCCCGCATCAAGGTCATATCACGCCTCAACATCGCGGAGAAACGGGTTCCGCAGGACGGGCGCATGCGCCTTGCGCTGTCGAAGAGCCGCGCCATCGATTTTCGTGTCAGCACGCTACCGACAATGTACGGCGAGAAGATTGTCCTGCGCATCCTTGACCCCAGCAGCGCGACGCTGGGCATTGACGCGCTCGGCTACGACGCCGATCAGAAAACATTGTTGCTCGACGCCATCCAGCGCCCCTACGGCATGGTGCTCGTCACCGGCCCCACCGGTTCAGGAAAAACGGTGTCGCTCTACACCTGCCTGAATATTCTCAACAAGCCCGGCATCAATATTTCCACCGCCGAGGATCCGGCCGAAATTCCGCTGCCAGGAATCAACCAGGTCAATATCGACGACCGCCAGGGCCTGACCTTCCCGGTCGCGCTCAAGGCTTTTCTGCGGCAGGATCCTGACATCATCATGGTCGGGGAAATCCGCGACCTGGAAACTGCCGAAATCGCCATCAAGGCGGCCCAGACTGGCCACATGGTGCTATCCACCCTGCATACCAACGACGCCCCTTCGACGCTGACGCGACTGATGAACATGGGCATTCCGACCTTCAACATCGCCTCAAGCATCCTGCTGATCACTGCGCAACGCCTGGTGCGACGCCTATGCACCTGCAAACAGGCGATTCAGGTCCCTGCCGAAACCCTGCTTGACGCCGGATTCAGCGAGGCCGACCTTGATGGCAGTTGGGCGCTTTACGGTCCCGGCAGCTGCGATCGCTGCAAAGGCAGCGGGTACAAGGGACGCGTCGGCATCTATCAGGTGATGCCTGTTACTGAAAGCATCCAGAGACTGATCATGTCAAGCGCCACGGCGCTCGACATCGCCGAACAGGCTCGCCGCGAAGGCGTCAATGACCTGCGCCGATCCGGCTTGCTCAAAGTCAAACAAGGACTGACCTCGCTTGAGGAAGTTCTCGGCAGTACCAACGTCTGATTCGCAAGGAAGAGCGCGTATGGCAACCGCATCGAGACCCTCCAGGAAGCCGCCAGAGCTAAAGGAAAGCACGTTTCTTTGGGTCGGGAAGAACAAGGCCGGAAAAGAAGTGCGCGGTGAAATGCAGGCCCCCAGCGAGACCGTCGTCAACGCCACGCTGCGCCGCCAAGGCATTCTCGTCACCCGCATTTCCCGGCAGCGCTTTCGTCGCGGAGGCAAGGTCACCGAAAAGGATGTTTCGCTGTTTACCCGCCAATTGGCAACGATGATGAAATCGGGGGTCCCCTTGCTGCAGACCTTCGATATCGTGGGACGAGGTCATGACAACCCCGCGGTTGGCAAACTCCTGCTCGACATCAAGACCGACGTCGAAACAGGCAGCTCGCTCTCGCAAGCCTTCCGCAAGTTTCCCCTGCTTTTCGACGCGCTCTACTGCAATCTTGTGGCTGCCGGAGAACAGGCCGGCATCCTGGAAACACTCCTTGACCGACTGGCCACGTACAAGGAAAAGATGATTGCGATCAAGTCGAAGATCAAGTCGGCGATGTTCTACCCGACGGCCGTCCTGATTGTCGCGTTTGTCATTACTGCCGTAATCATGATTTTCGTCATTCCGGCCTTCAAGGATGTCTTCAAGAGCTTCGGCGCCGACCTGCCGGCACCGACGCTGTTTGTCATCACCTTGTCGGATTATTTCGTCAGCTACTGGTGGGCGATCTTCGGCTCGATCGGCGGCGGCCTCTTTGCCTTTTTCTACACGTGGCAACGTTCGGAAGCCATGCAGATCGCGCTTGACCGAATTTTCCTGCGCTTACCGGTCTTTGGCGACATCATCCGCAAGTCAGTCATCGCCCGGTGGACGCGAACGCTCTCGACCATGTTCGCCGCCGGCGTTCCTCTCGTCGAATCGCTGGACTCGGTCGGTGGTGCTGCCGGAAATTACGTGTACAAGATCGCCACCCGACAAATCCAGGGCGAAGTCAGCACCGGCATCAGCCTGACCTCGGCCATGCAAGACACGCAACTCTTCCCTAACATGGTCGTTCAAATGGTCGCCATCGGCGAAGAGTCTGGATCGCTCGACGCGATGTTGAGTAAAGTCGCCGACTTCTTCGAGGCAGAAGTCGATGACGCCGTCGAAGCTCTCTCCAGCCTGATGGAACCAATGATCATGGTCATACTCGGAACGCTCATCGGCGGCATGGTCGTCGCCATGTACCTGCCCATCTTCAAACTGGGTGGAGTCGTTTAATGGATTTTCAGCCTCTGGCAACAGCGCTGGCCATTCCCTGGGTACTGGTAGCGACCTGTGCCTTGCTCGGCCTGCTCGTCGGCAGTTTTCTGAACGTCGTGATTTGCCGCCTGCCAAAGATGATGGAACAGGAATGGCAATGCCAGTGTGCCGAGTTCCGCGGCGAGCCTGTGCCGGCAATCGAACCCTTTTCGCTTGTATCGCCGCGTTCTCGTTGCCCGCAATGCGGCCATGCGATCCGAGCATTCGAGAACATTCCCATTCTGAGTTGGGTATTTCTGCGCGGCAAATGCGCGGGTTGCAAAGCGCCGATCTCGCCGCGTTACCCACTGGTCGAAGCACTGACCGGCATCATTTCGGCGGCTGCCGCCACTGACCTTGGTTTCGGCTGGCCGCTTATCGGCGCCTTGCTGCTGTGCTGGAGCTTGATCGCGCTGACCTTTATCGACGCAGAAACGCAACTGCTGCCGGACTCAATCACCCTGCCGCTACTCTGGGCCGGTCTCGGCTTCAATCTGGCGAGCACCTTTACCGACCTCCCCTCTGCGGTCATCGGCGCGATGGCCGGTTATCTCTCGCTGTGGTCGGTCTATTGGGTTTTCAAGCTCGTCACCGGCAAGGAAGGGATGGGGTACGGCGATTTCAAGCTGCTGGCGGCGCTCGGCGCGTGGCTCGGCTGGCAGATGTTGCCACTGATCATCCTTCTGTCATCACTGGTTGGCGCGATTGTCGGTATCGCACTGATCGTGCTGGCCAAGCGCGGACGCCAGGTCCCCATCCCCTTCGGACCCTATCTTGCCACCGCAGGCCTGATCGCCCTCATCTGGGGGAAACCGCTCACGCAGGCCTATCTGCGCATGATCTAATCTCTTGAATCCAAGGCGATAAGCCCCATCTTGGCAAGGCAAGCATCCCGAACGGAACCCCTGTTTCGGGTATAATCAACCGTTTTGCAGTATAAGAGACTCATCATGCCGATTTATGCCTATCGTTGTGATTCATGCGGATTTGAAAAGGATCATTTGCAGAAGATGTCGGATCCGGTGCTGACGGAATGCCCCGAGTGCAGCCAAGGCACGTATAAGCGGCAGCTGACGGCAGCCGGATTCCAACTCAAGGGCCAAGGCTGGTACGCGACAGACTTCAAAGGTTCGGGCAAGCCGGCCAAGAAGGACCCCGCGCCCGCCTGCCAAAGCTGCCCAGGGGCCGAGGCGTGCGCAAGCAACTGATCCGACGCTATTTCATTACCGGACTACTGATCTGGGTCCCGGTTGCGATCACCGCCTGGGTGGTTTCGCTGATCGCCGGCGCTGCAGATCAAACCCTGCTCTTGGTGCCGGAGTCGTTGCGCCCGCACGCGCTCTTGGGCTACGACATCCCCGGCATCGGCATTGCCGTCACGCTGCTCGTCATCTTCGCGACCGGCGTGCTGGCTGCCAACTTCATCGGTCAGCGACTTGTCCGCTGGTGGGAAAGCCTGCTGAACCGCATTCCGGTCGTCAACAAAATCTACGGGGCCGTCAAGCAGGTCTCCGACACGCTTTTTTCCTCCTCGGGCGAAGCTTTCCGCAAAGCCTTGCTGATCCGCTATCCTCATCAGGATTCCTGGACAATCGGTTTTCTTACCGGCACTCCGGGCGGTGACGTCGCCAATCACCTGACGGGTGACTACATCAGCGTCTATGTACCGACCACCCCCAACCCGACCTCCGGATTTTTCCTGATGATGCGCCGAAGCGACGTCATCGAACTCGACATGGACGTCGATGAAGCACTCAAGTACATCATTTCGATGGGTGTCGTTGCCCCGACCCCACGAATCAGGTGACAATCGCGTCTTTGCCTTTCCTTTTTATCTTTCCGACACTGAACCAGCATGCGAACCCACTACTGCGGACAACTCTCTTCACAAACCATCGGACAGGAAGTCACCCTGTGCGGCTGGGCGCACCGGCGCCGCGACCACGGCGGCGTCATCTTCATCGATCTGCGCGACCGTGAAGGTCTTGCCCAGATCGTCTGCGATCCTGACCGTCCCGACATGTTCAAGGTCGCCGAGTCGATCCGCAACGAATTCTGCCTGAAGATTGTTGGCAAGGTGCGGGCACGGCCTGCCGGTTCGACGAACGCAAACATCGCCAGCGGCGAGGTCGAAATCCTCTGTCAACAGATCGAAGTGCTCAACCCGTCGGTCACGCCGCCATTCCAGCTCGACGACGACAACCTCTCGGAAAACGTCCGCCTGCAGCACCGCGTGCTCGACCTGCGCCGTCCGCAGATGCAGAAGAACATGATGTTGCGCTACAAGACGGCAATGGCCTTCCGCCGCTATCTCGACAATGCCGGCTTCATCGACATCGAAACCCCGATGCTGACCAAGAGCACGCCCGAAGGCGCGCGCGATTATCTGGTGCCGTCACGCGTCAACGCCGGTCAGTTTTTCGCGTTGCCGCAATCACCGCAGCTTTTCAAGCAGCTGCTGATGATTGCCGGCTTCGACCGCTACTACCAGATTACCAAGTGCTTCCGTGACGAAGACCTGCGTGCCGACCGCCAGCCGGAATTCACCCAGGTCGATATCGAGACCTCGTTCCTGAGCGAAGCCGAGATCACCGGCATCATGGAGGAACTGATCCGCACGGTCTTCAAGGAAGCGATCGACGTCGATCTGCCCAATCCGTTCCCGCGCATTTCTTATACGGAAGCCATGCAACGCTATGGTTCCGACAAGCCGGACCTGCGCGTCACGCTCGAGCTCACCGAAGTCACCGACGCGGTCAAGGACGTGCCGTTCAAGGTCTTCGCCAACGTTGCCAACAGTGAAAACGGTCGCGTCGCGGCCTTGCGCATCCCCGGCGGAAACAGCCTGACCCGCGGCGAGATCGACGGATACACGAGCTTCGTGGGCATTTACGGCGCCAAGGGACTGGCCTACATCAAGGTCAATGACGTTACCCAGATCAACGAGACCGGCCTGCAGTCCCCGATCGTCAAGAATCTCAACGAGACGGCACTGAAGACCATTATCGAACGTACCGGCGCCCAAAGCGGCGACCTGATTTTCTTCTGCGCCGACAAGGCCAAGGTCGTCAACGACGCGCTCGGCGCCCTGCGCATCAAAATCGGTCACGAAAAGGGCTTCGTCAATGGCAGTGCCTGGGAGCCGCTGTGGGTCGTCGACTTCCCGATGTTCGAATACGACGAGGAAAACAAGCGCTGGGCGGCCTGCCACCATCCATTCACGAGCCCCAAGGACGAACACATCGGCCTGCTGACTACCGACCCCGGCAAGTGTCTGGCCAAGGCGTACGACCTCGCCGTCAACGGTTGGGAGATGGGCGGCGGATCGGTCCGTATCCACCGTGCCGACGTTCAGGAACAGGTCTTCTCGGCCCTCGGCATCGGCGAGGAAGAGGCCAAGCTCAAGTTCGGCTTCCTGCTTGACGCGCTCAAGTACGGCGCCCCGCCGCACGGAGGCATCGCCTTCGGCCTTGACCGCATCGTCACGATGATGACCGGTGCCGAATCGATCCGCGACGTCATCGCCTTCCCGAAGACGCAACGGGCGCAATGTCTGCTGACTGATGCACCGAGCGAAGTGGACGAAAAACAACTGCGCGAACTGCACATCCGTCTGCGTCAGAAGGTCGAGCCGCAAGTCAAAGCCTAGGCGCGCCATGGCACGCCTCGCCGCACACCTCCGGATTGCGCTGCTCATCGCGCTGGCCGGGCTGTGCGGCTTTTTTACGACGGCGCATTCCCGCGAAGCAGCCCCCAGCGCCGTTATCGCCGCAACCTCACTGGCGGAACTTCCCCCGGAAGCCGCCCAGACGCTGGAACGCATCCGCCGAGGTGGCCCGTTCCCCTATCCCGACAAGGACGGCAGCATTTTCGGGAATTTCGAAAAACGACTCCCGCCCAAAGCGCGCGGCTATTACCGCGAATTCACCGTGCCGACGCCGGGCAGCCGGGACCGCGGCGCCCGACGCATCGTTACCGGCACGAGCAAGTCCGGGAACGCCGCCGACAGTGGCGAGTATTATTACAGCCCCGACCATTACCGCAGCTTCGTGAGAATCCGAGAACCATGAGCCAAGTCCTTTCATCGGCCGGCATCTTCCGCCTGAATCGCGGCGACTTGCCCGCCCTAGAGGCCGCCGCCGGCGAACTGGGCCAAGCCTTCTTTGTCGTCGATCTGAGTCGGGCACGCAATGTTCCCGGCTTCATCAAGGCGATGCAGCGCGACCTTCACTTTCCCGACTGGTTCGGCCATAACCTAGACGCGCTGCTCGACTGCCTCACCGATTTCTCGTGGCACCCAGCGGCGGGCTACGTCATCGTGCTCAGCGAAAGCGACTCCCTCAAGGCAACGCCAACCAGCCTGGCCGCCCTCAACGAAGTGCTCTCTTGCGCCGTCGACAAATGGAATGAACGCGGCATCGCCTTCCGGATTTTTTATCTCCAGGACGCTGACGCCCGACCATGACCGTCTTCAAACGCCCGATTTCCGTACTCGTTGTCATCCACACCCCGGCGCTTGACGTGTTGCTGCTTGAACGCGCGGCCCACCCGGGATACTGGCAATCAGTCACCGGAAGCCAGGAAGAGGGCGAAACGCTGATCGCCACCGCCTGCCGTGAAGTGGCGGAAGAGACCGGCATCCTCGCCTCCCCCGCCGAAATTTTGGACTGGGAGATCTGCAACACCTTCGAGATATTCGCCGAGTGGCGCCACCGGTATGCTCCGGGCGTCACGCACAATGTCGAGCACATCTTTTCGCTTCAGATTCCGGAACGGCGTGCGATACGCATCGCCCCCGACGAGCATCTCGCCTATTGCTGGCGCCCTTGGCGCGAAGCTGCCGCGAACTGTTTTTCGTGGACTAACCGCGACGCGATTTTGCGGCTTCCCGAGAAAATCGGCGCCTAGCGGCGTATCCCCGCACGGCAAAGAAGACCTTCTTTTTATTTAGGGCAGCGCCGCGTAAAATCGCCTCCTCTTCACTCCGTACCGCAACAGGAATCGTGACCATGACCTCATCATCGCTCGCCCCGAACCAGGAAGCCGCCGTACTGGCCGAAGCACTGCCCTATATCAAGCGCTTCCACGGCAAGACCATCGTCGTCAAGTTCGGCGGAAACGCCATGATCGACGAACAGCTCAAGCAATGCTTCGCGCGCGACGTCGTACTGCTCAAACTGGTAGGCATCAACGTCGTCGTCGTGCATGGCGGCGGACCGCAGATCGAGAACATGCTGACCCGTGTCGGCAAAAAGGGCGAGTTTATCCAGGGGATGCGCGTCACCGACACCGAAACGATGGAAATCGTCGAAATGGTGCTTGGCGGCCAGGTCAACAAAGATGTCGTCAACCTGATCAACCAGGCAGGCGGTCGAGCAGTCGGCCTGACCGGCAAGGACGGGGGAATGATCCTGGCGCAGAAGCTATTCCTGCAGGATCGCGACGATCCGACGCACCAGATCGATATCGGGCTCGTCGGCGACATTACTTCGGTCGACACCACCCTGATCAGTCACCTCGAAGGCGGCGCCTTCATCCCGGTGATTGCGCCGATCGGCGTCGGCGAAAACGGCGAAACCTACAACATCAATGCCGACGTCGTCGCCGGCAAGGTGGCCGAAACCCTGAAAGCCGAAAAGCTGGTGCTGCTGACCAATACGCCAGGCGTTCTGGACAAAGCCGGCAAGGTCATCACCAACGTGACACCAACGCAGATCGACGCGATGGTTGCCGACGGCACTCTGCACGGCGGCATGCTGCCGAAAATCAGCTCAGCCCTCGACGCAGCCCTGAACGGCGTCAAGAGCGTGCACATCATCGACGGCCGGGTGGAGCATGCGCTGTTGCTCGAAATCCTCACGAGCCACGGGTTCGGCACACTGATCAATTCGGACTGAGTTGTGCCTCACGGGCGCTACGACAACCACGGCGAGATCACAGAAAGATCTCGCCGGCTCGCGAAAATCATCTGGCTATTCGATCTCGACAACACACTGCACGACGCCAGCGCGCACATCTTTCCGCAACTCGGCTCCGCCATGAAGGCGTACATGTGCGAGCACCTGAACCTGGATGACGCGTCGGCGACACAGCTACGACAACACTATTGGTCGCGCTACGGTGCTACGCTGATCGGCCTGATGCGGCACCACGACATTGACCCGGACCATTTCCTCAGGCAAACCCATCATTTCCCGGAACTCGACCGAATGGTCGTCGCCCCGCCGGCCTTGAAGGCAATGCTGAAGCGACTTCCGGGAAGGAAAATCCTGTTTTCCAACGCGCCGCGCCATTACATCGACGCCATTCTCGACATATTGGGCATTCGGCGATGTTTCTCGGCAATTTACTCGATCGAACGCCTGCGTTATCGGCCCAAGCCAGCGCGCTCGGGATTTCTTCATCTGCTTCGTCGCGAAAAGCTTGATCCACGCCAGTGCATCATGGTCGAAGATTCGCGCGAGAATCTGCGCACCGCCCGCAAACTGCGCATGAAAACCGTGTGGGTGAGCACCAGCACTCGCCACAACCCCGACGCCGACGTCCAGATTCGTAGCGTGGCTCTTTTGCCGGAACGACTTGGGCAGCTATAATTCTTTCGCCGTACCGCTCGTCCATGGGCACTGCCAGACTGCCACCGAAGGACAACCCGAATCCCCGAGAAGCTCCGCCGAAAAACCCTCTATCTGAACACACAGATCATGGCCAAATCAGGCGAAAGACGATTGCAGATACTGCAAACGCTGGCAGAAATGCTGGAAAACCCGAAAGGGGAAAAAATCACAACGGCGGCTTTGGCGGCACGCCTGGATTGTTCGGAAGCGGCCTTGTATCGTCATTTCGCCAGCAAGGCGCAAATGTTCGAGGGCTTGATTGAATTCATCGAAACCAGCCTGTTCGGCGTCATCAATCAAATTGCGGGAGAAGAACAGCAAGGGCTGCAGCAAGTCGAACATATCCTCGCCCTGCTACTCAATTTCGCGCAACGCAACCGCGGCATGACACGCGTGCTGACCGGCGATGCGCTGGTCAACGAAAACGAGCGTCTCCAGGCGCGTATCAATCTCCTGCACGACAAAATCGAAGCGGCGCTGAAACAGGCGCTGCGGGTTGCCGCCACCCAACATCAACTCGCCGCCGACGCAGATTTCGGCGCCTTGGCCAATATGCTGCTGTGCTTCGTCGTCGGCCGTTGGCAACAGTACGCCAAGAGCGGTTTCTCGCGCGAACCGGCAGCGCATTGGCAACAACAGTGGCCGATGCTGCTGCTCGCCTGCCTGAGCCAGCGCGACGCCTGACATTGTCACCGTGCTTGCCAGCGATCCCGCAAACGCTCGCGGGACGCCAAGAACCGGTGTAAAATCCACGGTTTAGTCCATTCCCGCCCCCGACCCAATGTCGGGTCGCCTTACACAGAATGCAAAAATCCAGTCCGCGTCTCCCACTGATCGACGCGTTCAAGGCCATCGCCTCGCAACTGATCCTGCTGCATCACTTGGCACTCTATGGTCCGCTGTCGGAAGCCACGCATCGTGTCATCCCCGATTTTTTCGGCTGGCTCGAGAGCGATGCGCGCATCGCCGTTCAGGTCTTTCTGGTCATCGGCGGCTTCCTCGCGGCAAACTCACTCGCCCCGAACGGCATCCTGCTGGCCCCGCATCCGCTGAGCCAAATCAAGAAACGCTATTTCAAACTGGTGATACCGTTTTTCTCGGCGGTACTTTTTTGCGTCGTCGCATCGGCCATCGCTCGCACCCTGCTCATTGACGACGCGATTCCGGACCGTCCGACATGGACGCAGCTCGCAGCTCATGCCACGCTGTTGCACGGTGTTCTCGGCTTTGATTCTCTTTCGGCCGGCGTCTGGTACATCGCCATCGATTTTCAACTCTTCGCCCTGCTGCTCGGCCTGTTATGGCTGGCGCGCTCCACGGCGACGCATCGGCAGAGTGCCGTTGCACTGCTTCTCGTCGGCCTATGGGCGGTTGCGTCGCTGTTCCACTTCAACCGGGACGCCGACTGGGACAACTGGGCGATCTATTTCTTCGGCGCCTATGGTCTCGGCGCGCTCACGTTCTGGCTGAGCCAACAGGATCGGCGCTTCCTCGGACTTGTCGGCATGGCGCTTGTCGTCACGCTGGCCCTCGCCATCGATTTCCGCTCGCGCATTCTCGTAGCACTCATTACTGCGTTGTCACTCGGTCTGGGGCAATGCAGCGGTCTTCTCGCCCGCTGGCCGAACTTCCGCGCCCTGGCCTGGCTCGGGAAGATCTCTTACTCGGTATTCCTCATTCATTTCCCGCTGATCCTGCTTGCCAATGCCGTATTTTCGCAGGTCGCGCCGACATCGCCCGGTATCGTGCTTGCATGGACGATCGGCACCTGGGCAAGCGCGGTACTCGCCGGGGCCGTCTTCTTCCGCGTCGTTGAGAGCCGCGGCGCCTACTGGCAATCGCTGCTCGCCGCGCCGCTGCAGACGTTGACGGATCGCCTGTCCGCACCGTTGCGTTCACGCCCCTGATCAGCCGCCAAACCGTGCCGCTAACGTGGCAAACGTTGGCAGCGGCGGCATTCACCGCCGCCGCCATCTTCATTCAATTGCAGCGACTGCTCGGCGAATAGGGTTAACGCCCCTCAGTCCGAAGCCACTCTGCAACATCAAGCGAAAAATACGTCAAGATACCGTCCGCCCCCGCTCGTTTAAACGCCAGGAGAGCTTCCAGCACACAAGCACGTTCATCGAGCCAGCCATTCTGAGCGGCAGCCTTGAGCATCGCATACTCGCCACTCACCTGATAGGCATAGGTCGGCACGCTGAACTCATCCTTGACGCGCCGTACAATATCGAGATACGGCATCCCCGGCTTGACCATCACCATATCGGCCCCCTCGGCCAGATCCAGCGCCACTTCGCGCAGCGCCTCGTCGGTATTGGAAGGATCCATCTGATAAGTGTACTTATTGCCTTTGCCTAGATTCCCTGAAGACCCGACCGCATCGCGGAAGGGACCGTAGAAGCTCGATGCATATTTGGCCGAATAGGCAAGAATCCGGGTGTGAATCTGTCCAACGGCGTCCAGCGCAGCACGAATTCGCCCGATGCGGCCATCCATCATGTCGGACGGTGCCACCACGTCGGCACCTGCCGCCGCGTGGCAAAGCGCCTGCTTGACCAGAGCATCGAGGGTCTCATCGTTGAGCACATAGCCACGCGGATCGGCCGGGTCAATCAACCCGTCCTGCCCATGGCTGGTATACGGATCAAGCGCCACATCGGTGATGATGCCAAGCGTCGGAAATGCCTGCTTCAAAGCCGCCACCACGCGCGGAACAAGCCCCTCGGGATTCCACGCCTCCTCCGCCCCCGGCGTCTTAAGCGAGGCATCGATCACCGGAAACAGCGCGAGTGCGGGAACACCGAGCGCGACGGCACGTTCCGCCGTTTTCAGCAACCGATCGAGACTCTGACGCTCGACACCAGGCATCGACGCCACCGGTTCGACGCGACCTTGCCCTTCAAGCACGAACACCGGATAGATAAGATCATTGGTCGTCAGAACCGACTCCCGCATCAAACGCCGCGAGAAATCATCGCGACGCATCCGACGCATGCGCGTTCCCGGAAAACTGGCATTGAAATTCATCGTTTTTCTCACTTCAAATGAATCGATTACCCGGGCAGATAAAGATTTTTCCCTTCTTGGGAACTTCATCGCCGCGAGCCACTCTTAATCCTCAGATAGCTTGCGCTGTCTCCCGCTTCATCTCCCTGAGCGGGTGCCTTGCACCTAGGTAAGGCATTTGGCCCCCGGCTCATCCCTTTGCCGGGGGCTTTTTATTATCGGCTTTTTTGTCAGCGGATCGCGCACTCCAGCCAATGGCCTTACGATTTTTCGCCCGCGCCACTTTTTCGGTCCGCAATCCTGTCGGCGGAACGACCTCTGCCTTGAGCGGCATGTCCAGCCAAGTCGCCAGCACCCGCTCGGCCTCCTCGATACCTGTCCGTTTAAGACTGGAAAAAAGCTGCAACGTACAACGCTCGCTGATCTTCGACAACGCATCCCCCACCTCGCGCAAGACATTGGCCTGCTCCTGCCGGGTCAGCTTGTCCGACTTGGAGAGCAGCACATGAATCGGCTTGCCGGTTTGCGCAAACCATTCGAGCATCTGCAGATCGAGGTCGGTCAAAGGATGACGGCAGTCCATGATCAGCACCAGACCGGCCAACGGAAGACGATACCACAAGTAGGGTGCCAGCAAGCCCTCCCATTGCGCCCTGATTTCTTCGGGCGCCTTGGCAAAGCCGTAGCCAGGAAGGTCGACAAAGTACTTACCCGCATCCAGCGTGAAGTAATTGAGATGCTGGGTACGCCCCGGCGTTTTCGATACGAATGCCAAGCGCGTATGATTGGCGAGCGCATTGATCGCCGAGGATTTTCCTGCATTCGAACGCCCGGCGAAAGCCACTTCGCATATCGAATCGCCGGGAAGATCATGCAGATTGGCGACGGTGGTATGAAACACCGCCTTGCGGAAAAGAGACATGGCAACACCACCGTAAGGCGCAAGAGCGCTGTGCTAAAGTGCTATAGAATATCAGCTTTGCGGCATGGCTTCTCTGACACGGCCCTCTCACTGGAGTTATTTTCATGATTCGCAATTCGGCATTCGCTCTTCTGATCACGCTCAGCACCAGCCTTTATGCGGCACAACCCGGCGACACCACGCCGGATCTCGCCAAGGCAAAGAGCACGGCTGAGAGTATCTGCGTCGCCTGCCACTCGGCCGACGGCAACAGCACGATTTCGGCAAACCCGATTCTCGCCGGGCAGCATCGCGAATACCTGCTCAAACAGCTGACCGAATTCAAATCAGTGGATGGCAAACCCCAGGTCCGTAATAACGCCGTCATGCTCGGCATGACCGCAACCCTGAGTGGCGATGACATGCGCGGGCTAGCCAGCTATTTCTCCCAGCAGAAAGTAAAACCGGCCAAGGCAACCGACCCCAAACTGGTCGCTGCCGGTAAGATCCTCTGGCGGCGCGGTGATCCCGACAAGGGCATTCCCGCCTGCGCAGGCTGCCACGGCCCGGCTGGCGCCGGCCTGCCGGTGCAGTATCCGCGCCTTGCGGGACAACACGCGGAATATACCGAAACACAACTCAAGAACTTTCGCAGCGAAGAGCGCTCCAACGATCCGGAGAGGATGATGCGGACCATCGCCGACAAACTTTCCGACAAACAGATCAAGGCACTGGCAGACTATATTGCCGGCTTGCGTGGATAGTCGATGTTACTGACCTGAAGGGGAGCGCGCCATGAGAACACTCAAACAGCTGATCGAATCGAAGAACAAGCGCCTGGCTTTCGTCACGCCGGACCAATCCGTATTGCGTGCGCTGGAAATCATGGCTGAAGTCGATGTCGGCGCCTTGCTGGTGCTCGACGACAAGCAATTGAAAGGCGTTTTCTCCGAGCGCGACTATGCGCGCAAGGTCATCCTGCAGGGAAAAGCATCGCGCAACACGGCGGTCAGCGAAGTCATGAGCGACAAGGTGATCAGCGTCACGACCGAGCAGTCGATCGAAGACTGCATGGCAATCATGACGGAAAGGCATATCCGGCATCTGCCCGTGCTGGATCGCGATGGCGGCGTGCTCGGCATCGTGTCGGTGGGTGACATCATCAAGGAAATCCTCAACGAGCAGCAGTTCGTCATTAACCAACTCGAGAATTACATCACGGGCTGAACCTCGTTTCCGAACCCAAAAAGGGGAAGAGCAGGCCATGCCTGCTCTTCCCTTTTCGTTACGTCATACCGGATCACTTGATCTCAAGCAAGCTCTCGTCCCATTTGGCATGCTTCTCGAAACCGAGCAGATTGGCCGTCGTCGCCGCGATGTTGGAGAGACCAGCACCAGCGAGCGCCTTCAGGCCGAGCTTGCCACCGGATACGTTGTCATAAAGGATGAGCGGCACCGGATTGAGCGTGTGTGCCGTCTTCGCTTTGAACGAGCCGTCCTTGTTCTGCGCCGGCAGCTTGGTTTTTTTGTCGAGTTCGTACATTTCGTCGGCATTGCCGTGATCGGCCGTAATCAGCGCGACGCCACCCATGGCATCGATCACCGGCAAGAGACGCGCAAGAGCCAAGTCAACCGCCTCGACGGCCATCGTCGCCGCGCGAAAGTTGCCGGTATGCCCGACCATGTCGCCGTTGGCGAAGTTGCAGCGCAAGGTCTTGTACTGCCCGCTCCGCAATGCAGCAATCATCGCATCGGCAATCTCGGCTGATTTCATCCACGGCCGCTGTTCGAACGGCACGACATCACTCGGCACCTCCTGATAGGTTTCGCCATCGAATTTGCCGGAGCGATTGCCGTTCCAGAAATAGGTCACATGCCCGAATTTCTGTGTTTCCGAGCAAGCGAACTGCGCAATTCCGGACTTCGCGAACCACTCGCCCGACGTATCGGTAATCGCCGGCGGATTGACGAGGAAACGTTGCGGCAACTTGAGGTCGCCGTCATATTGCAGCATGCCGGCATAGGTGACCCTGGGGGCACGCACGCGATCGAACTTGTCGAAAGCGACCTCTTCGAAGGCCCGCGTAATCTCGATCGCACGATCACCACGGAAATTGAACAACACCACCGCATCGCCATCCTCGATCGTTCCGACCGGCTTGCCCGCACGGGCAACGACGAACGGCGGCAGATCCTGATCAATGGTTCCGGGAAAACGTTCGCGCAGAGCTTTGACGGCCTCGGTCGCACTGGAAAACTGGTCCCCTTCGCCGAGCACATGCGTGTGCCAGCCTTTCTCGACCATGCTCCAGTTGGCGTCATAGCGATCCATCGTGATGTTCATGCGCCCGCCGCCTGAGGCGATCTGTGCGTCGAAGCCATCCGCACTCAATTGCTGCAGAAAAGCCTCGAAAGGCTCGGTATAGTCGAGCGCACTGGTTTCCGGCACATCACGCCCATCAAGCAACGCATGCACGCGCACCGTCTTGACGCCTTCCTGCTTGGCACGTGCCACCATCGCCTTCAGATGGTCGATATGGCTGTGCACGTTGCCGTCGGAAAACAGGCCGATGAAATGAAGTGTTCCCGATCTGGCGCCCGCGACGATCTGTTGCCAGGCCTCGCCCGCCCAGATGGCACCGGACGCGATCGCATCGGCGACCAAGGCGGCTCCCTGGCTATACACCTGACCGGCGCCAATCGCATTGTGACCGACTTCCGAATTCCCCATATCCTCGTCGGAAGGCATTCCGACGGCAGTACCATGAGCACGCAAAGTGACGTTCGGGTAGTTGGCGAAAAGACGGTCGAGCGTCGGTTTGCGCGCGGCTGCGATGGCGCTGCCGGTTTCCGACTTGGCCAAGCCATAACCATCCATGACGATCGTGACCACGGGGCCCTTGACGCCGGCGAAGGAAGCGAGTTTCTGCAACATGATGTTTTCCCGCAACAAATTGAATAATCGAAAGAAGTTGAGCGGGAAATGATAACAGCTTCAGCCCCCCGGACGAAATCGCGCCTTCGGATCGAAGCGAACGATGTCGCGGCCATCCGCCGTCGTCCGTGCCGGTGCCTTCCACGCATGGCCATAGACGACCTCAATCGTCGCCGGCAAACGACCTTCCTGGCGCCAGGACTCGTACCTCGTCCGCACCGCATCAAGCATCCGAGGCGTCATCAACCCACGTCGGCGATCCGGAAGCGCGCAGGTGGCGCCGGAATGCCGCAGATCGCGCAATAAATCATCGAAATCGGCGTAGGTCAGGGTCAGGCGTTCGGCGTCCATGACGGGATCGGCAAAGCCGCACTCGACAAGCATGTCACCGAGATCATGCATGTCGGCAAAGAACTGGACGTGCGCATCACCATCGACAAACGAGGCGCGCAATTCCTTCAGCGTATCGGGGCCCAACGTCGAAAACATCAGCAGCCCACCGACCTCCAGCACGCGATGCATCTCGCGGAATGCCGCGAGGGGGTCGGGCAGCCAGTGCAGCAGCATGTTCGACCAGAGAAAACCGAATTCGCCCGGACCAAACGGCAGGCATTGCGCATCAGCCGCCAGCAGCGGGGTTCGCGCGCCGCGCAGAAACGGCATCAAGCGCCGCAAACGGCTTCGTCCGCCTTGCGCCTGCGCGAGCATCGCCTCGCACGCGTCAGCACCGAGCACCGCCGCATCGCGATAGCGTTCGCCGAGCGCTGTCAGGCTGCCGCCGGTACCGCAGCCAAGATCGAGAATGCGCCGAGGCGCGATCTTGACATAATCGAGCCGCGCCAGCATGCGCCGGTTCACTTCCTGTGCAACGATCGCCGATGCATCGTAGCGAACCGCCGCACGGGTAAAATTACGCCGCACCTGGCGTGAATCGACAAGCAAGCGCGGCGTCTCCATGGCGAACGATCAGATCGCCTTGAGCCCCAGCTTCTCGAACATCGCCACATCGCGATTTGTGCCGGCATTCATCGTCGTCAGCAACTTCTCGCAATAGAAGATCGAGTTCGCACCAGCGAAGAAACACATGGCCTGCAGTTCTTCCGACATCGACTCGCGACCGGCGGACAGGCGGATATAGCTCTTCGGCATCGTGATGCGCGCGGCGGCAATCGTGCGCACGAACTCGAAATTGTCGAGTTTCTCGGATGCCGCCAGCGGCGTTCCGGGAATGGCCACCAGATTGTTGATCGGCACCGAATCCGGCGGCGGATTCAAATTGGCCAACTGCGCCACCATCGCCGCACGGTTACGGCGCGACTCGCCCATACCGAGGATGCCGCCCGAGCACACCTTGATCCCGGCATTGCGGACCATCGAAATGGTGTCGAGACGATCGGCATGGGTGTGCGTCGAAATGACTTTCTCGTAAAAATCGGCGTCGGTATCAACGTTGTGATTGTAGTAATCGAGCCCGGCCGCCTTGAGCTGTTCGGCTTGCCCATCCTTGAGCATGCCGAGGGTCACGCAGGTTTCCATTCCCAACGCCTTGACCTCTCGGATCATTTCGGTGACGACCTCCATCTGCTTTTCCTTGGGACCGCGCCAAGCCGCCCCCATGCAGAAACGCGTCGCGCCGTTGGCCTTGGCATCCCTCGCCGCCTGAATCACCTCATCAACCTGCATCAGCGCCTCGCGATCAGTATCTGTCTGATAACGGGCCGACTGCGAACAATAACTGCAATCCTCCGAGCAGCCGCCGGTCTTGATCGAGATCAGCGCCGAACGCTGAATTTCGTTCGGATCGAAATTGGCGCGATGCACCTGATGCGCCTGATAGAGCAAGTCCATCAAGGGCAATTGATAGAGCGCTTCCACCTTCGAAACGGTCCATTTGGTAGCGGAAGTCGGCACCGCGTCCTTGGCAGCGGCGACAGCGGAGGGAGAAATCGTATTCATAGGAACCTGCCGAAAATTAAGACATGCCCGCACGACGCAGGCACAATACCCGACGTGAAAGACCGCGAAAGAACTCACGGACGCACGATCGGAAATGAGAATTCTACCCGATAACGAAAACCGCAAGGCCTTCGGAAATCCTCAATCGGGATTGCTCGGCTTTCAGGACTGCCTTCTCTGCGGCGAAAGCAGCCCGACATTGCTCTGTGCCAATTGCGAGATTGATCTGCCGAGACTCCCGAAACCAGGCTGCCCGATCTGCGCCTTGCCCACACCCGGCGGCGAAATCTGCGGCCAGTGCTTGCGAGAACGCCCCTTCTTCGACCACACCGAAGCAGCGTTTCGCTACGATTTTCCGATCGACAAGCTCGTGCAGTCGTTCAAATACGGACACAGACTCGCGCTCGGCCCGTATTTTGGCGCTCACATCGCCACGCTGGCCAAGGGCTGTCGCGCTGAAATCATCGCGCCGCTCCCCCTCCACAAAAACCGTCTCGCCGCGAGGGGTTTCAATCAAGCACTCGAAATCGCCCGCCCAAGCGCCAGAATGCTCGGAAAGCCTCTGATGGGCGATATCTGCCGGCGCATTCGCGACACGACAGCCCAGGCGGACCTCGCCTGGACTGCTCGCAAAAGCAATGTCCGCAACGCCTTTCACTGCAGCGAAGAGCTGACCGGCAAACGCGTACTGCTCATCGACGACGTGATGACCACCGGCGCGTCGTTGAACGAATGCGCGCGCATACTCAAACTGCATGGCGCCGCGAGCGTCGATGTCATCGTTCTGGCAAGGGCGTTGCGCGACTGAACCGAGGATCCGATGACTAAGCATCCCGCATCTGCCGCCACCGGATACAAAGACTGCTACACTCAACCATCGATTCAGCGCAGGAGTCGTTCATGTCTGATTTCAGCACCGGGCTTCCAGGACTCGATCAGGTACTCCAGGGAATTCGGCCCGGCGACAATATCGTCTGGCAGGTCGACGAGACCCGTGATTTCATTCCCTTCATCGACGCGCTCATTCACTACGCCGCCATTCATTCGGAACGCATAACTTATTTCCGATTCGCACAACACCGACCGTCAATCTCGAACGCTCCTAATCTGCAGATAGACATGCTCGACCCCTGCCAGGGATTCGAGCGTTTCATGACGCAAATCCACACGCGAATTTGCGAAGGCGGAAGAGGACGTCTTTACTTCTTCGACTTCCTTTCCGATCTCAATGCCGGGTGCTTCTCGGACCGCATGGTAGGCAACTTCTTCAAGCTGACCGCGAACCTGCTGCATGCGATGGATTCGGTCGCCTATTACCCGGTACTACGCGATCATCATTGCTACCACGCGACCCAACCGATCAACGAAACGACTCAGATTCTGCTCGATATTCACCGGGCGAGGGACTGCCTCTACATTCAACCGCAGAAAGTATCCGAACGCTTTTCCCCGACGCTGTTTCTGTTGCATGAATGGCGCGACGAACACTTTACGCCCGTCAAGGAAAGCGGTCACATCACGGAGGTACTCAACTCCCACTCCTGGCCAGGCTTGCCGTCGGCCAGCTACCGCCTTATCGGCGACTGGGACAAACACTTCATGCGCGCTGAGGAAATGCTCGTCGCGCAGCGGCGGGGCAACGTCACCGTCGAACAGGCGGCGGCGATGCTCGACCAACTGGTCAGCCTGTCGATCTCCGGAGAGGAGCGTATTCAGGCACTCTTTCGTAAATACTTCAGCCTGAGCGATCTGATCCAGATATGGAAGCGCATGATCGGGTCCGGCCAAATTGGAGGCAAGTCGCTTGGCATGCTGCTGGCGAGAGCAATCCTGCGCAAGCGCCTGCCTGCGACCTGGGAACTTCTGGAGCCGCACGACTCTTTTTACATCGGATCCGACGTCTTTTACACCTACCTGATCGAAAACAACTGCTGGTGGGATCGCATGGAGCAAACTCGGGGCGATGACAATCTCGACGATGCCGATCGCACACGCGAGAAAATCCTGACCGGAGAGTTCCCGCCGACACTCGTCGAACGCTTCAAGGATATGCTGAAGTACTTCGGACAGTCGCCGATCATCGTGCGCTCAAGCAGCCTGCTCGAAGACAACTTCGGCAACGCCTTCGCGGGAAAGTACGAAAGCGTATTTTGCGCGAGTCAAGGAACGCTGACTGATCGGCTCACGGAATTTCTCAGCGCCGTCCGCGTCATCTACGCGAGTACCATGAGTTCGGAAGCACTCAGCTATCGCCGGAAACGCGGCGTCCTCGACAAGGACGAACAAATGGCGCTGCTCGTCCAGCGCGTTTCGGGCGCCCCGCACGGACGTTACTTCTTTCCGCAAATGGCCGGCGTCGCCTTCTCCTACAACTCCTACACCTGGAATCAACGCATCGACCCCAACGCCGGCGTCATGCGTATCGTTTTCGGTCTCGGCACACGTGCCGTGGATCGGGCCGATGACGATTACACGCGCGTTGTTGCGCTTAACGCACCTGAACTCCGGCCAGAGGCCAGCTTCGACGAAGTTCGGCGCTATACGCAACGCCGTCTTGATCTGCTCGACCTTGCGACGAACCGCTTCGACAATGCCCATTTTCTTGATGTCTATCCATATTGCGATGACATCCCAATCGACACTTTCGCCGTCAAAGACCGACAACTTGAGCGCTACTACGAAGAACGCGGTGTCGCGGCCGGCAACTGCTGGATCCTGACCTTTGACAACCTGCTCACGAACACATACTTCAACCACGACATTCGCCAGATTCTCGGCGCCTTACGCGACGCCTACAAGACCGAAATCGACATCGAATTCACCGCCAACTTCCAACCCGACGGCAGTTACCGGATCAACCTCTTGCAGTGCCGTCCACTCCAGGTCAAGGCCGATGATGCAGCTCTGGCTGCGCTGCCGGAAATTGGCGACGATCAGATCTTGCTCAACGCCAACGGCGGCGTCGTCGGTCACAGCCGTGCCATTAAACTCGACTGGCTCGTCTACGTCGTCCCCTCGGCCTACGGCAAGCTCGGAGAACGCGATCGCTATCACGTCGCCCGGTTGATCGGGCAGATCTGTCAACACCCGGAGATCGCTGCCGGAAAACAGATCATGCTGATTGGCCCCGGGCGCTGGGGTACGGGAACTGCATCGCTGGGCATACCGGTGTCTTTTGCCGAGATCAATACGGCCTCGGTTTTCTGCGAACTCGATTCAATGCACGAAGGACTCGTCCCGGACCTTTCCCTCGGCACCCATTTCTTCAACGAAATGGTCGAGATGAACATCCTCTACATGGCCTATTTCGGGTCCCGGCAGGGCAACCGCTTCGAACCGGAATTGCTTCTTGCCGAACGTAATTGCCTGACTGATCTTGTTCCCGACAGTGCAGAGTGGAGCTCTGTCATTCAGGTTGTCGATGCCAATGCACTATTGACGGAAGACAAGCTGATTCTGCATGCGGACTCTCCCGGCCAACGCGCGGTACTTTATCGGCACTAGGCGATTCTCCTCAACGACGCAAAAAAAAAAAGCCCGCCTTCACGGCGGGCTTTTGACGACATTGATCCTCGCGATCAGACAACGCCCTGATCCAGCATGGCGTTGGCGACCTTGCGGAAACCAGCGATATTCGCACCGATCACATAGTTGCCGGCAAAGCCGTAATCCTGTGCGGCCTTGCGTGCAGTTTCGTGAATCGACTGCATGATCCCATGCAACTTGGCGTCAACCTCCTCACGCGTCCATGACAAAGCCATGTAATTTTGACTCATCTCCAGACCCGATGTTGCCACGCCACCGGCGTTGGCTGCCTTACCCGGACCGTAAAGGACTTCGGCCTTAAGGAACTTCTCGACAGCTTCCGGCGTGGTCGGCATGTTCGCCCCCTCGGAAATCACGAAGCAACCGTTCTTGAGCAGCGTATCCGCATCGGCCGCATCGAGTTCATTCTGCGTGGCGCACGGAAAGGCCGCATCGCACGGGATATTCCACGGCCGCTGCCCAGGCAGGTACAGGCAGTCGTAGCGCTCGGCATATTCCTTGATGCGTCCGCGACGAACGTTCTTCAATTCCATGACAAATGCGAGCTTGTCCGGATCGATGCCCTTGGGATCATGAATCGTGCCTTCGGAATCCGACAATGTCACGACTTTGGCACCGAGCTGGTTCAGCTTTTCGGTCGTAAACTGGGCGACGTTCCCGGATCCGGAGACGCAACACACTTTGCCACGCACACTATCCTTGCGCGTCTTGAGCATTTCCTCGGCGAAATAGACTGCGCCATAGCCGGTAGCCTCCGGACGGATCAGCGAACCGCCCCAGTTACGCCCCTTGCCGGTCAGGACCGGCGTGAATTCATTGGCCAGGCGCTTGTACTGGCCGAACATGAACCCGATTTCGCGACCGCCGACGCCGATGTCGCCTGCCGGCACGTCGGTACGCGCGCCGATATGACGATAGAGTTCGCTCATGAACGACTGGCAGAAGCGCATGACTTCCTGGTCGCTCTTGCCCTTCGGATCGAAATTGGAGCCGCCCTTGCCCCCACCCATCGGCAAAGTCGTCAGCGAATTCTTGAACACCTGTTCGAACCCGAGGAATTTGAGAATCGACAGATTGACGCTCGGGTGAAAACGCAGCCCCCCCTTGTACGGACCGATTGCGCTGTTGAACTCAACGCGATATCCGCGATTGACCTGCACGTCGCCCTTGTCATCCACCCATGGCACACGGAACATGATGACGCGCTCAGGTTCAACGATGCGCTCGAGGATCCGGGCACGTTTGTATTCGGGATGTTTGTCGATGCAAGGCTCGAGGGATTCAAGCACCTCCCTGACGGCCTGCAGAAACTCGGGCTGATGAGGATCAGTATTGCTGATCGATTCCAGAACGCTAGTGACGTACGACATTGCGAACTCTCCTGAAATCCCTCGAACCGCATCCGGATGACACTATCGGCATCGAAACGATCGCATTCAACCAGAAAGCGTGTTGCCGGGAATAGTAATAATTATTGAACGATCATCAGACTCAATGGGCGTCGCGACTACGCTATTCCAAGCACGGAGAACGCCCCTTGATTCGATCCATTTTTGCACTGCGAGGAGGTAACCTCAAGCAATACCTGAGCATGACTTAATTCCGAATCAGCAAGAAGTTTCAATAACCACGTTTGACACGACAAGCATTGAAGTCACACGCTGATCCCGGAAGACCGCTACAAAACAAGAATAAAAGCTCGACACATGATTGCAACAGCCGTGAATCATGAAGGCATCACAAAACAAGAGAGATTCCAAAATAGAATCATAGATTAGAGCAGGAAACACGACATCATGATTTGCAATACATAGAATTACCGCGGACAACCTGCTGATACTGGCGCCAATACGCCACATGTAGAGTCGCCTACATTTGCGATAATGCGCACTACCTTAGACGACGCCAGACATGACTTACCGAGCAGCCACACTCCCCGCAAAATTGAGTCTCGCATGCTTATGCGGCATGTGGACTGTCCCGTTCTTGATTTCACACCACGCCGTTCTAATTCCAACGTTCTACCGAGAATGGATCGCGGCGCTGTTCGGCCTGATCTCAGGGGCAATTCTGTTGCACAAGAGGCTGATCGAAAAAATTGATATTCCCGTCGCCGCATTTATTCCTCTAGGGCTAATTTTCATATTGGCAATACAACACGCAGCCCATTTACACCAAGCTGCATCCAAGCCTCTTATAGCGACCTTATATTTGCTGTGGAGCGCATTTGTAATGATCACGGCATTCAACCTTAAGAAAGTCATTTCGACAGAGACCATCGCCACCACAGCAGCGCTCTCGATCCTCGTTGGCGCCATGATTTCCGCAATATTGCTCGCCATGCAGCTTGCTCACATCGGAACCAACTCTTTTTGGGTTTCTCCTCTGGCACAGGGCGCTGGAAATCTCGGCCAGAAGAACCATCTGGCCAACTATCTTTGGCTCGGCATTGCTTCCGCTATCTTTCTCCATCATCGTGATTGCTTGAGTAAGAATGTCCTAATCATTATTTTGATCGCACTGGTTACAGCATCCTCATTCACAGGCTCACGGAGCATCCTGCTGTATTCACTTGTATTGTTGGCGCTGTCAATATGGTCATACAGAAAATATGAGAGTCATGAGCTTAAGCAAATTGCGCAAATTTCTGCATATATCTTGTGTTACTTGCTGTTGCTGTCGTGGTGCCTGGCTTACGCGCCCTCTAGCAGCGAGTTGAGTACCGCCACGACGGGAGCTCGTTTAGTCTCTGAGGCAAGCACTACGTCAATTCGACTGCAACTTTGGCGCACTGGATTACAGATTTTCTCCGAGCATCCATGGTTTGGAGTTGGAGTCGGGCAATTTCCCTATCAGTCATACCTGCTCGTCGGACGTATGAAAACCGGCACACTCATAGGTGGCGCGGAACACACGCACAACCTGATCATCCAGTTGCTTTGCGAATGGGGCACCTTCAGTTTGATTCTGCTATTTGTATTTGGCGGGATTTGGTGGCGCGATTTCATTCGCGCGAAGTGGTCACACGCGGAATGGTGGATCGCGGCATTGTTACTGGTCATTCTGACCCACAGCCAATTGGAGTACCCACTGTGGTACACATTTGTCCTGGGCACATTTTCTTTTGCTCTCGGACTAGGAAATTCAACGGAATTCCGCTATCGCACCACCGAAATATGCCGCCTAGCTGTCGCGCCAATCCTGGTGCTGGGAGCAACAACGTTGGCTTCTCTGTTTTCCGACTACCAACAACTTGAAAAGGCGGTCATTCCCACGCCAAGGTCTGTTCCTTATGCCTCAGACCCCGAACGAATCAAAGCCCTTTCGCGCATAGGAAAAGAATCTCTTTTCGCCGATTACCGGTCGCTGGTATTTTCTCAAATACTCGATATTAATCACGAACTCCTCTCAGAAAAGATCGCCGTCTGCCGAGAAGCCATTCGCTTTATCCCAATAAAAGCAACTGCGTTCAAACTTGTGTGGCTCTTAGCTCTCGATAAAAAATACGATGAAGCGATAGTTGCGCTTAGAAGTGCAATCGCTACGTATCCTGGCTACGTACCCGTCGCAAAGAACGATCTCGCAGTGCTAATCCGCGACTTCCCGGAAATTAGCTGGCTCAGCGCTGAATTTGACCGCCTGACGGTACAAACAAAGAAATAGAAATTGCGACGATCAGCGAAGACGCTGATCAACCACTGCCGTCAGTTCAGGTCCCAAATTGCCGCAAGCTTTGGCTTGCAGCAGTGCCTGGCGCGCCTCGCTGGAACGCCCTTCCGCATCGTAGGCAAGCCCTAAGCCCAACCACCAGCGCCCATCCGTCGGCGCAATGCGAGTAGCGACCGCATAATGATCGGCAGCTTCTCGATGACGCCCGAGGCGATAGAGCACGTGCCCGGAAAACCCCTGGTAGTCGGCACTTGCTGCGCCCGACGACATTGAATGTTCCAAGGTCTGGGCCGCAGCGGACAGATCGCCGCGCTCGACCTGCATCCGCGCCAACGTCATTGCCCAATTGCTCTGCGCAGGCAAGACTTTGACGCCCTCCAGCAAGGCCAACATGGCGTCATCTCGCTGCTGCGCTTCAAGTAGCAGTTTTACCAGCAGTTGCCGGGCCCCAACATGGGCCGCGTCCTGCCGCAAAGATGCGCGCAGACCAGAGACCGCATCACCAATGCGCCCCTGATTGACGGCTGCCAACGCCTTGCGGTAGTCGCTCTCGGCACGTTCGCGCGGCGTTCCCATGGCATCGGTTTTTTCAATGGCTAACGGGGCTGCGCCAACTCCACGATCCGTCGTTGGCAGGGCCTCTTTCGGCGGTGCTTTTTCGCTCTCCAACGGCTTGCGGCTCACTGCAGACGGCAGCGCATTGCCGGTCGCCGCCGCATCATTGCCTACCGCTTTTTTGGCAGACGCGACTGACAAGCTTTCAACAACCCGAGGCGCCACGGCCACAGCCTTGGGTGGCGTAGCCACAGCACGAACCTTGTCCTGAACCTTGTCCTGAACCTTGTCCTGAACCTTGTCCTGAACCTTGTCCTGAACCTTGTCCTGAACCTTGTCCTGAACCTTGTCCTGAACCTTGTCCTGAACCTTGTCCTGAACCTTGTCCTGAACCTTGTCCTGAACTGCGCTGCCCACTGCGGTTGTTTCCGACCTAGCAACGGTCGCGACTTCGCCAATGGAAGGCTTTTCTTCAACATTTGCCGGAACGAAATACAACAGCGCCGCAGCCACAGCAACGATCGCGCCCCCTCCACCAAGAAAAAGCCTGCGCCACGGCGAGGCAGCAACAACTGGCAAAGGGCGAACATCGTCATGCAGATCAACAGTTGGCCGAGAGGCCAAATGCCGCGCGTCAAGATCCTGAAGTACCCGGTTAAGAAGACTCACGGCTTAAAACCAAAACCAGCGCAGAGATTTGGCACCTTCTGTATCCTTCGATGCCAATCGAACATGTTTGACGTCGATACGACCGACTCCCTCGCCAAATGCCGAGAGCAAAGCCTTGTGCGCAAGGATATTGATCAGCCTCGGCATGCCACTACTCGCACGAAATAGCGCACGCAAGGCGCCCGGCGTAAACAATGCATCGCCACGATAGCCTCCAACACGCAGACGATGCTCGACATAATTTCCGATCTCGGTTTTCTCGACGCCCTGAAGGCGGCAATGGAAGGTGATACGCTGCAACAACTGTCGAATTTCCGGACGACGCAGGCGTTCATCCAACTCCGGCTGACCGAACAAGACGATCTGAACAAGTTTGCGTTTCTCTGTTTCAAGGTTGGACAACAGCCGCAAGGCTTCCAGAGTTGGCAACGGCATCGCCTGAACTTCGTCAATACAAACGACAACCCGCTTTTTGGCTCTCGCCACATCAAGCAAGGCCCGATTGATGCGGCGCACCAAGTGAAAGTGGTCCATACCAACAGCATCCTTGACACCAAGCTCCTCTGCGATCGCCAGAAACAAAGTGTCCGGGTCAAGACTCGGATTGGGCAAATAGGCCGTGGTCCAGTCGCTCCCCAGCGACTGCAACAAGCGCCGACACAGGAGTGTCTTGCCCGCCCCTACCTCGCCCGTAATCTTGACAAACCCCTCCCCCTCCTGAAGCGCCATGAGCAAAATATTGAGCGCTTCCTGATGATGCCGGTTCGCAAAGACAAAACTTGTATCCGGCGTGATGCGAAATGGCAGTTCGCTCAATCCGAAATGTTTCAGATACAAGGCAGCCCTCCCCGTGTCACTGCACCAATGGCTGCTGTTGTCGCATCAAGCGGGGGTCTAACTGTCTGAACCGATCCTGCGTTTCAGAAAGATCATCCTTCCAGCTCGAGTCGTTGCGAATAATGGTCGGCTTGATCAGAATCACCAACTCTCGTTTCTTCAGCACGCTGCTGCGCGTACCAAACAAAGCACCAACCGAAGACGAGGTCGTTCCAGGCAAACCCGCAGCACCCGCCGATTGCTCCTGCTTCATGAGCCCCCCTATGGCCACGATGTTGGCATCCTGGACACGGACGATGCTGTCGGTCTCATTTACCGAACTGCTCGCCAACGGCAAAGTATAAGTCCCCATCGATCCAAGATCGATCGTCTTCTGCTTTTCGGAAACCGTGCTGATCGAGGGGTGCACATGCAAGATGATATTGTTATCCTCGTCAATCTGAGGCGTGATGTCGAGCGCTATGCCGGAGAAAAAAGGTTGCAGCGTAATCGACGGCGTCGTCACGTTGCTGGTACTTGAAGTCGTCGTCGTCGAACTGACGTTGGTCACATAAAACTCGTCGGAACCAACCTTCAACACCGCCTTTTGATTATTGATACTGGCGATCCGCGGGCTTGACAGCACCTGCACGCTGCCCTGGCTCTCAAGGAAGTTAAGTAGCGCCGCAAAATTGGCGCTTTGAAAAGCCAGGCCATACAAGCCGGCGCCAGTTGCGGCCGCCGAAACGATCCCCGCCGCTCCCGGAATGATACTGCCCGCACTGGAACTCACTCCGGACGAACTGCCACTGCTCGTTGCCGAATTAAGCGTCGCCCCTGACTGAGCGGCACCGTAGGCATAACGATTGCTCCCGCCACCAAAAGCACTCCAATTGACCCCCGACTGAAACTCGTCATTCAATTGGACATCGAGAATTTTTGCCTCAAGCATGACCTGCCGCTCAACAATTACCTGAGTTGCACGCAAATAGTTCTCGACGGCTCGGAGGTCCGCCGGATACCCCTTTACCAGAACCACTCCCGATGCAGGCGTAATAATGACGGCCCGCCCGCCCTCGTTTCCTACGATCGCGTTCAGACCAAGATTTAACTCTTTCCAGAAATCATTGTCGGACGAAGTGGTAATGCGACTGCTCGGGGCAACCGCATTGCCAAGCATGCCAGCCTGATTGCCGGTTGCGCCGGGGGTCGTCGGAACGTAGCCGGTTGCCGCAGCGGCAGCCGTTCCCGTCGCCCCCGGGACGGTTCCTGGCGTATTCGAAATGGAACTCGAACTCACGCGAAGATCGGATTGCCCGAGGCGGCGCCCCGAAAGATAGTTGATTTGAAAAATCCGGGTCTGGATCGTATTCGGCTGAATGTAGATGCGTGTGCCCTGAAACTTGAATTCGTACCCGTAAAGTTCGCGAAGGGTTTCCAATGCCTCGCGTACGGTCACGCTTTTCAGATTCACCGTCACATTACCGCTGACCTCCGGTCCAACCAGCATGCTATAGCGCGTTCCGCTTACCAACGCCATGAACACCTGTGCGGCGGGAGCATTGTTCACCGCCAAGTCGAAACGAGGTTCAATACTCTGCGCAGTCGCCGGCAATTCCAATTGCATCGGAGGCATCATCGCCTGGCTCAGTGCGTCTTCTGCGGATTTCGGCTTACTGGCGACCGCGCCCCGGAGCTCCTGCCCGATCCGGTCATATGTCGCCCCCGGCTGTCGCGGCGGCGCCGCACAACCGGACAGCAGCGCACACAGCGCCAATAGCGACACCAACCATCCGCACTTCATTCGATACCCCCGCGCCGCACGCTTTTTGCAACGGACGCACTGTTCTTATTATTACCAGAGTTGTCGTTACGCTTATCAACCAGCGGCGTCAAAGACAGACGCTCAGCGCCCCCCGGCCCCTCCAAGACCGCTTCGCGCTCATTCAGCCGCACCAAACGATTCTCGCCAATTTTCTCTCCGAGGCGAACCTGCTGCCCGCCAATGATTGCGATCGGCTTACCTTTTACGGGCATCACCACCGATTGTAACACTGGAGCGATTGCCACCTCTTTCCCGTCCGCTGCCGCCGGATCGACCATGACCCCGACGGGCGGCCGCATTGGATCGGAAGCAGTCCGCTGAGCGAGCGCACTGGAACCCACAAGCACCAGGCCAAGCGCTATCGCAACGCGAATCAGAATGTCATCCATGTGCGATCCATACTCAGCGTAAAGACTGTCAGCTTGAGCACCACTTTCGGGTATTTCTCGCCCGACAACGAGAAGCCGCTCCACAAGAGCTTCTGGGGCAACTTTTCAAGACGCTCAAGATACTCGGTGATATCTGAATAGCCACCCTCCAACTGCAGTTCAACGCCGTGTTTGAAGAGCCCACCGGCTTCCGCAATCGCGCCGGGCTTTTCGCCAGCCGACGGGGACCTCCGCTGATCGGCTTGCGCCGTCTCCGGTTTTCCTCCCCCGTCCTTCTTCTCCAACACGGGCACCACCGGCAAAGTGCGCAGGCTCAGCAAGCGCAGATTGCTGCGGCCGCCGATCATGCTCTCCAACAGGCGGGTCATCCGTTGCGGGGCAACCAGGACATTCTCCAGAGTCGCCAAACGCGCCCCCGTCTCGCCAAGCTGCCTTTTCAAAGCTTCGATCTCACCCCGCGCAATCGCTTCCGGCGATTGGGTTGGCGAAAGCAACGCTGCCACTTGGGCTCGCAACATTTCGATTTGAGCACGCTGCGCCACCGCGCTTTGTTCAGCCATTCGGCGCCGAAGTAACTGGGGATCGATCAACACAGCCCAGAAAACGAATGCAACACATCCCAACAATGCCGTTGCGACCAGACCTCGCTCGCGCGCCGACAAGGCATCGAAGCGGGCCATCAGTTGCGTCAGCATCGCCATCATTTCTTCAACTCCCCCGACTTTCCGGAATCACTCGCGTTTTCGGTTCTCAGCACGAACTCGATGTGCCGCGGCAAACGAAACTCCGGTTTCTCCTTGGACTTGTCTCCCTCCGAGACATCGTTAGTCTTCGCTTCTACGGGATCAACACTGCTCATGGTTAAAGCGGCAAAGCGCCGCCCTTTAAACGCCGGATCATCACTCAAGCGCTGCACATAACTCGCCAATTTGCCGGCCTCAAGCACTTTTCCGACAATCTCGATTTCCTGCCCTCCCAAGTCCGCGGAAAAGCGCGTAAGCCACCAATCATTCGCTGTATTTCTGGCGAAGCCCCAGAACAGTTCGGAAAACCCTGCTGTGTTGCCCAACCGACCGGAGTCAAGCATGGCAACGACCTCTTCCCGAACGGAGAGCATCGCACGCAACCTGTCCAACTCGCTCTGCAAGACATCGGAGAGCTTGCGTTCCACCACCTGCTTCGACAAGGCGTCGTGCTTGTCCTGGAAGTCCTTCAGCACCGACCGGACCTGCAACAATTCTGCGCTGGCCTGATCCGCCTGATGACGCGCCGCAACCGCCCAGCCACTTCCGAGCACCACCACACTCACGAACACGGCTGCGAGTCGCCGCCCATTCAACAACAACTCCCGCGGCCGGAGACGCGTCTCGTATAAATTGATTTGCTGGCTCATGCGGCCTCACCTGTTCGCAAGGCAGCTCCGATCGACAACAGGTATTTCGCTTGTACATCCGGGGCTTTGAGTTCCGGAACCCCTGAAAAATCCAGCGCCTCATTCAAATCCAGCGCCACGACTGGAACATATGTCCCTTGACTCAGTGCATCGACCAAACCGTCAACCGGTGGAAAAGCCGCCACAACGACTTTGGAGATCGGGATGTGGCTATACTGCCGATCAAAATTGTCAAGGCTGCGCTGCAACTCAAGCACAAGTCGCTCCACGCCCCGCTCTCTTTGCGTTGACTCGTCTTCAGACAACTGCAAGGCAGTCATCTCGCCTCGTCGTACAGCCACCAATTCGCCCTGAAAGACAAGCGTCAGCATCATGCCGGTCTCGTCAACGCGCAGAAACACCAGGCCACGATTGTCGTCGGCCACCAGCACAGCGATATTTCGCTGAGCCATCTCTGGCACATCCACCACGTCAAGCCGCACCTTGGCTGCGACAAACGGCGCGACACAATCCCGAACAGCCTGCTCGGAGGCCGAAACAACCAAAACGCCTGCCGGCCGTCCTGCCGGCAAGCTCTCACTCGGCAAATCGAGTATGTCGATACAGGCAGATTCAACGGGGAAATTCACCGCATCCTTAAGCGCCCAACGCAACGCTTCTTTTCGCTCCTCGGGTTGAACGGGAGGCGCCTCCATTTGGGTCAGCGCATAATCGGCGGACTCAATCAAAGTCGTGCAAGCGTAATTGCCCAACTTGCGTGCGACACGCAAGCGTTGCAAGGCATCAACCGTTCCTTTGTCCGCCGCATAGTTGTCGAGCAAAAGGATCTCGGGCTTTTTCCCCGGCAGGCAAACAGAGTGAACGAGAACCACCCTCCCACTTCGGTGAAGAATGGATAGCCAACCGAGCTTGCGCCGAGATCCGAATAAGGAACGCATCCTCACCACTGTCTAGAAATTTGTCGAAAAATACACGCTAACTCACTAAAAAACAACGAAACACAAGGAAAATCTATGCAAAAAACAGGCCACCCTCAGAAATGGGACAGAATCTCATTTCGTGAGCGTCGGTGGCGCGTTTGCACAACACGCTGAATCGGCTGTACAGGCGGTCCGAAAAGCTGTTGACGGCCTCGCTCTCGCCTCGCTTCCCGATAGTTTGTCCAAACGCACACGCAACAACCCACTGAGCAAAAAGAAAAAAGCCCGACCCTCAGGAGTTCACGACGGCAAAATTTGCCGCCTACATTAAGTTCGGACCTTTGGGCAATCCTCGGCCACCACAAGGACCGCGACGCAGCGCTCCTTCTGGCCACAAGGGCGTCCTGAAAAACATGTAACGGGCAAAGCCGGGGGGCTTGTGGCCGGCATCAGACATCGTAACGGAGTGCGAATTCGCCACCGCTCCACTAACAAAATCAAAGCACCCGGATCGACCGTAGACGTGCTCACGCCGTCCCCCTGCAGATAGCCCCCCCTCCGCTGGCGGCAGAAGCGTTACAACCAGCAAGCAGCCCGACCCTATGCCCACAGGTATGTTGCGCCAAAAGCCGGGAGACAACGCCCCTGGCTGGAGTCCTGAACTGCCGTATTGCTAAAACGACGCCACCCCCTGCAACTGCCGTTCGACATAACCGAAAGCTGTAGGCGTTCCAGGGCAACGCGGCTCGACAGCCGCCGCAGGGCCGCACGCGGTCACACGGGTTTCAAAAACCCAGGTAGAGACCCCGAGTACATTCGTCTGCTCGACCAAGCGGCATTCGACCGTGGCAAAAAATCCGGTCAGCGTCGTCGTACCGGAGAAACCGAGACTCGTGGCACTCGCCCCCCAAGTAGTACCAGACGGGCACGCGGGACTTGCCGGCGTCACGGCCAGCTTATAGCGGACCCATTCCATGCCGGCGTTGGCTGCCTGCCACGCACGCTCCCCCTGGACATCAAGCGCCATACCCTGCTGCTGGCTCGACGAAACATTGACGACATACGCACCCAAAGCCGCCAGAACGATCAACAGAAAAATCGCCGATGGAAGGACAAAGCCGCGAGGGGTTTTCAAGCGAGAGGATGTCATGGCCGATTCACGATGGTCACCCGACGTAACAGCGTCACGGTTTCGTTGGCGCTGTCTCTCAGCGTCAGGTTAACGGTTACTAGTTGCACACGCGCCTTGGTCTGATCGCAGGCAATCTGACAAGCGGCGACATGACCGCGATCAACCAAAGTCACTCCGGAACGCGTTATGCCGACTGAGGCGCTGCAGGCGTACGTCACAGGCGCCGAATTAACGACATAGAAACGACCGAACTCCCTGCTGTTACTCTCATTGACGCTGCTCGTACTCAAATCGTCCTGAGCCGCAGCCGACGCCAGATTGCATTCCGCCGGATAGGTTGTACTCGCAATCGTTGCGCTGTTTGTCGCCAGCGACGAAAGCGTCGGTCCATTGGCAACGAAGGCCGCCGCCCCGTTCGCAGCCACCGTATTGTTGCAAGTCGACACCCCCGAACTCAAATTCCCGACGACAACCCGGTTACCCGTTCCTGACACCGCACCTCCAACAGCGTCGGTCTGGGTCACCCCTGCCGCACCGCCGATCAAATCGAACCCGGTCGCCGTCGAGCCGAAAACCAAGGGCGTTCCAGCCGAAGCTCCCGTCTGCGCTTCGCGGAAACGCCCCCCCGACCGGACGGACAGAAATTCCAGCGGATACGTCGCCCCACCGCAGACAATGCTGTTCGGCAAAGCCGACTGCAAATCCCGCGCAATCACGCGCAAGGCCGAATCTGCTTCCTCGGTCAGAACGGCGCGCCGTACGCTGTTGAAATACCCATCGACAGGCGCCTTGATGAACACCGCAACCATTGCTGCAATAATGCCGGCAATGACAATCACCATGACCAGTTCGATCAAGGTGAATCCATCCCATTGCCGGCGCCGTTTCGGTCTCATTGCGGCACCTGACGCGTCTTGAAACCTTCGGCCACGGCCGTAACGCCAGGGGCCGCGACAGTTACCCGGATCAGCAGTGCGTCACCGGATGCCAACGAGATGTCGCCCAGCGCAACCGGGGCGATGGTCACCGAAGCCGAATACCCGGGCGGGACCGAAATTCCTGATTCATTCGGCAGGACAGAATCTAGCGAGGTCGCGGCACCTGCCGCTGACGCATAATCCTTGACGGTGTCGTAAGGCCGCGTCTCACCGCTTTCCGGACCATAAGTATCCCCCGGGGCACTCGCACAACTGGCTGCTGCCGTCGCGTATTTCAATTGCGAATCGGCACCATCACAGTAGGCAAAATATCCAGTCTGAATCTCCTCGAGCAACCCCTCTGCCAACGCCTGCACCTGCTTTTGTACGATCGGCTCGGCGCTTCGGAAGACCGTCGCGTTAAGTACCGTCAATACTCCGACGAGGGCAACCGAAACAACGACGACAAAGACGATCAACTCGATCAGCGTCATGCCTGCATCGCGACCCGGCAAGGCGGGGGTCATTCGCATGCCGTCACCGGATTGCAATGTACGTATCCCGTCGTTTCGACGACGATAGAGAAGGTTTGATCACCGAGAATCGTCAGCGACAGCGCAGTTCCGCTCGCTGTGCCATCTGCGGCGAACGTCACGCCAAGCGCAGCACCATAACTGACGCCACTGAACGTTCGCCACTTCACAGACGGATTGGTCACCGTCATCGTACAAGCCCCGGATCTTCCGCGCCCCGAAGCCATTGTCATCGCCAGGGCTGTTCCGCCCGCACTCGCCGCTACGCAGACATTACGGCCGGTCGCTACCGCCAGCTTGCGCGCATACTGTATCGCCGCCAGCGTCTGGTCGGCGAAACCGCGCGTTTCAAACACCGTGCGATCGCTGAACTTCGCCACCGCGGCGACCGACAGGATGCCGAGCACGACAATGACAACAATAAGTTCTATCGTCGTAAACCCTTCGGTTACGGAATATCGCGATGCGTTCATCACCTTATAGTTCTTCCACCGGTGGAGAAACCCCCAGTTACTGCGCAAATACGTCGCCCCGGCCCCCATTGTGCCGAGGGAAGTTTCCTTGCCACAGCCCCACCGGACGTTCCACAACCATCGAAATTTGTTCGACAGCATGGCGCCTCCCTGTGCCGAACTTTCGTTTTCATCGCATGCAACCTCAACGCCTCAATCGCCTTTTTTGTGATTGAGCGCGCGGGCAGGCCGTTGGAATTTGTATGAACCGCCTTCTGCGTGCCGGTGAAACTGGCGGCGCCCAAACAACTGTCGAAATACGTGAGGCGCGTATCAGCAAAAGCTCTCGTCACCGCAAGGATTGCGCGCAAATACAAACGCACCACACAACGGGGAAATGTCTGACTCCTCGACAATTTCGTGTTACGAATTTGCCCGACAAAACAGAACCGCATCAGGCGAAAAGGCTGAGATAACGGAAACAAAGAGCACCAACCGGAATTGTAGAAAACTGGCAACGGCACCTGGACAATTAAACGCCTCTTCCCTCCTTATCGAGAATGGCAAACACGGCATTGCCGAATGCTACATCTGAAGGCGCTGGCATTAAATAGGGGAGGAGCATCACCTCCCTCTCTCAATCAAGCCCCTGTACAAATAATCGATGCATTCTGCCCAGAGCCCTTCGATCCGGTTACCGTGCACGTAACGGCATTCCCGGCACCCGCCGCCGCACAATCCCCAGTTCCCCCAAGCAGATACTGGGCATTCGTCGTTGGCGTAGTAAGTGCATCAAGCGTGACGCCAGACACGAACCCTGAAAGGAATGCATTGGTGCAAACGTTCGCTGCATTCAAGGTAACGGCCCCCGTTTTATTGAGCTGTTTTGCCGCATAGTTCATCGAACTGGCCGAAGACAACGCGCCGGCGACACCATTTGCTGCGGCATTCCCCGCATCAGTACTGATGTCGAGAAATTTCGGAATCGCCGTTGCTGCCAAGATACCCAATATGACAATAACAACAACCAGTTCAATCAGGGTAAAGCCTTTTTGAGTATTTCCCATGTAAATCTCCTAAGCAACAAGCGCCGAGGACATCAACCTAATGTGTCGTCCCCTCGGTAAAAAAACCTGCCATTGCCGATTAGTTCGTGCAAATCACCGTAGCCGTTGCGGAGCCAGTCTTCCCTGTAATCGAACAGGTAATGGCCCCGCCAGCATTACTAGTACAATCGCCAGTGCCCGCCGCCACCTTGAATTCGGTACTCGACGCCGGCGCACCAGCGTCCATCAAAGTTACGCCACTGACGAACCCCGACAGAAGATCTCTCTTGCAGACGTTAGCGGCCACGTCATTCAGCGCCACCGCACCGGATTTGTTGGCCAGCTTCGCCGCATAATTGACCGCGCTGCCCGAGGCCAAGGAACCAGCCACACCAGCGGCTGCGGCGTTTCCTGCCTCAGAACTCAAATCGATGAATTTCGGGATCGCCGTCGCGGCCAGAATACCCAGAATGACGATGACCACCACCAGTTCGATCAAGGTAAAACCGCCTTGAACACGCTTCATGATAACTCCCTTGTAAAAACCGAAAAAGCAACACGAACCCGTTAGCACCCGGAAATCGTCAACCCACTAATCGTAGCGGCAATATTTGCCGCCGTTGGCTGGGTATACGTAAAGTAGCATGTCGTCGACTCCGGCGCGCCGACAACCCCAAACGTTGCAACATTGCCGCTCTGCGAATAGGTGTAGCCTTCCGCTTCCAACTGCACCTGAGTCGGGTTGAAAACCCCCGTCAACCCCGCGGCAGAGAGTATTCCAGGACTCGTGCCGCCCAAAGCCGTCACCGCTGGATAGCCAAAGACCAGATTGACCAGCCCGCTCTCAGTACACACCGTCCCTGTTGCTGCGGGACTGTTGTTTGCCACGCCCCCGCCTGCCGGGCAGGTCACTGTATCGGCCACCCCTCCTCGTGAGAGCGTCGTCGCATGAATCAACGCCGATGCCGCGGAAACGCTGCCACGCGCGGCTTGAAGCTTTGCGATACGCGCATCGCGTTGCAGGCTGGTAAATCGGGGCAAAGCAACGGCAGCCAGAATACCCAGAATGATCACAACGACAATCAGTTCGATCAAGGTGAAGCCGCGCTCACCTGCCGACCACATCGCCCTTTTTCCATGCGCCAAGCGCTTCATTGACCACCCCAGAAAAACGCGTCCGAATGATACATCGACAATCAACACCTACCGCGGAACTATTTCACACATTTACCAAGCCCCACAAAATGGCGAAGACCAATCCCCGACAGGCGCCCCTGCACGTCACCAGACTCAGATCCTCGTACCAATCCATAGCAAGATTCACGCCCAGAACGGAAACGATATACCAGCACCTGCCGGGCCCGGTCGAAATACCAGACGCCATTTTCTGCTGGCGCGGCGTCCAACTCACCGAGATATCCCTCCGGCCGACGCGCAACCCAGAGCAGTGGATTGCGACTATCGGGGACGGCGCCACCGTACAACTCACGATGCGTCAACCGATCCAGCAACTCGACGCGCAAAGCAGCCACCTCCGCCTGAACGGCCGACGCCTCAACGTCTTCCCGCGTCCGTTCGAGCGCCATGAGCAAGACAAAGACCAGCCCGCCGATAATGGTCACGAGCAATCCAAGCTCGAATTTCCGCGGCCGGATCCAGTCCATGATGCGCCATGCTCCTAGCGCTTCATCGCCACCTGGCCGAGATCCCACATCGGCAGGAAAATACCGAGCGCCAGGATCAATACCAGAACACCCAACAGCACAATCAGGATCGGCTCGATCTGTTGCCCGAGCGTCTTGAGTTCGTACTCGACCTCCTGCCGGTACATGTCGCCGACCTCGTCCATCATGTCATCGACGGCACCCGACTCCTCTCCAACGGCCACCATCTGCAGGACGATTGGCGTAAAGATGCCCGCGCTCATCGTCGCCCGCAACAGGCTCTCGCCTCGCTCAACGTTCTCGCGCATTCCTTCGACGCGACGGGCAACATAGACGTTATCGACTGTTTGGGCGGCGTTGGAAAGCGACTGCATCACCGGCACGCCGCTGCGCGTGCCGAGCGCAAAACTGCGCGCAAATCGCGAGAGCGCGGCCTTGTGAAGAATCTTTCCGGCAATTGGGATGCGCAAGGACCACCGATCCCACGCATAACGACCACGCGTCGTCGCCACCCAGGATCGAAACCCGACGGCAGCGCAACCCACACCCACCAGCAAGGCCGGCCACCAGGCCACCATGAACTCCGAAAAACCAAGCAGCAACCGGGTCATCAAAGGTAACTGCGTACCGAAGCCGGCAAAAACCTTGGCAAATGCCGGTATGACGAAAATATTGACGATCACGATCGCCACCGCCATGGCCAAGACCACGAATGACGGGTAGCGCAGGGCTGACCGTACCTGCTCGCGCATGAAACGCTCGAATTCGAGATGTTCGAACAAGCGGAAGAAAACCGTCTCAAGCAAGCCGGTCGATTCACCCACGCGAATCATCGACAGATAGAACGAGGAGAAGACCCGGGGATGACGAGCCAGCGATTGCGACAATTCGCGGCCGGCCTCCAGGCTTTCGCGAATTTCCCCGATCACACGCTTCATCTCGGTATTGATCGCGGCATCCTGCAGACCATTCAATGCCCGCATGATCGGCACCCCGGACTTCAACAAGGTATGCATCTGACGACTGAAAAGCAGCAGGTCAATATGCGAGATCGTCGGGGTAAAGAGCGACAGGCCGCCCCCCAATGGCTTTTCTGCCCTGGCCTTCGTTTCCCGGATATCGACGGGCATCAGCCCCTGGCCACGCAACACGTCGACCACGGCGCCGACACCAGCACCTTCCATCACCCCCTCGACGAGTTGGCTGGAACCGTTACGCGCCTTGTAGGAATACGTCGGCATGATCAGTCTTCGAACTGATTACTGATGCGCATGGCTTCCTCGATCGTCGTTCGTCCGCGTACCACCTGCCTCACGGCGTCGCGGCGCAAGGTCTCGCCAGCCATCTGGCGCCGCGCCGCCTGGACAAATACTCCGGTGTCATCAGAATTGATCGCCTCAACGATCTCATTGGTCATTTCGAGCATCTCGAAAACACCGCTACGGCCCGAATAGCCGGTACCGCCGCAGCGGGCGCAACCACGTCCGCGACGATAGGTGTATTTATCGACGGCATCGCCCAGTTCAAAGCGCAACCATTCATGCTCGCCCGGAGTTGGCACGACAACTTCTCCGCAATTTTCACAAATCACCCGAACCAGGCGCTGCGCCAGTACGAGTTGCAGGGACAGTGCGACCATGTAGCGAGGCACGCCCATATCCAGCAACCGGATTGGCGTCGACACCACGTCGTTGGTGTGCAGAGTAGACAAAACCATGTGCCCGGTAATGGCCGCCCGCATTCCAATTTCCGCGGTCGTCTGGTCGCGCATTTCGCCCACGAGAACGATGTCAGGATCCTGGCGCAATGCCGAACGCAAGACACGCTCGAACGTCAGATCGATCTTGTCATGGACCTGCACTTGGTTGATGCCCGGCAATCGGTATTCGACCGGGTCCTCTACGGTAATGATCTTCTTCTCGGTCGTATTGAGCTCGGCCAAGGCGGCATACAGGGTTGTCGTCTTGCCGCTACCGGTCGGTCCGGTCACCAACACCATTCCACTGGGACGACGGACGGCATTGCGCAAACGATCAAGCACGCGCGGCGCGATATTGAGTCGATCCAGCCCCAGCAACCCGGTATTCTGATTGAGCAGACGCATGACCACCGACTCGCCATACTGCGTCGGCATCGTCGAGATACGCACGTCGATCGGCGCATTGCGCACCTTGATGGCGAAGCGCCCGTCCTGCGGCAGGCGCTTTTCGGAAATGTCCAAGCCCGACATCAGCTTGAGGCGCAATGACAGTGCCGAGGCAATCTTCAGGTCCGCCTCCATTTGCACGTGGAGCACGCCATCAATGCGGAAACGGATGCGCAACTGGCTGGCCTGCGGCTCTATATGAATGTCGGAGGCGCGTGAGCGCATCGCCTCTTCAAACACCGTTTGCAAGAGTTTGACGACCGGCGCTTCCTCGGCACCCGGCGACACACTGAGCAAGTCGCCGAACTCAACCGGCACGTCCCCCAGATCGGCGGTCAGCTCTTTGGCCAGGCCGCTGATTTCCTCAGTGCGACGATAGACACGATCGATGAGTGCCAATAACTGGCTTTCGGCGACGACGGCGATTTCGATATCCCGCTTGAGCAGTCGGAAAACGTCGTCGTACGCCTGCAGATCGGTCGGATCGACAAACCCGACGCGCAACGCACCACCAATTTCTTCCAGCACCACCGCTCGGTAACGCCTGGCTTGTGCTTCAGGCAAGAGGTTGATGAGATCCTGTTTCGGATCGAAATGCCGCAGGTCGACAAACGGCACCCGGAGTTGGTTGGCCAAGGCCTGCGAAATTGCCTCTTCCGTACAGAAGCTGCTTTCGACGACAATACGCCCGAGTTTTCTGCCGCTGCGCTTTTGTTCGTCAAGCGCAAATTTGAGCTGCTCGCCGGTCAACAACCCCTGTTGGATCAGCAAGTCGCCGAGTCGAATTTTTTCCGGCCGAGCCATGCAATCTCCAGTTGTTTTTGAAAAAGCCCTTCTAATGGACTGATTCTAACCATTTTTTATTTCAATAAAAAGCATTATTTCAAGGACCAGTTCGTGACTACCGTTGTCTTGTTCCAGCCCGAAATTCCGCCAAATACCGGCAATATCATCCGCTTGTGCGCCAACACCGGGTGTGAACTGCGCCTCATTGAACCACTTGGATTTCCGTGGGAGGACAAAAAACTGAAACGCGCCGGACTGGATTACCACGAATTCGTCCGCGTGATCCGCCATCCCAACTGGGAGGCTTGCCGCGAGGCGCTTGCCGGCCGGCGTCTTTTCGCGCTGACAACAAAGGGAACTTGCCGCCATGACGCGCCGTCATTCCTGCCGGACGATGTATTCGTCTTTGGCCGTGAAACCAGCGGCTTGCCTGCGGATGTTCTCACCGACATCCCTGAAGACCAGCGACTGAGACTACCGATGCGCGCCGGGCAGCGCAGCCTCAATCTGTCCAACACCGTCGCCGTCATGGTTTTCGAAGCTTGGCGACAACAGGGATTCAGCGGCGGGATTTAGCCCCTGTTTCAGACGGGATCGCGGGGCGCACGAGCCTTCCCGAAACAGGCGCCTACTCGCCCTTCAGATTTTCCGGCTTGGGATCGCGGCTCAACAACTGCTCAACCGCCGCTGCCGCCGGCATACCTTCATGCAGGATGGCGTTAACCGACTGCGTGATCGGCATGTCGATGCCCAATTGATCGGCAAGCTGTGCAACTTCCCGCGCCGTACTGACCCCCTCGGCCACATGCCCGAGTTCCCCCAGGATCTGCGACAGCGTCTTTCCTTCGGCCAGCGCCAAGCCGACCCGACGGTTCCGCGACAGGTCTCCGGTGCAGGTCAAGACGAGATCTCCCATTCCGGCAAGGCCCAGGAAGGTCTCGGCACGCCCGCCCAACGCCACGCCAAGGCGTGCAATTTCGGCAAGCCCCCGCGTCATCAGTGCGGCCCGTGCGTTATAGCCAAAGCCCAAGCCATCGCAAATACCGGCGGCAATTGCCATGACATTCTTGACGGCACCGCCCACTTCGGCCCCCGGCAAATCGTCACTGGCATAAATCCGCAGTCGCGGTGAATGCAACTCAATGGCCGTCCGCCGCGCGAAATCGGCATCGTTGGCCGCCAAAGTCACGGCCGTCGGCAATCCGCGCGCGACCTCTTCGGCAAAGCTGGGCCCGGTCAGCGCACCATATTGCGCGCCATCCCCGAGTTCCTCGGCAACGATCTGATGCGGCAATTTCGCCGTTTCGGCCTCCAACCCCTTGCACACCCACAACAGAGGCCGTAACTGCCCATTCTGCTGCAAGCGCCGTACCCCAGCTCGAAACCCCACCAGCGGGGTCGCCAGCAACAAGAGATCGGCCCCCGACACTGCCGCATCGAAATCCGCTTCAACCTTGAGCGCTTCAGGGAAAGGAAATCCCGGAAAAAAACGCTTGTTTTCGCGCTCTAGCCGCATCGTTTCGGTCACGTCGGCCTCGCGTGTCCACAAGGTCACCGCATGCCGCCCGCAAAAGGTGATGGCCAGCGCGGTTCCCCAAGCGCCGGCACCAATAACCGTGATATTCACGCCCTACAGCCCCCAGATCTGATTGGCTCGCACATAGCCCGACGCGCCGTCTCGGTGATGAACCTTGACCCAGCCGCCCGGTGCGGTTTCGAGATAGTCGAGCGAGACCTTTCGATCCGCCTCGAATACCAAGGGCGCAGACTCATCAGGCTTCTGACGAATCTCGGCGCGCGCTGCCGTGACAATGACCGTGCGCCGCTCGGCAAGGGCCTTCTTCTCGATCCAGGCCAGCCCACCCTCGGCGTCGCGGACCTTCACCCAGCCTTCAAGACTGACGACCACCTCAACCGGCGTATCCTTTCGGATGACAAACAACTTGTTGCCGCGCAACGACGGGCCGTCGTAGAGCACCGTTGCCGTATCGACGGTCCGATAATCGACGGCCAGCGCCGGCATGGCCAGCACGATCACCCAAAGGAACAGCCAACGTTTCATGCCGAGGCTCCGAAGAGAAACCGACGTGGATTATTGTGCCGTCTGGCCGGCGCTCGCAGCCTGCTCCTGCTGGCGGGCGGCATAGAGCGACTCGAAATTGACGGGTTGCAGCACCACCGGCGCGAAGCCACCGCGCGACACCGCGTCGGACACCACTTCACGAGCATAGGGGAAAAGAATGTTCGGGCACGCGATCGAGAGCAGCGGATCAAGATTCTCCTCAGGCACGTTGCGCACGCGGAAGATGCCCGCCTGGCCGACTTCGACCAAAAATACCGTCTTTTCGCCGAGCTTCGCCGTTACCGTCACCGTCAGCGTCACTTCGAAAGCATCTTCGGTCAGCCGTTGTACCCCGGTCTGCAGTTGCAGACCAACTTCCGGCGACTCGCTTTCGACATAGATCGCCGGCGCATTCGGCACTTCCAGCGACAGATCCTTGACATACAGCTTTTCAATGGCAAACAACGGCGTTTCTTGTTCGGTCATGATGAATTATTTCCTGACAGGTAGAAAAACGGCGACAAACGGCACTCAGGCCGACTGACCGCCAAGCAGAGGCTGCAACTTGCCGGCCTTGTCGAGCGCGATCAGATCATCGCAACCACCGACATGAAATTCGCCGATGAAGATCTGCGGCACCGTCCGGCGGGCGGTCTTGGCGATCATCTCATCGAGACGTGCCGGATCAAGATCAATACGGATCTTTTCGATCTCGGTAACGCCGCGAGCACGCAGCAACTGTTCGGCGCGAATGCAATAAGGACAGACCGCCGTCGAGTACATCACCACATGCGGCGCCGCGCTCATTTTTTTGCACCCTTACGCAGCGGCAGTCCGGCGGCACGCCATGCAGCAACGCCGCCATCGAGATTGTGCACGCGCGTAAACCCGAGGCCTTCGAGCTTCTTGCAGGCATCGCTCGAACGGGCACCCGTTTGGCAAACAAGGATCACCGGCGCCTCTTTCCGCTTCTCAAGATCGCCCAGGCGTTGCTCGATCTGCGCCAGCGGAATGTTGCGCGACTCCGGTAAGTGACCATCGACATATTCGAAGGGCTCGCGCACGTCAATGACAACCGCATCCTCACGATTGATCAGCATCGTCGCCTGCGTCGCGTTGACCAGATGCTTGCCGTCAGGCCGGCGAAGAGTCAGCACCAACAGCAGACCGCCGCTGACCGCTGCGGCGACAAACAACATGAAATTTTGTTGAAGGAATTCCAAGATAAGCACCATCCAAAGAGGAAATCGAAGAAACTGGCGAAAAAAGGCGGAGCCGACGACTCAGCCGCAAAAGACCTCGCGCATCATACCGATCAACTGCAAGGTCCGCTTATCGCCGATGCGATAATAGACGCGGTTGGCTTCCTTGCGCGTCACCAGAACGTCCTTGTCGCGCAGGATGGCAAGATGCTGGGAAATATTGCTTTGCGACGTACCAACCGCCTCGACGATTTCCTGCACGCAGGCTTCCTGATCGCCGACAACGCAGAGAATTTTCAGGCGCAAAGGATGCGCGATCGACTTCAGCGCGCGCGCGGCCGACTCGATGTGTTCCTGCTTGTCGATAAGACTGGTTTGAATCGCCACGATGCCCAACCCTCGTTAAACAAGGGGAATCATTATAGAATAATTCCCGTTCCGGGGGGCGCCCCTAGGCACTACATGAACCGACCCGACTTTTTCCGACTCCAGCCCTCACCGTCCGACCCCGGCGCTTCGCCGGCACGTCCATACCTTGTCCGCCGACAGCGCGCTCTGGCAGCCTTCGTTTGCGCTATCTTGCTGCAGGGGGCAGATGCGCATGCTGCAAAGGATAAAGGCAAGACGGCACCGCATCCGGCGACGCAAAACGAGGTCAGTGCAAAGCAGGGCGACCTCAAGGAAGTTCGCAGCCAAATCGAATCGCTGCGTAAAGGCATTGCCGACACCGAGGGAAAACGCGCCACCGCCGCAGACCAACTCAAGGGAGTCGAACAGGAAATTTCGGCAACGCAGCGGGAACTTCACGCCCTGACAATCCAGCGGGACAAGATCCAGGCGGCGTTGAAGGACCTGTCCACACAGTCAAAAGAGCTTGAAAGCCGCCTGTCCGGCCAGCAGACACAACTCGAGATTCTCGTGTACCGGCACTATTTGCGGGGCACGCCGGACACGCTGCATACCTTGCTCAACGGCGACAACCCCAGCCAGGTCACGCGCGACCTCTACTACCTCTCGACCATCGGCAAGGCGAGAAGCCAGCTTGTCCATGAAATCGAAGGGACCTTGCAGCGCAAACAGGCACTGGCGGTCAAAACCAAGGAGCAAGCGCAGGCGCTGGCCACCGTCGAAGGACGCCAACGCGAGCAACACGCCAAACTGCTTGCCCAACGCGAACAGCGCAAGGTCATGCTGGAGAAGATTTCGGCCAAGATCAGCGAGCAACGGCGCGAAATCGGCGCCCTCCAGCGAGACGAAAAGCGGCTGACGCAACTGATCGAACAACTGGCCAAGGCGCTCGCAGCCAAGGCGACGCCACGCAAGGAGACGCGCCCGAGCGGATCGTCTCAGGCCGGGAGTGCGCACACGCCGGCACGCGAACTCGTCAATGACAGCACGCCAGAAGCGATGCCGGGCGGCGGACTGGCGCAAGCGAAGGGACAATTGCGGCTACCGGTCAAAGGGACCGTCACCAACCGTTTTGGCGCACCGCGCCAGGAAGGCAATGCCTGGAAAGGCCTGTTCATCCGCGCCGGACAAGGGACCAGCGTCCACGCCATTGCCGGCGGCCAAGTCGTATTCGCCGACTGGATGCGCGGATTTGGCAACCTGCTGATCGTCGACCACGGCGGCGGCTACCTTTCGATCTATGGCAACAATGACGCCCTGCTAAAACAGGTCGGCGATCGCCTGCGCGGCGGAGACGTCGTCGCTTCGGTCGGGAACAGCGGTGGCAACCCGGAATCCGGTTTATACTTTGAACTGCGTCATAATGGTCAGCCGCAGGACCCGCTCAAATGGGTCAGTCTCAGATGATTTTGTACTGGAGTGGAAGCGATGGGTAAGTTGAAACAGGCCGGACTGATCTGCGCGGGGATGCTCGGCGGCATCCTCATCAGTTTGCAAATTTCGGCGCTTGCCGAAAAGGAAAACCGCGCCAGCCTTCCCATCGAGGAACTCCGGACCTTCGCCGAAGTATTCAACGCGATCAAGCAAGGCTACGTCGAACCCGTCGAGGACAAGAAGCTGATCACCCATGCCATCAGCGGCATGCTCTCCAACCTCGACCCGCATTCGGCCTATCTCGATGCTGATGCCTTCAAGGACCTCCAGGTCGGCACGCAGGGTGAATTCGGCGGACTCGGCATTGAGGTCGGCATGGAAGACGGCCTCGTCAAGGTCATCTCGCCGATTGAAGACACGCCGGCCGACCGGGCCGGCATCAAGTCGGGCGACCTGATCTTCAAACTGGACGACACGCTGGTCAAGGGCCTCACACTTTCGGACGCGGTCAAGCGCATGCGCGGAAAGCCAAAAACGCAGATCAAGCTCTCGATCCTGCGCAAGGGCGAAGCCAAGCCGCTTGAAATCACGCTGACGCGCGAAATCATCAAAGTCCAGAGCGTCAAGTCGAAGGTTGTCGAACCGGGCTACGGCTACCTGCGTATCACCTCATTCCAGGAAAATACCGCAGCCGCGGTTGCCAAGCATCTGGGCGACCTTTACAAGCCCGGACAACTCAAGGGACTGGTCCTCGATCTGCGCAACGATCCGGGCGGATTGCTCAATGCCGCCATCGGCGTCTCGGCAGCATTCCTGCCGCCCAAGACACTGATCACCTCGACAGACGGGCGCACCCCGGACGCGAAGCATCAGTTCTATGCATCGCCGGAAGACTATCTGCGCGGCACGCGTGAGGACTTCCTCAAGGCGCTGCCGGCCGAAGCGCGCAGCGTACCGATGGTCGTGCTGATCAACGGCGGCTCGGCATCGGCCTCCGAAATCGTGGCTGGTGCGCTACAAGACCACAAGCGCGCCGTCCTGATGGGAACGACGAGCTTCGGAAAAGGATCGGTGCAAACCGTCCTGCCGCTGCCCAACAACACCGCCATCAAGCTGACGACCGCGCGCTATTTCACGCCTTCGGGCCGCTCGATCCAGGCGAAGGGCATCGTCCCCGACATCGTCGTCGAAGAGTCGGCCAACGGCACCTCGGCCACTCGCCTGCGTGAGGCGGACCTTGAGCACCATCTGGAGAACGACCGGGATCCCGGCAGCGACAAGACAACGCCGACTGTAAAACCGCAAAGCAAGGCTCCGGGCACGACAAAACCGAAGGGCGCTTCTCCAAGCAAGGACGAAGACGACGCCGGCGAAGCGCCGACACGCGAAATCGCCTCCAAAAAGGATTACCAGCTCAACCAGGCGCTCAACCTGCTCAAGGGCTTGCAGATCATGCAAAGCAAGCCGGGTTCCTAGTTCCTGCGTCGCATCCTACCGGAGTCCGTCATGAAACGTCCGCCGGCTGCCCCACCTCGGAACCCTCCGCCCATCCGGAAGGAAAGGACGATCTATTTTTCCGAGATTCCACCGGGACAGGTCGAGGAAGCCTCCAGCTTCCTCGCCGGCCTGAGCGGACTGAACGTCACCCCCCACCCCGAGCAACTGACGATCGACATCAGTTACGACCTCCATGACCACTCGCTTGAAGAGCTCGAAACGGCGCTGATTGACAAAGGCTTCCACCTCGGCTGCGCGCTGCTGGTCAAACTGCTGCGCGCGCTCTATTACTACGTCGAGGAAACGGAACTGCACAACCTCGAAGCGCCCGAGCGCCTGCTCAAGAAATCACAGAACCAGGCCTACATCCAGGCATGGGAGCGCCATCCGCACGGCGATCACGACGATACGCCCCTTGAGTGGCGGGAATACAAGTAGGCCATCCGTCTCTAGCGCCAAAAACGCCGCGCGCTTACCGCGCCTGAGCAGGCACCACTCGGGCGCGTACGCGCAAATCGTCGCCCAGCATCCGCACGTCGCAGGTCTTGAGCGCAAGCTTTTCCGTCAGCGACGCCAGTGCCGGCAAATCCACCAGCCCGCGCGCTTCGCTGCCCAGGAGGCACGGCGCCATATAGAGCAGCAACTCGTCGACGAGACCGGCAGCGAACAAGGCGCCACTCAAACCGCGCCCGGCCTCGACATGCAGTTCATTGATCCCACGCTGCGCCAGCAACGCCAGCAAACGCGGCAGATCGACCCGCCCGACAGCATTCGCCAGTGAGCAGACTTCGGCGCCGCGAGCACGTAGCGCATCGACGCGCGGCCCCTTTTCCTGCGCCGTCGCGATGATGGTACCGCCCCCGTCCAGAATGCGCGCCGACGATTGAATTGCAAGCTGACCATCGACCACCACCCGCACCGGCTGCCGTGTCGTATTGACTCCCCGGACGCTCAGTTGCGGATCGTCATCACGCACGGTGCCCATACCGGTCAGAATCGCACAGGCACGGGCGCGCCAGCGGTGACCGTCCTGGCGCGCCGCAGCACCTGTGATCCATTGACTCTGGCCGTTCGCAAGCGCCGTCCGCCCATCCAGACTCGCCGCCATTTTCAGCCGTACCCACGGCCGTTGCCGGGTCATGCGGGAAACAAAACCAATATTGAGTTCGCGCGCTTCGCTTTCGAGCAAGCCGCACGCCACTTCAATGCCTGCGTCGCGCAGCATCGCGAGGCCTCTTCCCGAAACCTGAGGATTGGGGTCCTGCATCGCCGCCACGACGCGTGACACGCCCGCGTCAATCAACGCTTTCGCGCAGGGTGGCGTGCGTCCGAAATGACTGCAGGGCTCAAGCGTCACATACGCGCTTGCACCGCGCGCCGACGCACCAGCCGCCAGCAACGCATGAATCTCCGCATGCGCTTCGCCGGCGCGCTGATGCCAGCCTTCGCCAACGACCTGCCCATCCTTGACGAGGACGCAACCGACACGCGGATTCGGCGAGGTCGTCCATAGCCCAAGCTCGGCCAGGCGTAGCGCCTGCGCCATGAATGCGTGATCGGCTGCGGAAAACATCCGCCTGCCCTACCGGCCGCGCCGCGCGACCGGGCGGGGCGAAACCTCACGAATGATGTCGGAAAACTCGTCGACGTCCTCGAAGTTGCGATAGACCGAGGCGAAGCGAATGTACGCCACTTTGTCGAGCTTCTTGAGCTCGCGCATTACCATCTCGCCGATCTTTTCAGACGGCACTTCGCGTTCGCCAAGGGTCAGCAGCTTTTCCTCGATCCGGATGATCGCAGCATCGACCGCCTCGACGGTCACCGGCCGCTTGCGCAAGGACAACCACAAGCTGGCCGACAACTTTTCGCGGTCGTAATCGACGCGCGAACCGTTCTTCTTGACGACCTGAGGCAGGCGGATCTCCGCCCGCTCGTAGGTCGAGAACCGCTTGTCGCAAGTCAGGCAGCGACGACGGCGGCGAACGATGTCCCCGTCGTCATTGATGCGCGTATCGGCAACCGTGGTCTCCGCCGCACCGCAGAACGGACATTTCACGGCGTCACCTGCCGGCCGACAAGAGAAGCGTGCGAACGCAAGACAAGCCCCGTTCAGGCACCGTAGACCGGGAACTTCTTGCAGAGTGCGGAAACGTCGCCCCGCACACGCGCCAGCACCGCTTCGTCATTGGGCGCTTCAAGCACATCGGCGATCAGATGGGCCACCTGTTCCGCCTCGATCTCGGTAAAGCCTCGGGTCGTCATTGCCGGCGAACCGATCCGGACGCCGGAAGTCACCATGGGCTTCTGCGGGTCGTTCGGAATCGAATTCTTGTTGACGGTGATATGCGCTTTGCCGAGCGCCGCTTCGGCTTCCTTGCCGGTGATGTTCTTGGCGCGCAGATCGACGAGGAATACGTGCGACTCGGTCCGACCGGAGACGATCCGCAGACCACGTTCCTCGGACAGCACGCGCGCCATGACGCGCGCATTGGCCAGCACCTGCTCCTGGTAGTCGATGAACTCAGACGTAGCCGCTTCCTTGAAGGCAACGGCCTTGGCCGCGATAACGTGCATCAGCGGCCCGCCTTGCAGCCCCGGGAACACCGCCGAATTGATCGCCTTTTCGTGCTCGGCCTTCATCAGGATGACGCCGCCGCGCGGTCCGCGCAGCGTCTTGTGCGTCGTCGAGGTGACGACGTCGGCAACCGGCACCGGATTAGGATAGCAGCCAGCGGCAATCAAGCCGGCATAGTGCGCCATGTCGACCCAGAAAATCGCACCGATTTCCTTGGCAACCTTGGCAAAACGCTCGAAATCGATCTGCAGCGAGTAGGCCGAGGCACCAGCGATGATGATGCGCGGCTTGTGCTCGCGCGCCAGGGCTTCCATACGGTCGTAGTCGATTTCTTCGTCGGCATTGAGACCGTAGGAAACGACGTTGAACCACTTCCCCGACAGATTGAGCGGCATGCCATGCGTGAGGTGGCCGCCTTCGGCCAGGCTCATTCCCATGATCGTGTCGCCCGGTTTGGCAAAGGCCATCAGCACCGCCTGGTTGGCTTGCGAACCCGAATTCGGCTGGACGTTGGCGGCTTCGGCACCGAACAACTGCTTGAGGCGCTCAATGGCAAGCTGCTCGGCGATATCGACATACTCGCAACCACCGTAGTAACGCTTGCCCGGATAGCCTTCGGCATACTTGTTGGTGAGCTGCGAACCCTGAGCTTCCATCACCGCCTTGCTGACGTAGTTCTCCGAAGCGATCAGTTCGATGTGCTCTTCCTGGCGACGATTTTCCTTTTCAATCGATTGCCAGATTTCGGGATCCATCTTCGCCAGCGTCTCTTTTGCAGAAAACATCGTATGCCTCACAAGCCATTGAAAAAGTGGCCGATTATAGCACGCGGCAATGAGGCAGAACGACTACCGATAACGACTCGGCTCATTGAACTTGAGACAACAGCCCGAACGTCAGCACTGGAACAATGCCGGGACAATACATCTGTGTAATAATAGAACGTTGTTTCAAAAACGCTTATGGCCTCTCCGAGCGATCCTGGGACGAGTCCGCTCTCGCCGCAACTTCCATGTGCTGCCACAAGCGCACGCAGGCAAGCCGGCCCAATCATTCACACATTGGTCTTAACCAAGAATTAATCATGGACACCCTACTCAAGTTATCGCGGTGGATCGACGCGCTAACCGAACGCGTCGGTAAGTCAGCCATCTGGCTGGTGCTCGTCGTCGTGCTGGTCAGCACCGGCAACGCCGTCCTGCGCTACACGCTCAACTACAGCTCGAACGCCTTCCTTGAAATCCAGTGGTATCTGTTCGGCGCCATCTTCCTCGCCTGCTCGGGCTACACGCTGATGCGCAACGAGCACGTCCGTATTGACCTTGTCGCCAGCAAACTGTCGAAACGCGGACAGACCTGGATCGACATTTTCGGCATCCTCTTTTTCCTGATGCCGATGGCCTTCACCATCCTCATCCTCTCCTGGCCGGTATTTATGCACGCCTTTGTCGGCAACGAAATGTCGAACAGCCCCGGCGGACTGATCATGTGGCCGGTACGCCTGATGATTCCGGTTGGCTTTGTCCTGCTGATCGCTCAAGGCATTTCCGAACTCATCAAGCGCATCGGTTTCCTGAAAGGACTCTGCCCGGATCCGACTGAAAAAGTCATCGCCATGACCGCCGAAGAAGAGCTTGCGGCCATCATCAAGGCCCGCAAGGAAAAGGGAGAGGCGTAATGACTGAATTTCTGATCGCCAACATGGCACCGATCATCTTCATCTCGATGGTCATCTTCCTGCTCGTCGGTTTCCCGGTGGCCTTTGCCCTGGCCGCCAACGGCATCGTCTTCGGCCTGCTCGGCATCGAGCTCGGCCTGCTTGGCCCGCAACTCTTCCAGGCGTTGCCCGATCGCATTCTTGGCGTCATTTCCAACGACACGATGCTGGCCGTCCCCTTCTTCACCTTCATGGGGTTGATCCTCGAACGCTCCGGCATGGCCGAAGACCTGCTCGACACGATTGGCCAGCTGTTCGGTCCAGTCCGCGGCGGTCTCGCCTATGCAGTCGTCTTCGTCGGCGCGCTGCTTGCGGCTACCACCGGCGTCGTCGCCGCCTCGGTCATCTCGATGGGCCTGATCTCGCTGCCGATCATGCTGCGCTACGGCTACGACAAACGGCTCGCATCGGGCGTCATCGCCGCTTCGGGCACGCTGGCCCAGATCATTCCGCCTTCGCTGGTGTTGATCGTCATGGCCGACCAACTCGGCAAATCGGTCGGCGACATGTACAAGGGCGCTTTTGTCCCGGGGCTCACGCTCGCCGGCCTCTATGTCGGCTACATCATCCTGGTGTCCTTCATTCGTCCGAAGTGGGTTCCGGCTTTGCCGCCTGAGGCGCGCATCTTCCGCGAAGCCAACGGCAAGACGGGGGGCCGATCGCTGCTGGCGCTGACGGCCCTGGCCATCACAATCGGCGTTGCTTTCGGCAAGACCCGGCCGGACGACATGCCGACCGACGAACTGATCGTCATGTGCACGATGGTTGGCATCTTCATCCCGTTCGTCCTGGCGCTGATCAACAAGGCGCTGAAGCTGGGCCTGCTGTCGAAGATGGCCGAAAAGGTCACCTTCGTGCTAATCCCGCCGCTCGGCCTGATCTTCCTGGTGCTCGGCACGATCTTCCTTGGCGTCGCGACGCCGACCGAAGGCGGCGCCATGGGCGCCACCGGCGCCCTGATCATGGCCGTGATGCGCAAGCGCCTCGACCTCAAGCTGCTACGCCAGGCGATGGAGAGTACGGCCAAGCTGACGACCTTCGTCGTTTTCATCCTGATCGGCGCACGCGTCTTCTCGCTGACGTTCTACGGTGTCGATGGACACCTCTGGGTCGAGCACCTGCTCGTCGATCTGCCCGGCGGACAGTTCGGCTTCCTGATCGTCGTCAACATCCTGATCTTCGTGCTGGCCTTCTTCCTCGACTATTTCGAACTGTCGTTCATCGTCGTGCCACTGCTCGGACCGGTCGCGGACAAGCTTGGCATCGATCTGATCTGGTTCGGCGTGCTGCTCGGCATCAACATGCAGACGTCCTTCCTGCATCCGCCTTTCGGCTTTGCGCTGTTCTTCCTGCGTTCGGTCGCGCCCTCCTCGATCAAGACGAGCGACATCTACTGGGGCGCCATCCCCTTTGTCTGCATCCAGATCCTGATGGTGCTGCTGGTCATCCTGTTCCCGCAACTCGTCACCTCGGGCCTCGACAAGGTCCAGGCCGTCGATATCGACTCGGTGCAGATGGTGCTGCCGGAAACGGATTACGACCAGCCATCGGAACCACCTTCTCTGGGCAGCGAGAACAGCAAATAAGAAGCAAATGAGCGGCAATTGCCGACAACAAAAACGGGGGCATCGCCCCCGTTTTTTTATTGCTTCGACATGGATCAGTTCTTGCGGCTGAACATGAACTTGGCAAACTCGTTCTCGGCAACGCGGAACCAGAAATTCTGCTCGTCCATGAATTTCTTGTAGTCGTCGTAGATCCTCTTGAAATCGGGATACTTCGCCGAGGTCTCGGCATAGTATTCCATCGAGGCCTTGTACGCGGCTTCCATGACATCCTTCGGGAACGGCAGGATCTTGGTGCCGGAGGCCATCAACTGTCGTAGCGCGGCCGGGTTCTTGGCATCGTAGCGCGACACCATCTCGACTTCCGCTTCCGCACAGGCCGCCGTCAGCATCGCCTGATATTCCTTCGGCAATTCAGCCCACTTTCCGGCATTCACATAGACGCACATCTGCGCGCTGCCTTCCCACCACGACGGATAGTAGTAGTACTTGGCGACCTTGTTGAAGCCGAGCTTCTGATCGTCATACGGCCCGACCCATTCGACAGCGTCGATGACGCCCTTTTCCAATGCCGGATAGATATCGCCGCCGGCAATCAGCTGCGGCACGACACCAAGCTTCGAGAGCACCGCGCCGGCGACGCCGACGACGCGCATCTTCATGCCCTTGAGATCGGCAATGCTCTTGATCTCCTTGCGGTACCAGCCCCCCATCTGGGCGCCGGTATTTCCGGCCGGAATCGAGACGATGTTCGACTTGGCCAGGAACTCGCCCATCAACTTGCCGCCGTTGCCATGGCGATACCAGGCCTTGACCTGACGCGTATTCATACCGAACGGAATGGCGCTATCGATGCAGTAGGTCGGCTCTTTGCCGAAGTAGAAGGCTGAATTGGTGAAACCGGTCTCGACCGTACCATCCTTGACGGCGTCATGAACAGCGGTGCCTGGAACAATCTCGCCGGCGGCGAAAAGCTGAATCTGGAACTTGCCGCCGGACATCTCCGCCACACGCTTGACGAGGAACTCGGTGGCGCCATAAATTGTGTCCAGACTCTTCGGATAGCTCGAGGCCATCCGCCACTTGATCGTCGGCGCATTCTGCGCCAGCGCGGGCGCCGCCACGGCACCGGCGGCCAAGCCTGCTCCGGCCTTCTTCAAGAACGAACGTCTTTCCATGCTTTTCTCCTAAAATTGTCGTGCGTTCAGGACGCGCACCTTGGCGACACGGCTCACCGAACACCACACCGTAACGGCTTTCTTCCCCGATCATCACGCCCGACAGACGCCCTCACGAAGCCGAAAGCAAAAAAACGGGGGCATCGCCCCCGCCTTTTTTTCTGCCAGCCGAATTAGCCCTTGCGGCTGTACATGAACTTCGCGAATTCGTTCTCGGCGACGCGATACCAGAAGTTCTGGTCGTCGAGGAATTTCTTGTAGTCCTCGTAGATCTTCTTGAAGTCCGGATACTTCGCCGAGGTCTCGGCATAGTATTCCATGGCCGCCTTGTAGCTGGCTTCCATCACGTCCTTCGGGAACGGCAACACCTTGGTGCCGGAGGCCAGCAACTGCTTCAGCGCTGCCGGGTTCTTGGCATCGTAGCGCGCGCACATTTCGGTATCGGTCTCGGCGCAGGCCGCCTCGATGATCGCCTGGTATTCCTTCGGCAACTCGGCGAATTTCTTGGCATTGATGTAGGTCGAGATCTGCGGACCGCCTTCCCACCAAGCCGGATAGTAGTAGTACTTGGCAACCTTGTTGAAGCCAAGCTTCTGATCGTCATAAGGACCGACCCACTCGACCGCATCGATCGTACCCTTTTCGAGCGCCGGATAAATGTCGCTGCCGGCGATCTGTTGCGGCACGACGCCGAGCTTCGAGAGCACCGCACCGGCAAGGCCGGCGACGCGCATCTTCAGGCCCTTGAAATCGGCCGCGCTCTTGATTTCCTTGCGGTACCAACCGCCCATCTGCACGCCGGTGTTGCCGCTCGGGAAGACGACGAGGTTCGATTTGGCGAAGAACTCGCCCATCAGCTTGGCGCCGTTGCCCTGACGATACCAGGCCTTGACCTGACGCGCGTTCATGCCGAACGGGATCGCCGTATCGATACAGTAGGTCGGCTCCTTGCCGAAGTAATAGTACGAACAGGTAAAGCCGATTTCGACTGTGCCGTCCTTGACCGCGTCATGTACGCCCGGTCCCGGGACGATTTCGCCCGCGGCGAATACCTGGATCTGGAACTTGCCGCCCGTCATTTCCGAAATCCGCTTGCACAGGAACTCGGCGGAACCGTGCAGGGTATCGAGGCTCTTCGGGAAGCTCGACGCCATACGCCACTTGATCGTCGGCAAACTCTGCGCCAGCGCCGGCGCAGCGACGGCACCGGCCGCCAGGCCGACACCGGCCTTCTTCAGAAACGAACGTCTTTCCATGATTTCATCTCTCCAGGAAAACTGATCCATTGAACTGCCAAAAAAAGGAACGACAACGGGAACCAACCGAGTGATTATAGCCAAAGGACGACGGCGTGGCGGATCAATTGAAGTGTCATTAATTGCCGGCAACCTTCATTTCCTCAATCAGGATCGACCCGACCTGACGCGAGCCGCGTACCAAAACGTCATTACCGACGGCCGCGATCTGCCGGAACATGTCGCGCAGGTTGCCGGCGATCGTGATTTCCTCGACCGGATAGGCAATCTGGCCGTTCTCGACCCAATAGCCGGCGGCTCCGCGCGAATAATCGCCGTTGACGTAATTGACACCATGACCAAGCAGTTCGGTCACCAGCAGACCTCGACCCATCGAACGCAAGAGTCCCTCGAAATCGAGGTCGCCACCATCGACGATCAGGTTGTGACACCCGCCGGCGTTGGCCGTACAGGGCAGACCGAGCTTCCGCGCCGAATAGGTTCCGAGGAAATACCCCTGCAGGACTCCGTCATCAACAACGATGCGCGGACGCGTCGCCACGCCGTCGTTGTCGAACAGGCTGCTGGCCAGCGCGCCGGGCAGATGCGGCTCTTCGCGGATACGCACGATCTTCGAAAAAACCGGTTTGCCAAGGCTGTCGAGCAGGAAGGAGGACTTGCGGTAGAGGCTGCCGCCGCTCACGGCATGAACGAAATTGCCGATCAGCGACGCCGCCAGCGGCGCCTCGAACAGCACCGGCACCTTGCAGGTCGGGATCTTGCGCGCGCCCTGCCGTGCCAGCGCCCGGCGCGCCGCATAGTCGCCAATCGCCTCCGGCGCCGCGATCGACCGCGGATTGCGCGCCGTCGAATACCAGTCGTCACGCTGCATGGCATCGTCCTTGCCGGCAATCACCGAACACGACACATAGTGGCGGGACGTCGGGAACCCCCCCATGAAACCCAGGCTGTTGGCGGCGACGAAATGCCCTTCCTGAATAGAAACGGTCGCGCCCTCGGAATTCGTCACTTGCGGACTGACGTCGAATGCCGCCTGTTCGCAGCGCCTTGCCAGATCGATACAACCGTCCACATCAAGACGCCAGGGGTGATAGAGATCGAGATCGCGGGTGCAATCGCCCGGTGTCGCTAGAACAGCGGCGTCGGGTAGCCCGGCACAGGGATCTTCGGCAGTGTAGCGCGCGATCGCCAATGCCGCTTCGACGGTTTCGCGCAACGCCGACGGGGAAAAATCGGAGGTGCTCGCATGTCCTTTGCGCCGCCCGAGATAGACGGTCACACCGATACCCTTGTCACGATTGTATTCGACCGTCTCGACCGCACCGCAACGGACCGTCACGGCCTGCCCGAGACCTTCGGAGACATCGACTTCGCAGTCGCTGGCGCCCTGAGCCCGCGCGTGCCCGAGAACGTCCTGGGCGAGCGCTTGCAGAACGGACAAGGAATGGGCGAAACGCTGTTCGCCGCCGGGAGCTGGCACAGGTCGGGTCATGAAAACACAGTCGGAAGACGAAAGCCGTTATCATAGCAGCTTCGCGCCCGGCTTCCGGGCGGCCCCCAGACTACCGCTCCAGAACCCGCCGATGACCGAACACGACGAAGACGCCCTCCCGCTTTCCAAAACCCGCCGCAAGAAGGCGATGGAGGATCTCCAGTCGCTCGGCGAAGAACTCGTTGCCTTGCCGACCGACCGCGTGAAGAAAATCGCCCTGGAGGAAGACCTGCGCGATGCCGTACTGGCGGCGCAACGCATGCCGCGCCACGACGAAGCGAGACGCCGGCAGCTCCAGTTCATCGGCCGACTGATGCGCGGCAGCGATGCCGAACCGATCCGTGCCGCCATCGCCGAAGCACGCGGAGAATCCGCCGAGCAGACCGCACGCCTGCACCTGCTCGAAAAGCTGCGCGACGACATCCTCGCCGACGAAAAGGCGCTGCACCAGATCGCCACCCAGTTTCCCGACGTCGATCTCCAGCACCTGCGCGCATTGCGCCGCGCCGCGCTGAAGGAACAGGAACAGAACAAACCACCGAAGAGCTTCCGGGCGATCTTCCAATACCTGAAGACGCTCGGCAACAGCCCGGCTGACGACGAACAGTTCTGACGCCGCCCCCGAGAAATACGCCACATAGCCTGAATATCATGAAAGCATACCTCGACCTGATGCGCCACGTGTATGAACACGGCATCACCAAATCGGACCGCACCGGCACCGGCACGCGCTCGGTGTTCGGCTGGCAGATGCGTTTCGACCTCGCCGACGGATTCCCGTTGCTGACCACCAAGAAGCTGCATCTGCGCTCGATCGTCCATGAACTGCTATGGTTTCTCCAGGGCGACACCAATATCGCCTACCTCAAGGACAACGGCGTGCGCATCTGGGACGAGTGGGCCGATGCCGAGGGCAATCTCGGCCCGGTCTATGGCTATCAGTGGCGCCACTGGAAAACGCCCGACGGCCGCGAAATCGACCAGATCGCGCAACTCGTCGACGGACTCAAGAAGAACCCGGATTCGCGCCGGCATATCGTAACGGCATGGAACCCCGCCGATGTCGATCGCATGGCGCTGCCGCCGTGCCACGCATTCTTCCAGCTCTACGTCGCCCCGCCGGCCGACGACGATGCCGACCGGCGCCCCAAGCTGTCGTGCCAGCTTTACCAGCGCAGCGCCGACATCTTCCTCGGCGTGCCCTTCAACATCGCTTCCTACGCACTGCTGACGATGATGCTCGCTCAGGTCTGCGGCTATCGCGCCGGCGACTTCGTCCACACCTTCGGCGATGCGCACCTTTACAGCAACCACTTTGAGCAGGTCGAACGACAACTCGCGCGTGAACCGCGCGCCTTGCCGACAATGCGGATCAACCCCGAGGTCACCGACCTCTTCGCCTTCCGCTTCGAGGATTTCACGCTCGAAGGCTACGATCCGCACCCGCATATTTCAGCGCCGGTTGCCGTCTGACATGCTCTCTCTGATCGCCGCCGTTGCCCGCCAGCGGGTCATCGGCAAGGACAATACGCTGCTCTGGCACCTGCCCGAGGACATGCGTTATTTTCGCGAAACGACGCGCGGCAAGCCTGTCATCATGGGACGCAAGACCTGGGAATCGCTGCCGGAGAAATTCCGCCCGCTGCCGGGGCGGCGCAACATCGTCGTCAGCCGCAACGCCGACTATGTCGCCGCCGGCGCCGAACTCGCGAACTCGCTCGACACGGCACTCGCCGCGACCGCCGGTGAGGCGGAAGTCTTTGTCATCGGTGGCGAAGCGCTCTACCGCCTTGCACTGCCGCACGCCGACCGTCTCTACCTGACGGAGATCGAACGCGACTACGACGGCGACGCTTTCTTCCCCGAGATCATTGCGCAACAATGGCAGGAACGCTCACGCGTCCCCGGCGGAGCGGATTTCAGCTTCGCCATTTACGACCGCGTCTGATCATGGCGCCAGCATGAAAAAAGCGGCCGCAGCCGCTTTTTTCTTTTCCACGAACCGAACCAGTCACGCCTGGCGTACGCAATCGACATAGTAACGGGCCTTGCCGTCGACGACTTCCTTGACCAGCCCATGGATGTCGGTTTCGAACCCCGGGAACTGCTCGTTGAAGAAGCGCGCGAATTTGAGATAGCGCACGATCGTCGCATTGAAGCGCTCGCCCGGAATCAACAACGGAATGCCCGGCGGATACGGCGTCAGCAGGATGCTGGTGATGCGTCCCTCGAGTTCGTCGATCGGCACACGATCGATCTCGCGGTGTGCCATCTTGGCGAACGCATCGGTCGGCTTCATCGCGGGAACCATGTCGGAGAGATACATTTCCGTCGTTAACCGCGCCACGTCGTTTTGCGAGTAGACACCATGGATCAGGTGACAGAGGTCACGCAAGCCCATGCGCTCGTAAACCGGATGCTTCGCAACGAATTCCGGCAGTACTTTCCACAAAGGCTGGTTCTTGTCATAGTCATCCTTGAACTGCTGCAATTCGGTCACCATCGTGTTCCACCGGCCTTTGGTAATACCGATCGTAAACATGATGAAGAAGGAATAGAGGCCGCACTTCTCGACGATGACGCCGTGCTCGGCAAGATACTTGGTGACGATCGCCGCGGGGATACCGGCGCCATCGGCAAAGTCGCCATCGACGTCGAGCCCCGGGGTGATGATCGTCGCTTTGATCGGGTCGAGCATGTTGAAGCCGTCGGACAACTGGCCGAAGCCATGCCAGCGCTCGCCCGGCTTGAGCATCCACGCCTCGCGCTCCTCAATACCTTCTTCCGAGAGGTCGTCCGGCCCCCAGACCTTGAACCACCAGTCGGCGCCCCATTCCTCGTCGACCTTGCGCATGGCGCGGCGGAAGTCGAGCGCCTCGGCAATCGATTCCTCGACGAGCGCGGTACCCGCTGGCGCCTCCATCATCGCTGCGGCGACGTCGCACGAGGCAATGATGGCGTACTGCGGCGAGGTCGAGGTATGCATCAGGTAAGCTTCGTTGAAAATCGCCCGGTCGAGTTCGCGCGCTTCCGAGTTCTGCACGAGGATCTGCGAGGCTTGCGACAATCCCGCCAGCAGCTTGTGCGTCGATTGCGTCGCAAACACCATCGACTCCTTGCAGCGCGGCCGGTCTTCGCCGATCGCATGGTAATCGCCGTAGAAGTCGTGGAACGCGGCGTGCGGCAGCCAGGCTTCGTCGAAGTGCAGGGTATCGATCCGGCCGTCCAGCATCTCCTTGATTTCCTCGACGTTGTACAGGATGCCGTCATAGGTGCTCTGGGTGATCGTGAGCACGCGCGGCTTGGCCTTTACGTCGCGAGCGAACGGATGCGCTGCGATCTTCCTCTGAATGTTCTCCCAGCGGAATTCCTCTTTCGGAATCGGACCGATGATGCCAAAGTGATTGCGCGTCGGCATCAGGAAAACCGGGATTGCGCCGGTCATGATGATCGAATGAAGCACCGACTTGTGGCAGTTGCGATCGACGATGACGACGTCACCAGGTGCAACGGTCGAGTTCCAGACGACCTTGTTCGAGGTCGAGGTGCCGTTGGTGACGAAGAACAGGTGATCGGCGTTAAAAATGCGGGCAGCATTGCGCTCGGAAGCGGCCACCGGACCGGTGTGGTCGAGCAGTTGGCCGAGTTCCTCGACGGCATTGCAGACGTCGGCACGCAGCATGTTCTCGCCGAAGAACTGGTGGAACATCTGGCCGACCGGCGATTTCAGGAAGGCGACGCCGCCGGAGTGGCCCGGACAGTGCCAGGAATACGAGCCGTCCGCCGCGTAATGCGTGAGCGCCCGGAAGAAAGGCGGCGGCACGCTGCGCAAGTAGGTCTTGGCTTCGCGCACGACATAGCGGCTGATGAACTCGGGCGTATCCTCGAACATGTGGATGAAGCCGTGCAACTCGCGCAGCACGTCGTTCGGAATATGCCGCGACGTCCGCGTCTCGCCGTGCAGGAAGATCGGGATGTCCTCGTTGCGGCAACGGATCTCCATGACGAAGGCGCGCAGTTCATCGATCGTCTTCTGCGTCTGGTCGCCGCTGAATTCCTCGTCATCGATCGACAGGATGAAGGCCGACGCCCGGCTCTGCTGCTGCGCGAACGAGGAAAGATCGCCATAACTGGTGACGCCGATGACCTCCATCCCCTCTCTTTCAATCGCTTCCGCCAGTGCGCGGATGCCCAGTCCCGAGGCGTTTTCCGAGCGGAAATCCTCGTCGATGATGATCACCGGAAAATTGAATCGCATGATTTGACCTTCGATAAGAAGAGACCCGCCGCGGCGGGTCAACGCTTGAATGGGGTGAATCGGTCGCCGCTAAGGGGTTGGCGGCGCCGTCAGATTTTCGGCAGGGTCACGCCAATCTGACCCTGGTATTTGCCGCCGCGATCCTTGTACGACGTTTCGCAGACTTCGTCGGATTCGAAGAACAGCACCTGCGCGCAACCTTCGCCGGCGTAAATCTTGGCGGGCAGCGGCGTCGTGTTGGAGAATTCGAGCGTCACGTAGCCTTCCCACTCCGGCTCGAACGGCGTCACGTTGACGATGATGCCGCAGCGCGCATAAGTGCTCTTGCCGAGGCAGACCGTCAGCACGCTGCGCGGAATGCGGAAATACTCGACAGTCCGGGCGAGCGCGAAGGAATTCGGCGGAATCACACAAAAGCCCTTGCCCGACACTTCGACAAAGGATTGCGGATCAAAGGCCTTCGGATCGACGATCGTCGAGTTGATGTTGGTAAAGACACGAAACTCGTCGGCGCAGCGGATATCGTAGCCATAGCTCGACGTGCCGTAAGAAACGATCTTCTTGCCATCGACCTCGCGTACCAGATCCGGCGCAAACGGCTCAATCATGCCGTGCTGCTCCGCCATACGGCGGATCCATTTATCGGATTTGATGGCCATCGCTGTAAACCCCGGAAACCATTGAAGGAAAGGCGCGTATTGTACGGTTTACAGCGAGACGGGGGAAAAGTTTTTTCCCGGTGTCTTCCGGTTTGATGCCGCACACCCGAAACCATGCCGTTTCCGTTGCCGGCCAAGGAGGAATCGGCTGTCGATCGCTCAACTTTGTCGGCAAGTCGCGCGACCGACGCGGACGAGGGCGACGTCTCGATTCAGCACCAGCCTCGGTGGGCCCCGCGCATCGGGCGCCCTGACGAACCGCCCCCCCGTCCGCGAGCGGAGCGATTTGGCCGCACCGCTCCCGGAAACATCCCGATCTAACGCCCGGCAATCACCCCGCAGGCGACCCGCGCGCCCGAATTTCCGGTCGGTTGCGTTTTGAAATCATCGGCGGCGGCATGAACGATGACGCCGCGACCAAGGATGCTGGACGCCGGATCGCCACCCACCGATACGCCGGCCAGTCGCGCCGTCAGACTGGCGGCACCGGATGCGTCTGCCACCAGCATCGGCATGTCGCCGACATGATGGTCGCCGTGGTCCGGATGCCCGTGCGGTTTTGCGCTCGGGTTGAAGTGCCCGCCGGCGCTCGTGGCGTCCGGCGCGCTGCAATCGCCTTTTTCATGGATGTGGAACCCGTGCGCGCCCGGTGCGAGCCCCGTCACCTTCGCCGTCACGACCACCGCGTCGCCGTCCTGCCGAAACAGCACGGTGCCCTGCGCACTGCTTCCCTGCGTCGGTTTCAAGACCGCCTCCACACCACGATCAGAACCACTGCCTGCACACGCCGCCAACATCGCCGCCAGCGGCAGCGCCGCCAGCACATTCCGCATCTTCATCGCCGCATCCTCCTCGTCAATGGTCTTCGTCAGGACTGACGGGCGCCTCGCGCCCCCAGCCCAACGAAGACAATGCCATCGCCAATTGGTTCAGGCAGGCGGCCCGACGACTCAGGTATTTTTGACGACGATATTCGGGAACTTGCTCGTCATGTCCTTGGCGCGCTCGGCGACCTTGACCGCGACACGGCGAGCGATCGCACGGTAGATTTCCGCAGCACGCGAATCCGGCGCACCGACCACGGTTGGCTTGCCGGCGTCGGTCATTTCGCGGATCGCGAGCTCCAGCGGCAACGCGCCGAGCAATTCGGCGCCGTAATCCTGCGACATGCGCTCGGCGCCGCCGTGACCGAAGATGTGCTCTTCATGGCCGCACTTCGAGCAGATGTGGATGCTCATGTTCTCGACGAGGCCGAGGATCGGAATGCCGACCTTGTCGAACATCTTGAGGCCCTTGCGCGCATCGATCAGGGCGATATCCTGCGGCGTCGTGACGATCACGGCGCCGGTCACCGGCACCTTCTGCGCCAGCGTCAGCTGCGTGTCACCGGTACCCGGCGGCATATCGACGACGAGGTAGTCGAGGTCTTTCCAGTTGGTCTGCTTGAGCAGTTGTTCGAGCGCCTGCGTCACCATCGGCCCGCGCCAGACCATCGGCGAGTCCACATCGACCATGAAGCCGATCGACATCGTCTGCAGTCCATGCGCCAACAGGGGCTCCATCGACTTGCCGTCGACCGATTCGGGCTGCTGGCCGGCCAGGCCCATCATCTGCGGGATCGACGGCCCGTAAATGTCGGCATCGAGCAGGCCGACCGAAGCGCCTTCCTGTGCCAGCGCCAGCGCCAGGTTCGCGGCCGTCGTGCTCTTGCCGACGCCGCCCTTGCCGGAAGCGACGGCGATGATGTTCTTGACGCCGGGCAACGGCTTCAGCGTCGCCTGCACGGCATGCGCGACGATCTTGACCGTCATGTTCGCCGTCACCGAGGCAACGCCGGGCACCGCCTGAATGGCGCCGACGACCGACTGCCGGAGAGCGTCGATCTGGCTGTTGGCCGGATAACCGAGTTCGATGTCGAGCGCCACGGCGCCGCCGTCGATGCGGATGTTCTTCGCCGACTTCGTCGTCACGAAATCCTTCTGCGTATTGGGATCGATGACCAGCTTGAGCGCCGCGAGGACGGCTTCCTGCGTGACTGCCATGGAACGACTCCTTGAGGAAAAACGTTATACCTGACTAATTTTGTCTAGTTTAACCGAAAAAGCCCGGTACTGCACATGCCAACCCGGACCGCAAGCACCGGCCTTTGATAAAATCGAGGTTTTGCCTCGATCGAAGAATTCGCCCATGCCCCGCAAAATCCTGGTCACTTCCGCCCTGCCGTACGCCAACGGCGCGATCCACCTCGGCCATCTCGTCGAATACATCCAGACCGACATCTGGGTCCGTTTCCAGAAGATGCAGCCGAAGGACAAGGTCGCCGAATGCTGGTACGTCTGCGCCGACGACACGCACGGCACGCCGATCATGCTGCGCGCTGAAAAGGACGGCATCACGCCGGAAGCGCTGATCGCCCGGGTGCACGCCGAGCATTCGCGGGACTTCGCCGGTTTCCATGTCGCCTTCGACAACTTCTACAGCACGCACTCGCCCGAAACGCAGGCCTGCGCCAACACCATCTACGGCCGCCTGCAGCAGGCCGGCCTGATCGAGAAGCGCACGATCGAGCAGTATTACGATCCGGTCAAACAGATGTTCCTGCCCGACCGCTTCATCAAGGGTGAATGCCCGAAGTGCGGGGCCAAGGACCAGTACGGCGACAACTGCGAGTCCTGCGGCGCCGCCTACACGCCGAACGAGCTCAAGAATCCGTATTCGGCCGTCTCCGGCGCCACGCCCGAGCTGCGCAACTCCGACCACTATTTCTTCAAGCTGTCGAGCAATTCCTGCCAGAGCTTCCTGCGCCGCTGGACGCGCGAACCGGGACGCCTGCAATCGGAAGCCTCGAACAAGATGCAGGAATGGCTGGGCGCCGAGGGCGAAAACAAGCTGACCGACTGGGACATCTCGCGCGATGCGCCGTACTTCGGCTTCGAGATCCCCGACGCGCCCGGCAAGTATTTCTACGTCTGGCTCGATGCGCCAATCGGCTACATGGGCTCGTTCAAGAACCTGTGCGACCGGAACGGCCTCGATTTCGACGAGTACTTCAAGCCCGATTCGACGACCGAGTTGTATCACTTCATCGGCAAGGACATCCTCTATTTCCACGCGCTGTTCTGGCCGGCCGAATTGCAGCACGCCGGCTACCGCACGCCGAGCGGCCTCTTCGTGCACGGCTTCCTGACCGTCGACGGGGCCAAGATGAGCAAGTCGCGCGGCACCTTCATCACTGCCGAGAGCTACCTCGACACCGGCCTCAATCCGGAATGGCTGCGCTATTACTACGCCGCCAAGCTCAACAGCACGATGGAAGACATCGACCTCAACCTCGATGACTTCATCGCCCGCGTCAACTCCGACCTCGTCGGCAAGTACGTCAATATCGCCAGCCGCTGCGCCGGCTTCATCGGCAAGCGTTTCGACGGCCGTCTCGCCGCCACCGATGCGGAGTGGCTCAAGCCCTTGCGCGACGCTTCAGCCAGCATCGCGGAGGCCTATGAGGCGCGCGAATTCGGCCGCGCCCTGCGCGAAGTCATGGCGCTCGCCGACGCCGCCAACGTTTTCGTCAACGACAAGAAGCCCTGGGAACTCGCCAAACAGGAAGGCCGCGACGCTGAACTGCACGCCGCCTGTTCGCAAGCGATCGAAGCCTTCCGCCTGCTGACGCTCTACCTGAAGCCGGTGCTGCCGACGGTCGCCGAAGCGGTCGAGGCCTTCCTCGCCATCCCGCCGCTGACCTGGAACGACGCCGCGACGCCGCTGCCCGCCGGTCACGCCATCCAGGCCTACAGCCACCTGATGACGCGCATCGACCCGAAACAGGTCGCCGCGCTGGTCGAGGCCAACAAGGCCTCGCTCGCCCCGGCCGCGCCGGCACCGCAGAAGGCCGCCACAAAAACGGAAAAGGCAGAAAAGACGGCCAAACCCGCCGACACCACCAAGGCGCCCGCCGAGGCTGGTGAATTCATCTCGATCGACGATTTCATGAAAGTCGACCTGCGCATCGCCCGCATCGTCGACGCCGGTCATGTCGAGGGCGCCGAGAAGCTGATCCGACTGTCGCTCGACATCGGCGAGGAAAAGCCGCGTCAGGTCTTCGCCGGCATCAAGTCGGCCTACGATCCGGCGACGCTGGTCGGCCGCCTGACGGTAATGGTCGCCAACCTGGCGCCGCGCAAGATGAAGTTCGGCCTGTCCGAAGGCATGGTCATGGCGGCATCCGACCCCGAAGGCAAGAACGCCGGCCTTTACCTGCTCGCCCCGGACAGCGGCGCAACCCCTGGCATGCGGGTCAAATAAGGCGTTAGAATCGGATCATCATGCAGAACACACCACGCATCCGGCCGACGCCGGCCATCCTCTATTACGCAATGATCGACGTCATCGGCATGGTGTTGTTCGCCACCGGCGCGCTTTGGCTGTTCCAGGATGGCATGCACCTCTTCTGGCGCAAGTTTCCGTCGTCCACCATGGAAGCGGCGCTGTCGATGAGCGGCGGCCTCTTCCTGATGGTGATCTCGGTTGCCAAGATCCTGCGCGAAGTCATGACCCGCGCCGCGAGTACGCTCCGCAAAGATGAGTGATCTACGACTCCTCGACGGCATCCTGATCGCAGCCCTGGGCTGGTTGCTGATCGGGGCTGTCGGAGTCGTGTTCCCGCGTCGCTTCACGCTGATCAGCAAGTTCCTTTTCCCGCTCGGCGCCGTTATCGGCATCGTCGTCGCGCTGCTGGCGTTGTCGGCGATGATGACGTCCCCGCAGATGCGCCTGCTGCCGCTCGGCCTGCCGGACCTGCCCTTCCACCTGCGCGTCGATGCGCTGTCGGCCTTTTTCCTCTTCCTGCTTGGCGCCACCTCGGCCGGCATCTCGATCTACGCCGCCGGCTACATGCGCCGCAGCGAGGGCGCCCAACTCGGGCTGCAATGCCTGCTCTACCACGCCTTCCTCGCCAGCATGGCCTTTGTCATGCTCGCCGACGACGGCTACGCTTTCATGGTCGCCTGGGAAACGATGGCGCTGACCTCCTTCTTCCTCGTCACCGCCGAACACCGCCACGAGGAAATCCGCCGCGCCGGCTACCTCTACCTGCTGATCGCCCACGTCGGCGCCGTCGGCATCCTGCTTTCCTTCGGCGTCATGGCCGGCAGCGCCGGCGACTACACCTTCGACGCGATGCGCGCCTTCTCGCGCACCGGCGTCTGGCCGACGATCGCCTTCCTGCTCGCGCTCTTCGGTTTTGGCGCCAAGGCCGGCGCGCTGCCGATGCACGTCTGGCTACCGGAAGCCCACCCGGCGGCGCCCTCGCCCGTCTCGGCGATGATGAGCGGCGTCATGCTCAAGACAGCCATCTACGGCCTGCTGCGCGTCAGTTTCGACCTCCTCAACGCCCAACTCTGGTGGTGGGGCGTACTGCTGCTCGTCATCGGCCTCGCCACGGCGCTATTCGGCGTCATCTACGCGGCAATCCAGACCGACATGAAGCGCCTGCTCGCCTATTCGTCGATCGAGAACATCGGGCTGATCCTCGTCGGCTTCGGCCTGACGCTGATCTTCAAGTCCTTCCGCCTGCCGGCCCTTTCGGCGCTGGCGCTGACGGCAACGCTCTACCACTGTCTCAACCACGCCTTCTTCAAGAGCCTGCTCTTTCTCGCCACCGGCTCTGTGCTGCACGCCACCGGCGAGCGCAACCTCGGCAAGCTTGGCGGACTGATCCACACCATGCCCTGGGTCGCCTGGCTCGCCCTCGTCGGCGTGCTCGCCTCGGCCGGGCTGCCGCCGCTCAACGGTTTCGTCTCGGAATGGCTGTTGTTGCAGAGTTTCCTGTTCACCTCGGGTCTGCCGCACGGCTACCTGAACATGCTGCTGCCGGTCGTCGCCGCCGCCATCGCACTGATCGCCGCGCTCGCCGGCTTCGCCATGGTCAAATTCTTCGGCGTCATCTTCCTCGGCCAACCGCGCGAGGAGAAACTCGGCCAGGCCCACGATGCCGGCCGCCTCGAACGCATCGGCCTGCTCTGGCTCACCAGCGGCTGCTTCCTGCTCGGCCTGGTGCCGCACATGATCATCGCCCTGCTCGACCCGGTCGCGCAGCTGCTCGTCGGCGGCGGTCTCGGCGAGGTCACGCCGCATGGCTGGTGGCTGCTCGCGCCGATCCATCCGGACCGCGCCAGCTACAGCGCCGCTGTTTTCTTCGGCAGCCTCGCCTGCTTCATCCCGCTCGTCTATTGGCTCGTGCATCGCTTCCTGCACGGCCGTTTCACGCGCGTCCCGCCCTGGGATTGCGGCTTCCCGCTGCAGACGCCGCGCATGCAGGACACCGCCGAAGGTTTCGGCCAGCCGATCCGGCGCATCTTCACGTCCTTCCTGCGCCGCACCCGCGAACATCCATCGCCCTTCGACACGGCACCGCGCTACCGCAGCATCGTTGAGGACCCGATCTGGTATGCGGTCTACCTGCCCGTCGCCCGGCTCGTCGAGCGCGCCACCCGGCTGATCGCCTTCCTGCAGCAGGGACGCATCGCCATTTACCTGATGTACAGCTTCGTCACGCTGCTCGTCCTGCTGGTTTTGACGCGAGGCTAGCCACAACATGAACGCCTACGCCATCCTCGCCCAACTGCTCGAACTCGCGACCGCGCTGGTCATGGCACCGATTCTCGTCGGCTGGGTCAACCAATGCCGCGCCTGGCTGCAGAACCGCTCGGCGCCGCCGCTGCTGCAAACTTATTACACGCTCAACAAACTCTTCCACAAGGACGTGCTGCTCGCCCACAACGCCTCCTCGCTCTTCCGCAGCGCGCCCTACATCATCTTCTCGTGCATGGCGCTGGCAGCGGCGATCGTACCGACGCTATCCACCGACCTGATTTTCTCGCCGGCCGCCGACGCCATCGCGCTGGTCGGCCTGTTCGCGCTCGCCCGCGTCTTCATCGCGCTGGCCGGCATGGACGTCGGCACCGCCTTCGGCACGCTCGGCGCGCGCCGCGAAATGCTGATCGGATTCCTCGCCGAACCGGCGCTGCTGATGGTCTTCTTCACCGCGTCGCTGATCTCGCAATCGACGTCCTTGTCGACGATCGTCGAGACGCTGGCGCACAAGGAGATCGCCATCTACCCGAGCCTCGCCTTCGCCGGCGTCGCCTTCACCATGGTCTCGCTCGCCGAAAACGCGCGCGTCCCGGTCGACAACCCGACGACGCACCTTGAACTGACGATGATCCACGAGGCGATGATCTTGGAATATTCGGGACGCCATCTGGCGCTGATCGAATGGGCCGCCGCGCTCAAGCTGTTCGCCTATTCCTGCCTCGGCATCGCGCTCTTCTTCCCGTTCGGCATACCCGAGGCCTCGGACCCGCTGTCGCTGACGCTGGCCGCCGTCATCCTCGTCGTCAAGCTCGCGACCGGCGGCTTCCTGCTCGCGCTGATCGAAACGCTGAGCGCCAAGATGCGCATCTTCCGCGCCCCCGAGTTCCTCGGCACCGCCTTCCTGCTCGCCGTGCTGGCGATGCTCGTGCATCTGTTGCTGAGGGCCTGACGATGACAATCGCCTACCTCACTTCCAGCGCTTTCGGCGGCCAGCTCATCAATCTCTGCGCCGCCATCCTGCTGCTGCTCGGTTTCGCCATGCTGGCGCAGCGGCGAGTACTGTCGCTGATCAACCTGTTCATGATGCAGGGCCTCGTGTTGTGCACGTCGACGCTGATCGTCGCCATCACCACGCATCAGCCACACCTGTACTGGTCGGCCGGTCTGACGCTGCTGCTCAAGGTGCTGGCGCTGCCCTACATCCTGCACCGTCTGATCCGCCGGCTCTCGGTCAAATGGGATATCGAGACGCTGCTCAACATCCCGACGACGATGCTGATCGGCATCTTTCTCGTCATCATCGCCTTCAACGTCGCCCAGCCGATCTCGCTGCTCTCGGGCACGATCATGCGCGCGACGATCGGCATCGCGCTCGCCTGCGTGCTGCTCTCCTTCCTGATGATGATCACGCGCAGCAAGGCGGTACCGCAGGTCATCGCCTTCCTCGCCATGGAAAACGCGCTTTTCTTCACCGCCACCAGCGCCACCTACGGCATGCCGATGGTGGTCGAACTCGGCATCGCGCTCGACGTCCTCGTCGGCATGGTCATCCTCGCGGTCTTCTTCTTCCAGATCCGTGAACAGTTCGACAGCCTCGACATCCGCCACATGGAAAAGGTGCATGAAGAATGATTGAGCTGGCCCTCGTCCTCGGCACACCGCTCGTCACGGCCATCATCCTGGCGCTCGTCGGGCACCGTCGCTATGCCGCCGAGATCAACGCCGCCGGCAGCCTGCTGACGCTGATCAGCGCGGCGCTGCTGACCAGCCGCATCATCGCCAAGGGACCGATGTGGTTCTACGACATGCAGTTCTTCGTCGATCCGCTCAACGTCTTCCTGATCGCGTTGACCGCGCTTGTCGGCTTCACCACCTCGCTCTTCTCGCGCCCCTACATGCGCATCGAGCACGACCACGGCAAGCTCTCGTCCGGCCGCCTGCGGCTCTACCACAGCATGTTCCAGATGTTCATGTGCACGATGCTAGTGGCTTTGTCGACCAACAACCTCGGCATCCTCTGGGTGGCCATGGAAGCGGCGACGCTGACGACCGTGCTGCTCGTCGCACTCTACCGCACGCCGGCCAGCCTCGAAGCGGCCTGGAAGTATTTCATCCTGTGCGGCGTCGGCATCGCCCAGGCGCTGTTCGGCACCATCCTGATCTACTTCGCCGCCGAACGGATTCTCGGCCACGAGGGCAACGCGCTCTTGTGGACGCATCTCAACAGCCTGCGCATGCAACTCGAACCGACGACGCTCTCGCTCGCCTTCGTCTTCCTGATCGTCGGCTACGGCACCAAGACCGGCCTCGTGCCGCTGCACAACTGGCTGCCCGATGCCCACGCCGAAGGTCCGACGCCAGTATCGGCGGTCCTCTCCGGCCTGCTGCTCAACGTCGCGCTCTACGCCATCATCCGCTGCAAGGTGCTGGTCGACGGCGCGCTTGGCACACGCTTCGCCGAAAACCTGATGATGGCCTTCGGCCTGCTCACCGTCGTCGTCCCGGCCTTCTATCTCTCGCGCCAGAAGGACATCAAGCGCCTGTTCGGCTTCTCCTCGATCGAACACATGGGCCTCATCACCTTCGCCTTCGGCATGGGCGGCCCGGTCGCAAGCGTCGCCGGCCTGCTGCACATGACCGTGCATTCGCTGACCAAGTCCGCCATCTTCTTCGCCGTCGGCCACGCCGCCCAGATGGCGGGCACGCAGGTGATCGACGACATCCAGGGTCTGCTCAAGCGCTCGCCGACGATCGGCTGGGGCCTGATGCTGGGCACGCTGGCCATCCTCGGCATGCCGCCTTTCGGCGTATTCACCAGCGAATTCATGATCCTGACGACGGCGATCAAGCATCATCCCTGGGCGACACCGATCCTGCTCTGCGCCCTCGGCGTCGCTTTCGCCTCAATGTTCCACAAGGTCCAGGGCATGGTTTTCGGCGAACCGACGGTCAAGCCGCTCGCCCACAACCCGGCCCTGGTGCCGGTGTTCCTGCACCTCGGCCTCGTGTTGATGCTCGGCCTGTGGATTCCGCCCTATCTCTCGGACTGGTTCCGCCAGGCCGCCAAATTTATCGGGTGAGCCATGCCATTCCTCGACTTGCCGATCGATTTCGTCGCACTTCCCGACCACGCTTCGCCAAGCTTCACGGCACGCGTCGATGCCGCCCAACTCGTCGCCGCCTGTAGCGCTGCCCGCGCTGCCGGCCGCACGCTCGTCAGCCTGTGGGGTAGCGACGAGCGCGACCGCGATGCCAGCGCCGGTTTCGAGCTTCATGTCGCGCTCGATTTCGAGGAAGGCCTCGTCTGCCTGAGCCTGCCGCTCGACCGCGACGCGCCGACGTTTCCCGATCTCGCGCCGATCTATCCCAATGCCAACCGGCTGCAACGCGCCACCTGCGATCTGCTCGGCCTCAAGCTCGAAAGCGGCGACGCCCGCCCGTGGCTGCGCCATGCCAACTGGCCCGCCGATTACTATCCGCTTCGCCGCGACACGCCCGACCACCGCTTCCCGACCGAGAACGAGGAATACGCTTTTGTCCGCGTCGAGGGCGACGGCGTGCATGAAATCGCCGTCGGCCCGATCCATGCCGGAATCATCGAGCCCGGCCATTTCCGTTTTTCGGTCATGGGCGAGAGCGTGCTGCGTCTGGAGCAGCGGCTCGGCTGGAAGCACAAGGGGGTCGACCGGCGCTTCGTCGGCATGGGGCTTGCCGACGGGGCACGCCTGGCTGGCCGCATTTCCGGCGACACGACCGTCGCTTACGCCTGGGCCTACTGCCAGGCCGCCGAGGCGATCGCCGGTACCGAGGTGCCGGAACGCGCCCGCTGGCTGCGCGCGCTGCTGCTCGAACGCGAGCGCGTCGCCAACCATCTCGGCGATCTCGGCTACCTCGGCAACGACGTCGCACTGGCTTTCGGCCTCGCGCAGTTCATGCGCCTCAAGGAAGACTGGATTCGCCTCAACGCGACGCTGTTCGGCCATCGCTTCCTGATGGACCGCATCGTCCCCGGCGGCGTCTCGGTCGATCTCGACGCGCGGGGCATCAACGCGCTGCGCCAGCAATGCCTGGCGATCGATACCGAGGTCCGGCGACTCAAGAGCATCTACGACGAGCACGCCGGCTTGCAGGACCGCTTCCTGACGACCGGCCGCATTCCGCCCGAGCTGGCGCTGCGGCTCGGTGTCACCGGCCTCGCCGGACGCGCCAGCGGACAGGCACGCGACCTGCGCAGCACCCATCCCAGCGTGCCCTACACCACGCTGGGTCCGATGCTGGCGCTCGAACGCAACGGCGACGTCGCCGCCCGTTCGCTCGTCCGCTTCGCCGAAATCAACGAATCGCTGCGCCTGATCGGCCGCATCGTCGACGACCTGCCCCCCGGCGAACTCCGCAGCGAGGTACGCAGCGAGCCCGACAAACGCGGCTTCGGCTGGGTCGAGGGCTGGCGCGGCGACATCCTCGTCGCGCTCGAAACCGGCCAGGACGGCAAGTTGCGACGCGGCCATTGCCAGGACCCGTCGGCACACAACTGGCCGGCGCTCGAACACGCGGTCATCGACAACATCGTTCCCGACTTCCCGCTGATCAACAAGTCGTTCAACCTTTCCTACTCCGGCCCGGACCTGTAGCCATGTTCCCGATCATCCGCCAGATCCTGCGCACCGGCATCATCAGCGAGCCGGCACCGGACGCCGATCCCGCACTCGTTCTCGTCAAGCAGCGGCTCGACACCGCCATGCGCGAAAAACTCGGCCGCGCGCTCGTCATCCGGCATATCGACGCGGGGTCCTGCAATGGCTGCGAACTCGAAATCCACGCGCTCGGCAACCCCTATTACAACCTCGAAGCCATCGGCATCAAGTTCGCCGCCAGCCCACGCCACGCCGACCTCCTCCTCGTCACCGGCCCGGTCGCCAAGAACATGGAGGTGGCGCTCAAACGCGCCTACGACGCCACGCCGACACCAAAACTTGTCGTCGCCGTCGGCGACTGCGGCTGCACCGGCGGCGTCTTCGGCGAGAGCTACGCCTCTTGCGGCCGTGTTGCCAACGTCATCCCGGTCGACGTCGCCATTCCCGGTTGTCCGCCGACGCCGCTGCAACTGATGCAGGGCATCCTCGCCGCGATCGCCCCGCCCGCTGACGACGGCGCATGCACGTCATCACCCGCAGACTGCTGATCGAGGGACGCGTCCAGGGTGTCGGCTTCCGCTGGTCGCTGCATGCCGAGGCGCTGACGCTCGGCCTGCGCGGCTGGGTGCGCAACCGTAGCGACGGGCGCGTCGAAGCCCTGGTCTGTGGCGACGAAGACGCCGTCAACGCGCTCACCGGCTGGGCGCACCGCGGCCCCGACCAGGCCCGCGTCGATCGCGTCCTGTTCAACGACGAACCGAGCGACGAGGCTTTCAGCGACAATCCGAGCTTCCGCCAACGCCCGACGCTTTAAGCGCCTGTTCCGACAGAATTCGCGAGCCCTGCCGAAATGGGCTCCTCATGTCATTGCCATGGCAATTCCCCTGAAAATTTTGTGGGAACTTGCGGCTCACCGCGCTGACTAAGCGGTATCCGTTTTCACACCCGGCGGCGGAAAAGCGCCGATTTCGACAAAAACCTCAAGGAGATAGACATGGCTGTTCTGGTTGGCAAGGCCGCACCCGACTTCACCGCGAATGCGGTCATGGGCAACAACGAAATCCGTTCGTTCACCCTCTCGAAGGAAATCCAGGGCAAGTACGCAGTGATTTTCTTCTATCCGCTCGACTTCACCTTCGTCTGCCCGTCCGAATTGATCGCCTTCGATCACCGCCTCGACGAATTCAAGAAGCGCGGCGTCGAAGTCATCGGCGTCTCGATCGACTCGCAATTCACCCACCTCGCCTGGAAGAACACGCCGGTCAACAGCGGCGGCATCGGTCAGGTGCAGTATCCGCTCGTCGCAGACGTCAAGCACGAGATCTGCCGCGCCTTTGACGTCGAATTCGGCCCGGCCGGCGTCGCCTTCCGCGGCTCCTTCCTCATCGACAAGAACGGCACGGTGCGTCACCAGGTCGTCAACGACCTGCCGCTCGGTCGCAACGTCGACGAAATGCTGCGCATGGTCGACGCGCTGCAATTCACCGAGGAGCACGGCGAAGTCTGCCCGGCTGGCTGGAACAAGGGCAAGGCCGGCATGAAGGCCTCGACCGCCGGCGTCGCCGAATACCTGGCGCAACACGCCAAGGAACTGTAAGCAGCACATCCCGCGCGCAGCCTGAAACTGCGCGCCCCGAACCGCACGCCCCGTTGGCATCACGCGACGGGGCGTGCTGCTTTCATGGCGGTTCAGAACCCCCTTCCGCAAAGAGGGAAAAGAGGAGTAAGCTTCTGCGCTGTTTCGGGGAGCGCCTCCCCCATCGCCGATTCCGAAAGGTCCACATGGTTGTTGTTCAACGCGTCAAGGACATCCTGCTCCGCCCCAAACAAACCTGGCCGCTTATCGCCGCCGAGGAGTCGGATATCACGACGATCTACACGCAATACGTCATGATCCTTGCACTGGTTCCGGCCATCGCCGGCTTCATCGGCATGTCGCTGGTCGGCATCAACGTCGCCGGCCAGACGGTTCTGGTGCCGCTCTTCAGCGGCGTGCTCAACATGGTCGTCAGCTACGTGATGTCGCTGCTGATGATTTATGCGCTGGCCCTGCTCGCCGACCGGCTCGCCCCGAATTTCTCGGGCGAGAAGAACCTCGTCGCCGCGCTCAAGCTGATCGCCTACAGCAGCACTTCCGGCATGGTCGGCGGCCTGTTCTCGCTCTTCCCCAGTTTCTGGTTCCTCGGTTTCGCGGCGTCGCTCTATTCGCTCTACCTGCTGTTCACCGGCATCCCCGTCGTCATGAAGTCGCCGCGTGAAAAGGCCCTGCCTTACACCGCTTTCATCGTTGTCGGCGCACTCATCGCCAGCATCGTACTCGGCCTCATCTCGGCCATTTTTCACTGATCGCCGCGCGGGGCGGTTCGGACTCGAAACGCCGACTCAGCGCCCGTCGACACGCGCCATCAGGGCGTGCAGATATTCCGCCGTGCCCTCGCCGCCTTCGGCCGGTGCCCAGGGGGCACGCTCTTCGAGCACCAGCGGCATGAAGGGACCGCCCTTGCTTTCAAACATCACCGTCCCTGGCGCGCAGGCAAATACCGTGTGATAGACGCCGTGCGGGATATCGACGCCGCAGACTGTGCCCGTCGCCGACAGCCGCGCTGCCTGCACGACAGCGCCGTCATCGTCGAAGATGACGAGGCCGAGCACGCCGCGCAAGACCAGGATCGTCTCGTCTTTCGCCGCGTCGAGATGACGATGCGGGACGATGTAGGACCCGGGCTCGATGGCATTGAGCAGGCGGTGCGCCGGATCAGCGTTATCGCCGTGGAAATTGAAATTCTTGCGCCCTCTCGGGCTGCTCGCGGCCTCGGCGCTGACCTGGGCCAGAAGAACGTCATCAATCAGTCGGACAGGGGTCATTGGTATTCGATGCGTACGTTTTCGGGATTCAACCAATCGCCCAGCGCCATCAGCAGTTCGTCTTCGAGACGAACCCGACGATCCTCGCCGAACGCCAATTCGCAGCTCGCCTCGCCATTGCGATAGCTAAGCCGTACCGGACAATTGCCCGGCGTAAATGGCGCCAGCAGCGCGTTCAGGCGCTGCGCCGCCGTGCGGGCATTCGGCCCGCTCGCCTGACCGTTCAGTGCAATCCGGAGCTGACGGGCAAAACGTCCGCGCGCGTCGGCGAGGCTCAACAAGCGCTCGGCAACGACGCGAATCTTGCCCTCGCCGGCGAAATCGTCTTTCTGGACCTTGCCCTCGACGATCAACACCTCGTCCTCGCGGATCTTGGCGCGATCCTCCTCGAAGATCTCGTTGAAGACCGACACTTCCAGCGAACTCGTGCCATCGTCGAGCTGGATGAACGCCATCTTGCCGCGTGAGGTGATCTTGGTGCGCACGCCGACGACGAGTCCGGCCAGCATCTGCGGTTCCTTGCGCGGTTCGAGCGAGGCCAGCGGCCGGCGCACGAAGCGCATGACCTCGGCCTTGGCCTCGTTGAACGGGTGACCCGAGAAGAAGAATCCGAGCGCCAGTTTTTCCTCGCGCAGCTTGTCGCGCTCCTTCCAGCGCGGCACCTCGATGTACTGCGGCCCGTGCTCGGCCTGCGCCGCCGAGTCGAAAACGTCGAACAGGCTGACCTGCATGGCGTTGCGTTCGGCCTGCTCGGCCGCCTCGATCGCCACGCCGACCGACGCGATCAAGCGGGCGCGGTGATCGTCGATCGAATCGAAAGCGCCGGCACGGATCAGGGCCTCGATCGTGCGGCGATTGACCGTGCGCTTATCGACGCGCAGGCAGAAATCGAATAGATCCTTGAACGGCCCGCCCTCGCCACGCGCCTTGAGAATGGTGGTGACAGCCTGTTCGCCGGTACCCTTGACGGCCCCGAGACCATAACGGATCGTCTGGCGGTCGACCGGCACGAAGCGATATTCGGAAGCATTGACGTCGGGCCCAAGCACGGTGATCTTGTTGGCCAGCGCATCGTCATAGAAGATCTTGACTGTGTCGGTGTTGTCCATGTCCGACGACAGCGTCGCCGCCATGAACGCCGCGCAGTGGTGTGCTTTCAGCCAGGCCGTCTGGTAGGTGACGACGGCATAGGCGGCGGTGTGCGACTTGTTGAAGCCGTACTCGGCGAACTTCGTCATCAGGTCGAACAGTTGTTCGGCCAGCGCCGGATCGTAGCCTTTCTTCTTCGCGCCCTCGGCGATCTGGCCGCGGTGCGCCGCCATTTCCTCCGGCTTCTTTTTGCCCATCGCCCGGCGCAGCATGTCGGCGCCGCCGAGCGTGTAGCCGCCGATGATCTGCGAGATCTGCATCACCTGTTCCTGATACACGATCACGCCATAGGTCGGGTCGAGACAATCCTTCAGGTCCGGGTGGAAGTAGTCGATCTTCTGCTGCCCCTTCTTGCGCAGGATGAAGTCGTCGACCATGCCCGAGCCGAGCGGCCCCGGGCGGTAGAGCGCAAGCACGGCGATGATATCTTCGAAGCGGTCCGGCTGCAGCTTCTTGAGCAGCTTCTTCATGCCTTCCGATTCGACCTGGAAGATCGCCGTGGTGTTGGCTTCCTTGAGAATCTGGTAGGCCCGCGGATCGTCGAAGGTCAGCGCGTTGAGATCGGGCCGCGTGCCGGTCAGCCGTTCGACATAGCGCACGGCGAGATCGATGATGGTCAGGTTGCGCAGGCCAAGGAAGTCAAACTTGACGAGGCCGACCAGTTCAACATCGCCTTTGTCATACTGCGACACCACCGACGCGCCGCCGTCGCCCGAATAGAGCGGGCAGAAATCGGTCAGTTTGCCCGGCGCAATGAGCACGCCGCCGGCATGCATGCCGACGTTGCGGGTCAAGTCCTCGAGTTTTTCGGCGAGGTTGAACAGTTCGCGGACTTCCTCCTCGCTCTCGATGCGCTCCTTGAGCTGCGGTTCGGCCTCGATCGCCTTGTCCAGGGACAAGGGCTTGTTCTGCTCGACCGGAATCAGTTTCGACAACTGGTCGCAGAAGTTGTACGGCAGATCGAGCACGCGGCCGACGTCCCGGATGACCGCCTTCGACGACATCGTGCCGAAGGTGGCGATCTGGGACACGGCGTCCTTGCCGTATTTTTCACGGACGTATTCGATGACGCGCCAGCGGTTGTCCTGGCAGAAGTCGATGTCGAAGTCGGGCATCGACACCCGCTCGGGGTTGAGGAAGCGTTCGAACAGCAGGGCATACTGCAAGGGATCGAGATCGGTAATCCCGAGCGAAAATGCCACCAGCGAACCGGCGCCCGATCCCCGTCCGGGACCGACCGGCACGCCATTGTTCTTGGCCCAGTTGATGAAGTCGGCAACGATCAGAAAGTAACCCGGAAAGCCCATCTGAATGATGGTCTCGGTCTCGGTTTTCAGGCGCGCATCGTAGGTCGGTCGCTGCTTTTCCAGTTCTGCCGGATCGGGAAACAGTTGCACCAGCCGCCGCTCGAGTCCGCGGATCGCTTCCTGGCGCAGGAATTCGTCGAGCGAGATGCCATCGGGCGTCGGAAAGAGCGGCAGGTAGTTCTTGCCGAGCGTGATCGTCAGGTTGCAGCGCCGGGCGATCTCGATCGTGTTCTCGATGGCCTCGGGCAGATCCGGGAAGAGCGCCAGCATCTCCTCGGTCGACTTGAAGTACTGCTCCTCGGTATAAAGCCGCGGCCGCCGCTTGTCGCCGAGCATGTAGCCCTCGGCAATGCAGGTGCGCGCCTCGTGCGCCATGAAGTCGTCACGGTCAAGAAACTGGATCGGATGCGTCGCCACCAGCGGCAGATCGAGCTGTACCGCCAATTCGACCGTTGCCGTGATCAGCGATTCCTGCGGCGCGTGCCCGCGCGGGTGGGGGCGCTGCACTTCAAGATAGAACGCATCAGGGAAGAGTTCGGCCCAGTAACGCGCCCGGCTTTCGGCCAGTGCCATGTTGCCCATGGACACCGCCTCGGCGATATCCCCCAGCGACGCACCGGACAAGGCGATCAGCCCGTCGACGCCGACTTCCGTCAGCATCTGGCGCGTGATCTCGGCGCGTCCGCGGACGCGCGGCACCAACTGCGAACGGGAAAGCAGTTCGCAGAGTTGCAGATAGCCCTTGTGCGAACGGCACAACAGGAGCATCCGGTAGGGCCGATCGGGATCAACCTCGTTGGCGATGAACACATCGCAGCCGAGAATGGGCTTGATCCCGTGCGAACGGGCGGCGGTGTAGAACTTGACCATCCCGAACAGGTTCGAGAGATCGGTCAGGGCAAGCGCCGGCATGCCGTCGGCAATGGCGCGCGAGACCGGCGGACAATCGTGATTCTTGCCCGCATCGAGACGCACCGTCCCATCGGTGACGGAGTATTCGCTGTGGAGACGGAGGTGGACAAAGCGCGGTTGAGGCATCCCGCCATTTTACCCCGATGCCCGATCGCTCCGTCAGCAGAAAAATGCAGAGGTGTGTATTCCGGAAAGGCCCTCGCTGCGTTAACTAGGCAACCGGCGCGAAACGCATCCCGCGAAGCACCCCGGAAACGCAACAGAAACAAGGAGCAGTACCATGAAGAAGACACTCGGCATGACCCTGGCCCTGACCCTCGGACTCGTCAGCTCAACCGTCGCACTCGCCAATGATGCAGTGGTCGGTGCGCTGATCGGCGGCGGAGCAGGTGCCGTCATCGGACGCGCCGTCGGTGGCCGCAACGCCGCCGTCGTCGGCAGCGTCATCGGCGCCGCCACCGGTGCGGCCATTGCCACGGAGCCGCGCTCGTACTATTACGCCGATCAACCGGTCAACTACTACGCCCCGCCACCCCGCCCGGCCCCCGTGTATTACGGACCGGCACCGGCCTATTACCCGCCGCAGAACGTCTATTACGCACCGCCGCCAGTTCGCGTCATCGCGCCGCCGCCCGCCATCTACGTCGGCGGTTACTATGGCGGTGGTTACTACGGCGGCGGCGGTTACGGCCACCATCATCGCCATCACTGGTAAGCACGCCCGACACCAAGCAAGCCGCGCCGTCCGCGCGGCTTTTTTATTTCTGGCGCTCTCCTCGCCACGCGTCCGGTACATGCGGCACGGACAGACTTCCCCGGAAACGTGAAAATCCGTTTGACATTGGAATTTTCGAAAACTAGCATGGATCAGCACAATTTTTTCGTTAACGAAAACACGTGCATTCGGATTCCGTTATCAAAACCACCTTCAGGAGGGAATCAAACGTCATGGCTATCCGATTTCATTACGCAGCGCTGACCGTGCTGCTCGCCGCGCTGTCAGCGACCATTCCGGCCCAGGCCGCATCCCCGCTGGTCACCCAGCCGAGCTACAACTACCGGTTGATCGACACCTTTGAAGTAAAGGGGCGCCAAGGCGTCGCCAGCGACGGCAAGTACTACTACGTCAGCGGCAGCAAGGCGCTGTACAAGTACGACAAGCAGGGCAAGCTGATCCAGTCGAACGAAACGCCTTTCGAAGGCTATCCGATCGCGGCCAATCATATCGGCGGCATCGACGTCTTCAACGGCGAAATCTTCGTCAGCGCCGAAAACTTCATGGATGGCGTCGGCAAGGACATCCAGATTGCCATCCACGACGCCGAAACGCTGAAGCTGAAGCGCTCGTTCAGTTTCGAGCCGTCGAGCGGACAGCAGGAAGTCTCCGGCATTTGCGTCGACACCGACAAGCGCACGGTCTGGATGGTGTCCTGGGTGGGTGAGGAAAGCGGACGTTACATCTACGAATACAGCCTCGACACGGGCAAGTACCTGCGGAAGGTGCATCTGCAACCGCCGCCCCAGTGGATCCAGGGCATTCATTACTGGAAAGGCAAGCTGTTCGTCACCGCCGACGATGGCACCGCCGATGACGACGAACCCGACAACCTCTATCGGATTGACGTCAGCGACAAGAGCTACGCGCCGGTCGTGCGTGAAAAAGTCTTCACCGAGGTCAAACGCCAGGGCGAAATCGAAGCCGGCGGCGTTGATCCCAAGACCGGCGAATTCCTGGTCCTCTTCAACCGCGGCTCACGCATCGTGCTCGGCATGGTTAAAGGCTTCTACCCCGGCTACGACCGGGAGATTTCCGAAGTCTATCGCTTCCGCCTGACGCCATTCTCCGCCGGCAAGCAGAACAAGAAATAGGCACGCGCAACCTGTGGTAACCGGCACGACCCGGGGCTGTTGCCGCGGGCCGTGCCTGGACGGATCACTCGCAGGCGCCGCCCGTAATCGCCTCGACGCGCCGAATTGTGTCGGGATGCGTCGACAGCAGGTCGGGCGCACTGCCCGTGACCGACTCGGCATGATCCAGCCGCTGCAAGATATCGGCCAGACAGCGGGGCGAGATGCCATTCGCCCGGAGCAGGCGCTCGGCGAAAATATCTGCTTCGCGCTCGGCATCGCGCGAATACTTGGCTTCGAGCAAGGCCGCCGGCGCAGCCGCGACAACGCTGCTGACGTCGCCGAGGAACCATGCGGCGAGCAAGCCGACAAGCGTGCCCTGGACCGCTTGGCGCAGACCGTGACGCCCCTCGACATGTCCCAGTTCGTGCGCCAGGACCGCCATCAACTCGTTGTCACGACGGGCCAGGGCGACCAGATCATCGGTCAGGATGATCGTCCCTGAAGGCAGCGCCAGCGCGTTCGCCGACATCGCCCGGTTGGCGCGGAAGACGAGATGCGCATGCGCCATGGGCACGCCGTCCAGCGCCAGCGCCGCGAAACGGGCGGCAATCGCCGCTTGCCGCGCTTCCGGCAGACGCGTCGGCGAGAGATAGCGCTCATCCAGCAAGGACAGCACACGAACACTGACAGTCTCCGCGACGCTATCGGGCAAGGCATCGGCGACCCGCGCCGACACCCAGGGCAAGCCCCAGCGATACGCGGCAAAAAACACGGCCAGGCAAAGCAGGCTGGCGCCAAAAATCCAGCGCACACTGAACTGCCAGCGGACAACCCATGCATCGCGATGGCCGGTCTCGGCAAGCAGTCGCTTCAGACCAGCATGGTCGCATATCTCGCAAAAGGCACCGTCAGAAAAAGTCACCAGTCGCGGTGCCGCCCCCATCGATTCGGAAAGGCGCAGGTCGGCAAGCGCCTCGCGGCGCTCGATGCCATCCCCGCGCACCTGCAGAAAACCGTTGTCATGACCCAGCGTCACACGGCTGCGGCGCGTGGAGCGCCCGTCGTAATAATCGCCGACGACGTTCACAGGGCGATATCGATATCGAAGAGTTCAGCGGTTTCCTCGCCGGTTGCGCCCACCGGGTCAGCGCTGCCGGCAACGAAGGCACCGAGATCGCCCGCCGCCAGCACGGATACCGTTTGCAGGCGATAGCGCAGCAGGCGGACAACGGCAAACGGATGATAGAAGCCCAGCGTGAACAGCACGGCAAACAGATTGCTCAACCGAATCCAGAACAAGCGCCAGACAGAGGCCGTGCTGACAAAACGATGGTCGCTGAGTTGCGTATGGTTCCAGACGAGATTCTGCGACAGGGCTTCGAAGAACGGGCGGATGAAGAAGAGCAGCACCAGCAGCGACAGGAGCGGAAACACCGCCATCGCCCCGGCCCCAAACCGGCCGCCGCCCAGCGCCTGGGTCGCGCCGTACAGCGCCGCCCCGAGCACGGCGATCAGGATGCCGCCCAGCACCAGGACCCCGGCCATCTTGAAATACAGCGCGTAAAACGCCCGCACCGGCGCAGTGAACGAGAACCGGGTCTGGCCGAACGTGGCATTGTCATGCTGGAACTGCTTGAGCCGCTGATGACAGAACGGGGCGAGCAGATAGATCGTCACGAAGGCGAGCAGCGGCCAGCCGAGGAAGACGCGATAGGCGTCCTTGAGGCGGGCGTCGAAGTGAAAACGCAGGCCGCGATAACTGCTGTTGGCAAGCCGGAACTGCAAGGACCGCAACAGCAGGCGCGGCAGCACCAGAGCAAGCGCGACGGCCACCAGCAGGCCCAACCCGGGATGTATGCCGCCGGCGACCTGATAAGCCACCAGCATGGCAACGGCGATCAGCCGCCCTTTGAGGATCGCCCGCGGATTGCCGTGATAGTTAAAACTCGCGCCGGCGAGCTGCGTATTGCGATAGAAGTACTGCAACCGGCGCACCTTGGCCCATGCCGAATAGATGCCCAGCGTCAGGATCGTCAGCAGGAGATTGACGATCCAGATGCCGAAATACTCTCCGCCACGCCCCGTAAACTCGAGCGGAAACCGTTCTCCGCCGCCTTCGCCGGCTAGGGCCGGCATCGACGCCGGTTCCTCCTGACGTTCAGTCCCCGCGTCCGCATTTTCCACCCGGCACCTCCCTGGTCATGACTGCTCGACCCATTCGATGATCGGCTGCCACTGCTCAAGATCCCGCGCCGCACGCGACGGCGCCAGATCGAACAGCGTCATGCCGTTGGCACTCGTCTGCACGTACAACTGCGTGTCACGCAGATACGTCAGCACCGGCAGATCGTAGTACGACAGAAAGCGTTCAAGCTCCGCCGCGGCACGCGTACGCGCATCGACACGCATGCCGACGACCGCGACGCAGGTCTTCTCCTTGCGCACGCATTTCTCGCCAAGCAGCGCATCGAGAAAGTGACGCGTCGCCAGGATGTCGAAGAGTGAGGGCTGCACCGGCACGATGACGCGGCGCACCTGACCGAGCACGCGGTCGAGCTGTTTGCCGTGCAGCCCGGCCGGCGTATCGAGGACGACATGCGTCGTCTCCTTCGGCGGCCGGGCCGGCTGATCCTTGGAGAGATCCCACCCCTGAATCGGCGGCAGCACCTCCGGACGGATCGCCAGCCAATCGCGCGACGAATGCTGCCGGTCGACATCGCCGAGCATGACGCGGTGACCGCATCGGGCAAAATAGCCGGCAAGATTCGTCGCCAGCGTCGTCTTGCCCGACCCGCCCTTGGGATTGGCGACCAGGAACGATTTCATGTCAGGGCAGGAAGATCGTCGATCCGGTCGTCTTGCGCGCTTCAAGGTCGCGGTGTGCCTGCGCCGCCTCCGACAAGGGATAGGTCTGATTCACTTCGATCTTGACCTGACCGCCGACGACAACGTTGAAAAGCTCCTGGCCGATGTCGAGCAATTCGTCGCGGCGCGTCGTGTAATCGGCGAGCTTCGGCCGCGTCAGGAAGAGCGAGCCCTTTTGCGTCAGCGTCAGCGGATCGAAAGCCGGCACTGCCCCCGAGGCATTGCCGAAGGTCGCCATCATGCCGCGTGGACGCAGGCAGTCGAGCGAGGCCGCGAAAGTATCCTTGCCGACGCCGTCATAGACCACGGCAACGCCTTCGCCGCCGGTGATCTCGCGCACGCGTTTGACGATGTCCTCACGGGTGTACAGGATGACGTGATCGCAACCATGCTGGCGCGCGAGTTCCGCCTTGGCTTCTGTCGACACCGTGCCGATCACCGTCGCGCCGAGCGCCTTCGCCCACTGACAAGCGATCAACCCGACGCCGCCGGCCGCCGCATGGATGAGCACGGCATCGCCCGGCTGGACGCAATAGGTGCGGCGCAGCAGATAGGCCGCCGTCATGCCTTGCAGCATCATCGCGGCACCGGTGCGAAAATCGATCGAGGCCGGCAACTTGAGCAGGCGATGCGCCGGCATGCAGCGCTCCTGGCTGTAGGCGCCGACCGGCCCGCCAGCATAGGCGACGCGATCACCGACCTGGATGTCACTGACGCCTTCGCCGACGGCTTCGACGACGCCGGCACCTTCAAGGCCGATGCCCGAAGGCAGGGGCATGGGATAGAGCCCGGTGCGGTGGTAGGTATCGATGAAGTTCAGTCCGACCGCCTCATGGCGCACACGCGCCTCGCCGGCCGCCGGCGCACCGACGGACACTTCTTCCCAGCGCAATACTTCGGGACCGCCGGTCTGATGAAAACGAATCGCAAACGTCATGCCACTCTCCTGAAAAGGGTCGGACCGGCACGATCGTCGCACCGGACTTGAAAAGCATTAGCCTAGCCTCGGAAAGGCGCGACGGCAAGCCAAAAGCGGATATGACGCACGATAAAAAAAGCGCGGCCCGGCACCCCGGACCGCGCCTTGACGGATCTCCCGTCCGGACCGCTCAGGCCGGCAAGGGTGAGCGGATCAGATGCTCGAAGGCCGCCAGCGATGCCTTGGCCCCTTCGCCCATGGCGATGACGATCTGCTTGAAAGGAACGGTCGTGCAATCGCCGGCGGCGAAGACGCCGGGCAGCGAGGTCTGACCGCGCGCATCGACCTCGATCTCACCGTGCGCCGACAGATCGACCGAGCCCTTGAGCCAGTCGGTGTTGGGCAACAGCCCGATCTGCACGAACACGCCTTCGACCGCAAGCGTCCGCATTTCACCGCTCGTCTGATCGGCATAGGCGAGGCCGGTGACCTTGTCGCCGTTGCCGACGACCTCGCGAATGCGGGTATGGGTGATGACCTCGACATTGGGCAGGCTGGCCAGGCGCTTCTGCAACACGGCGTCGGCGCGCACGTCATTGCGCGCCAGCAGGGTGACATGACCGACGATGCCGGCGAGATCGATCGCCGCCTCGACGCCCGAATTGCCGCCGCCGACGACGGCGACGCGCTTGCCCTTGAACAGCGGGCCATCGCAGTGCGGGCAGTAGGCGACGCCGCGTCCGGCATAGGCTTCCTCGCCGGGCACGTCCATCTTGCGCCAGCGCGCGCCGGTCGAAATGATGACGCTGCGGCTCCTGAGCGAGGCGCCGCTCGCCAGCCCGATTTCGGTCAACCCGTCGGCACCGACCGCGAGCGACTCGGCGCGCTGCAGGTTCATGATGTCGACGTCGTAATCGCGCACATGCTGTTCGAGTCCGGCGACGAGGCGCGGCCCCTCGGTCGATTTGACCGAGATGAAGTTCTCGATCGCCATTGTATCGAGCACCTGACCACCGAAGCGGTCGGCGACGAGCCCGGTGCGGATGCCCTTGCGCGCGGCATAAATCGCCGCCGCCGCGCCGGCCGGTCCGCCGCCGACGATGAGTACGTCGAACGGCGCCTTGTCGGCGATCTTGCGCGCTTCGCGTTCGACGAGGCCGGCATCGAGCCTGGCCAGCACTTCCTCGAAGCTGGTGCGCCCCTGGCCGAAGGGCTGGCCGTTAAGCAGGACCGTCGGCACCGCCATGATCTTCTCGCGCTCGACCTCGTCCTTGAACAGGGCGCCGTCAATCATCGTGTGGGTGATTCCGGGATTCAACACGGCCAGCAGATTCAGCGCCTGCACGACATCCGGGCAGTTGTGGCAGGACAGGGAGATATACGTCTCGAAGCGGAACGTCCCGGTCAGCGCACGCGCCTGCTCGATTGCCGCCGGATCGGCCTTGGGCGGGTGGCCACCGACCTGCAGCAAAGCCAGCACCAGCGAGGTGAACTCGTGCCCGAGCGGCAGACCGGCAAAGCGGATACGCGCCGCCTCGCCCGGACGACCCACCGAAAACGAGGGCCGGCGCGCGTCGTTGCCGTCGTAGCGGACCGACACCTTGTCCGACAGGGCATCGATTTCGTCGAGCATCGCGCGCATTTCACCGGACTTGTCGCTGGCATCGAGCGTCGCCACGAGCTCGATCGGCTCGCGGAGTCGCTCGAGATAGGCTTTGAGTTGGGTTTTGATGGCCGCATCAAGCATGTTGTTCTCCCTTGGAATGCTGTTGGAATAAGACACCCCGGCACGACGCCGGGGTGAAGAGTGCTTCAGGACAATCAGATCTTGCCGACGAGGTCGAGCGAGGGGGCGAGCGTCGCGTCGCCTTCCTTCCACTTAGCCGGGCAGACTTCACCCGGGTGCGAGGCGACGTACTGCGCTGCCTTGACCTTGCGGAGCAGTTCGCTGGCGTCGCGGCCGATGCCGCCGGCATTGATCTCGATGATCTGGATTTTGCCGTTCGGGTCGATGACGAAGGTACCACGCTCGGCCAGACCGGCTTCCTCGATCATGACGCCGAAATTGCGGCTGATCGTGCCAGTCGGATCGCCGACCATGACGTAGTCGATCTTGCGGATCGTGTCGGAGCTGTCATGCCAGGCCTTGTGCGTGAAGTGCGTGTCGGTCGAGACGCTGTAGATTTCGACGCCGAGCTTCTTGAATTCGGCATAGTTGTCGGCGAGGTCGCCCAACTCGGTCGGGCAGACGAAGGTGAAGTCGGCCGGATAGAAGAAAACGACTGACCACTTGCCGCGCAGGTCGGCATCCGACACTTGAATGAACTTGCCGGCGTGGAAAGCGGTGGCGTTGAAAGGCAGGACTTCGGTATTGATCAGCGATTTCATGAGATGTTCTCCTTGTGTGTTGATTGGGGTTGTCGTGAAGCGATGGGTGAATCTTAAGACCGCCGCGATTATTTATCTAATTTATTGTGCTAATATTTTCGATAGCCAATGACTATTGACACGCGAGACGACCGCCATGACCCTCACCGAACTGCGCTACATCGTCACCCTGGCCCGCGAACGCCACTTCGGGCGGGCCGCCGAGAAATGCCACGTCAGCCAGCCGACGCTGTCGGTGGCCTTGAAGAAAGTCGAGCAGCGCTTCGGCATCACGCTGTTCGAGCGCAGCTCGGCCGACGTGCGGCTCACGCCGATCGGCGAGCAGATCGCCGCGCAGGCCGAGCGCGTCCTCGAAGAATCGGCACGCCTGCAGGAAATCGCGCGGCAGGGGAAGAATCCGCTGGTCGGACCGCTGCGCCTCGGCGTCATTTTCACCATCGCGCCCTATCTCCTGCCACGCCTGATTCCGTCACTGCATGCGCGGGCGCCGGACATGCCGCTGCACTTGCAGGAAAACTTCACGGTCCGCCTCGGCGAGCAACTGCGACGCGGCGAACTCGATGCCATCATCGTTGCCGATCCCTTCGTCGAACCTGGCATCGTCACCGGCGCGCTCTATGACGAACCCTTCGCCGCGATCCTGCCGGCCGGACATCCGCTGACCGCCAGGGAAATCCTGGCGCCGCGCGACATCGTCGGCGAGAACCTGCTGTTGTTGGGGCCGGGCAACTGTTTCCGCGACCAGGTCGTGCAGGCCTGTCCGCAACTCTCGGAACCGGGCGGCACCGAAGGCGCGCGCGAAGGCAGTTCGCTGGAAACCGTACGTCATATGGTCGCAAGCGGCGCCGGCATGTCGATCGTGCCGATCTCGGCAGCGCTGTCCTGGCCGGCACAGGACGACCTGCTGCAACTACGCCGCTTCAGCGAACCGGGGCCACAGCGGCGCGTCGTCGTCGCCTGGCGGGCGAGTTTCCCGCGTCCGCAAGCCATCGATGCGCTCCGCCAGGCGGTTACCGACGCCCTGCCGGCCGGCGCCGTGCCGGTCCGCCGCTGACCATCCCTTCGTCATTACGCCTATACTGCGACCACGCTCCCGCGAACGATACCGTACCGATAGAAAATCATGATTCCCGTCGAATGGATCGGCTATCTCGCCGCCACGCTCACCACCGTCGCTTTCGTGCCGCAGGTCTGGCAGATCTGGCGCAGCAAGCGCACGCAGGACATTTCACTGCGTATGTATGTGCTCTTCACCTGCGGCATTGCCGCCTGGCTCGTCTACGGCCTGATGATCGCGGCCTGGCCGGTCGTCGTCGCCAACGCCATCACCTTCGTGCTCGCCGGCATGGTGCTCGTGCTCAAGCTACGGCACGGCTAGGCGCCTATACCGGCGTCAGCTTGGCATAGGCGAGCGCCAGCCATTTCATGCCGTGCACGCCAAAATTGATCTGCACGCGCGCGTCGGCGCCGCCCTCGGCCGAAACGATGACGCCGAGACCGAATTTGGCGTGCTGCACGCTCTGGCCGATACGAAAACCTCCGACCGTCGATTCCTCGCGCTGGCGCGCCGGGGCCGCCGCATAGGCCGGCGTCGGGCTCGCCGCAAAGGACGGGGTGGCCCCCACCCGGCGCAGCAATTCCTCGGGCAGTTCTTCCAGAAACAGCGAGGGCAGGCAGTAGCGCGTCTGTCCGTGCAGCATGCGTGTCTGCGCATGCGTCAGGTACAGGCGGCGGCGCGCGCGCGTCACGGCAACGTACATCAACCGACGCTCTTCTTCGAGACCGTCGCGCTCCTGCGACGAGTTCTCGTGCGGGAACAAGCCTTGCTCCAGCCCGGTAATAAAAACGGCATCGAACTCCAGGCCCTTGGCGGCATGCACGGTCATCAACTGCACCGCTTCCTGCCCCTCGCCGGCCTGGTGTTCGCCGGCCTCAAGCGACGCATGTGCGAGGAACGATGCGACCGCATCGGATTCCTCCGGATGCGCCAGCGTGCCTTCCTCTTCCTGCACGAACGCGGTCGCCGCGCTGACCAATTCGTCGAGGTTCTCGAGTCGCTCGCGGCCTTCCTTTTCGCCCAGGTAGTGGGCACGCAGCCCGCTCCGGTCGATCAGATGCTCGATGACCTCGGGCAAAACCAGCGCCGTCGTCTCGGCGCGCAAGGTTTCGATCAACCGGATGAACTGGCCGACCGCCGCGCCGGCTTTGCCGGTCAGGCTCGCCGCCGCGTTGTAGAGACTCGAATTGGCGCGGTGCGCCGCTTCCTGCAAGGCCTCGACGCTGCGACTGCCGATTCCGCGCGTCGGAAAATTGACGACCCGCGCGAACGCGGTATCGTCATCCGGATTGGCGATCAGCCGCAGGTAGGCAAGCGCATGCTTCACTTCCTGACGATCGAAGAAGCGCAGGCCGCCATGCACGCGGTACGGCACCCCGGCGCTGAACAGTTGATGCTCGAGCACGCGTGACTGCGCGTTCGACCGGTAAAGCAGCGCAATCTGCGTCGGCGGAAAATCGTCACGAATCAGCTCGCGCACTTCATCAACGGCGAAGCGCGCCTCGTCGATATCCGAAAACCCTTCAAAGACGCGGATCGGCTCACCGGCGCCAGCGTCGGTCCACAGGTTCTTGCCGAGACGTCCGCGGTTGTTCTTGATCAGCGCGTTGGCGGCATCGAGGATGTTGCCGTGCGACCGATAGTTCTGCTCCAGGCGAATGACATTGGCAATCTTGAATTCGCGCTCGAGATCGCGCATGTTGCCAACTTCGGCACCACGGAAAGCATATATGCTCTGGTCATCATCGCCAACAGCGAAGATACACCCGCCCTCGACCGGATCTCCGTAACTCGCCAGCAGCTTGAGCCACTTGTACTGCAGGACGTTGGTATCCTGGAACTCGTCGACGAGAATATGCCGGAAGCGTGCCTGGTAGTGGCGGCGCAGCGGCTCGTTGCGACACAGCAACTCGTAGGTGCGCAGCAGCAGCTCGGCGAAATCGGCGACGCCTTCGCGCTGGCACTGCGCCTCGTATTCGGCATACAGCTCGACGCGCCGGCGCGTGTAATCGTCATAGGCCTCGGCCTGCGCGGCGCGGATACCCTGCTCCTTGTGCGCGTTGATGAAATGGGCGAGTTCGCGCGGCGGATACTTTTCGTCGTCGACGTTGAGATTCTTGAGCAGGCGCTTGATCGCCGACAACTGGTCGGCCGAATCGAGGATCTGGAAGGTTGCCGGCAGGCCGGCCTCGCGATGATGCGCACGCAACAGGCGGTTGCACAGACCGTGGAAGGTACCGATCCACATGCCGCGCGGATTGATCGGCAGCATCGCCGACAGACGCGCCAGCATTTCCTTGGCCGCCTTGTTGGTGAAGGTCACCGCCAGCACGCCGTGCGGTCCGACCTGCCCCGTCGAGATCAGCCAGGCGATGCGCGTCGTCAGCACGCGGGTCTTGCCGCTGCCGGCACCGGCGAGGATCAGCGCATGCTGCGGCGGCAGCGTCACCGCCGCCAGTTGTTCGGGGTTGAGGTTCGCAAGCAGATCGGACATCGGAAGGCGTTTCACGGAAGGGAGCAGCCGGGATTATACAGGCCCGTCCCGACGTCCACACGAGACGGTCCGACGCGGTCAGTCCTGCGTCAAAGCACGCCGACAAGTCCCTTGCGCCCGCGCTTGACGAGTTTCCTGAGCCGTCGCTCGGCCTCGGCGAGACTGCCGCAAAGATGCTCGGGGAACGCGTTACACCCCGCCCAGCGCCCGTCCGGAAGACGGATGGCCGCCACCGCGCGACCGCCGTCGACGCACGCCAGCACACAGCGCACCGCGCCGCGATGCCAGGCGGCGGCGACGAGGTCCATGGCCTCATCGTGCGGCACGTGCAGGCCGATCAGGGCATCGATCGGCGAATCGAATTCGGCGCAGAAAATGGCCGGCAGGTAGCCGGTGACGGGAGCTTCGGACATCCCGGCGTTCTATCACGCCGGCCGCCGCTTGTAAAAGGGCGGGCGCTCAAGGCACAATCGCGGCTCACCGGAGTTCCTCGATGTCATTTGATGTGATCGTCGTCGGCGGCGGACTGGCGGGCCTGTCGCTGGCCTGTGCGTTGCGCGACACGCGCCTGAAGATCGCCCTTGTCGAAGCCCGCCCGCCGCAGCGCGCGGAAGGCTGGGACGCGCGCATCTACGCGCTCAGCCCCGCCAACGCCTCCTTCCTGCAGCGCATCGGCGCCTGGAAGCATCTCGATGCCGGACGCCTGTCGCCGATCCACGCCATGAAGGTGTACGGCGATACCGGCGCCCGACTCGTTTTCGACGCCTACGAAGCCGGCGTCGACGAACTCGCCTGGATCCTCGAATCGTCGCAGCTTGCCTGCGAACTCTGGGAAAACCTTCGCCGCCAGGGCAATGTGACGCTGTACTGCCCGGCAAACCCCGAAAAACTCCACCTCGGCGACGACTCCGCCACCCTGACGCTGAATGATGGCCAGGTACTTGCCGGCCGTCTGCTGGTCGGCGCCGACGGCCGCGATTCCTGGGTGCGCGAATCCGCCGGACTCGGCGCCCGCCACTCGCCGTATGACGAAATGGGCGTCGTCGCCAATTTCGAATGCGAAGCGCCGCATCGCAACACCGCCTTCCAGTGGTTCCGCGACGACGGCGTCCTCGCCTGGCTGCCGTTGCCGGGCCAGCGCCTGTCGATGGTCTGGTCGGCCCCAAACACGCTCGCCGACGAACTGATGACCCTGTCGCCCGAGGCGCTCGCGACGCGCGTCGCTGCCGCCGGCGAACACACGCTCGGCGCGCTGCGCCTGATCACGCCGCCGGCCGCTTTTCCGCTGCGCCTGATGCGCGTGCCGACGACGGTCGCCCCACGGCTGGCGCTGATCGGCGACGCCGCGCACGGCATCCACCCGCTCTCCGGCCACGGCATCAATCTGGGCCTGCGCGACGCCGAAGCGCTCGCCGCACGGCTTGCCGCCACGCCCGACTGGCAGGACATCGGCGACCTGCGCCTGCTGCGCCGCCACCAGCGCGAACGCGCCGAAGAGACGGCGCTGCTCCAATACACAACTCACACACTTCGGCTGCTGTTTCGTGAGAAACTGCCGGGCCTGAAATTCGTGCGCAACACCGGCTTGTCGCTGACCGATCGCCTGCCGCTCGTCAAGAACCAGCTCCTGCGCTATGCGCTGGGCACCTGAATTCAACGGAGAAAGACCATGCTGAAAAGATTGCTGCCCCTGGCGCTCTGCGCCGCGCTGGGAACGACCGTTTGCCTGCAGGCATCGGCCGACGAAGCCAGCGTCAAGAAGGCGCTCGAAACCAAGCTCGGCACCAAGATCACCAGCGTCACCAAGAGCCCCTACCTCGGCCTCTATGAAGTCTATGCCGAAGGCCAGATCGTCTACACCGACGAGAAGCAATCGGTCATCATCGCCGGCACGCTGATCGACGGCAAGACGATGAAGAACCACACCGCCGAACGCATGCACAAGCTGATGGCGATCAAGTTCTCCGACCTGCCGCTCGAATACGCCGTCAAGCAGGTTCGCGGCGACGGCCGCCGCGTGATGGCCACCTTCGAAGACCCCAACTGCGGTTACTGCAAGAAGCTGGCGCGCGAGGTGGTCAAGCTCGACAACGTGACGATCTACACTTTCCTGCTGCCGATCCTGTCACCGGATTCGCTAGAGAAGTCCAACCAGATCTGGTGCTCGGCGGATCGCGCCAAGGCCTGGAACGACTGGATGCAAGACGGCCGCGCGCCGTCCGGCAAGGGCGACTGCGACACGACGGCCGTGCAGAAGACCGTCGAGCTCGGGCGCCGGCTCAACATCAACGGCACGCCAACGCTGTTCTTCGCCGACGGCGACCGCATCCCCGGCGCCGTTCCCATCGCCCAGATCGAACAGAAGCTCGCCGCGAACGCCGCGTCGAAATAAAAACTGCGTCATAGACACCGGCAACGGCGGCCCCGGACTTTCCGGCGTCGCCGTTTTTTTACGGGACGTCAGAGCTGGAAGGCGAGCCAGAGCAGCAAGCCCTCGGCCAGTTCGCGCAAGACCCCCGGCGACGCCGCCACATACGGCACCGATTCCTGGCGCCGCAGCCCGCACCAGCGGGCAAACGCACGGACCGCCTTGCCGTCGTAAAAGGCCACCATCAACTCGTAATTGATGAACAGGCTGCGACCATCGAGATTGGCCGATCCCGCCATCGCCAATTCGTCATCGACGACGACGGCCTTGGCATGCAGCATATCCGGATGCAGCCATATCCGAGCCCCCGCCGCCGCCAGTTCGCGCAAGGCACGGTGGCGGACAATATCTGCCAGGCGATGATTGGAGCGATCCGGCAACACCAGATCGACCTCGACTCCGCGCCGCGCGGCCAGCGTCATCGCGCTCAGCAACACCGGATCGGGAACGAAATACGGCGTCACGGCGATGATCCGGCGCTGCGAGGTAAAACACGCCGAGACCAGCAGGGTGTGGATGGTGTCATCGACCCGATCCGGCCCGCTGGCGACGAGTTGGGCCAGTCCTGACGAGGGCTCGCCCGGCGGCAACTCGTCGCCGCCCTCCGGAACGCGGGTCTCGCTCGCGAAGGCCCAGTCCTCTTCGAACTGGCGTTGCGCATGCGCAGCGACACCGCCGCACAAATCGAAGCTCAGGTCGATCCAGGGTTTGCGCGGGATCAGCGCCGTTGCATCCCCCTCGAAATACTCGGCAGCAAGATTGCGGCCGCCGCACCAGAGGCAACGCCCGTCGGCAATCAGCATCTTGCGGTGGTTGCGGAGATTGGTGCGCCCGCGCTGCGGCGAACGGAAAGGCGAAACGAAACACTGCACTTCGACACCGGCCTCACGCAAGGCCGCGATGTCGGGAAACCCGCCCATGTAGATGCCGATGCCATCGATCAGCAAACGCACCCGGACACCTTCACGGGCACGCTGTTGCAGTCGCGCGGCAATCTCGTTGCCGAGCGAATCGCGCCCGAACAGGAAGGTGCTGATTTCAAGCGTTTTCGTCGCGCCATCGATCAGCCGCCGCAAGGCCACCAGCGACTCGCCGCCATCGGCGTGGATGACCAGATGTTCGTAGGCGACCGGCACCGGCAGTCCCATTGCCTGCGCCAGTTGCTGTGCGCGCGCCGCCGTCGCATGCGTTGAGGCGTTTGCCATCGGAGAAACCTGCGGCCCTGGCGCCGGGCGAACGGGAACGATCTTGCGCGCACCGAAGGCGAGATACAGCGGCAAGGCGATATAGGGCACCAGCAGGATGGCCATCACCCAGGCAATGGCCGCCGACGGATGACGGCGCTGGTGCAAACTGTGCGAAGCGACCGCATAGACGACCAGACCTATCGCCGCCAGCAGCGCATCCAGAATTTCCCAATGTCGAGCGATCAGGTCAAGGATCATGGCGTGTCGGTCGGAATCGGCGGGGTCAGGCGATGATAGCCGAACTGACGGCCAAATTCATGTGATCGATGTCTCATTGCTTCGTTGAAATTTCTATCCCCCTGGAATATGCACCAAAACGCCGGTCGCATGTCAGCGCCCAAAATGGCGTGCCGCAAAGGAACGGAAGGTCTTGAGCGCCGGATTCTGGTGATCATCGCGCCAGGCCATCCGCCCTTCGGCCACCACCGTTTTGCCGCGAATCGGCCGGAAGACCACCTGCTCGAAACGGAAGCGTGCGACCGATGCCGGCACGATAGCGACGCCAATCCCGGTGCCGACGAGACCGACGACGGTCAGCACCTGATCGAGATGCTGGACATAGCGCGGCGTCACCCCGGCGGCGAGCAGCAAGCCATTCACCAGGCTGTAGAAATAACGCCCGCGTTCCGGCGAGAACATGACGAAGGGCAAACCGTTGAGATCGTCGAGCGCGACGTTGGCACGCATCGCCAGCGGGTGATGTTCGGGCATCGCCACGACGAGCGGATCGCGGAAGATCGTTTCATGCCGCAGCGCCGCCATCCGGCTCGCGAGCGGCCAGAGAAAGCCAACATCGATCGTATGATTCTCGAGGGCATCGAGTTGCGCCGCCGCCACCATTTCGCGCAGCACGATCTCGGTGTCGGGCATGGCCTGGTGCGCTGCGGCGATCAATCCCGGAATCAGTTCGTAGCCCATCACGGTGGTGAAACCGATGACCACCCGCCCGGCGTTGCCCTCGCTGGTCCGCTTCGCGGTCACAGCCGCCTGTTCGGCGAGTTGAAGCAGGCGACGCGCATCGTCGAGAAAAACCCGGCCGGCCGCCGTCAGTCGTACCGAGCGGCTGGTGCGTTCAAAGAGCTTCGTGCCCAGCGCATGTTCGAGCAACTGGATTTGCCGGCTCAACGGCGGCTGCGTCATGCACAGGCGCTCGGCCGCCCGGCCGAAATGCAATTCCTCGGCGACGGCGACAAAACAAGCCAACTGGTTGAAGTCCTGGATCATTCCAAAATCCGCATCGATCGATTCACTTTATAAGCAATTCCGGCATTGCTCCCATACTATGATGTTCCGACAAAGCCGGCAATCGGCAGCATAAATACAGGCACAGGACGGCGTCAGGCAACCAAGGCATCGCAATAAATCCGGAATCGATCGGCATTTTCCGGGCCCGACCCGACCATGCCAACGGCATCATTCCACGCAACACCCGCAACACCCGCAACACCCGCAACAACGCGCATTGTTTCGCACGCAGGCCAGATCAATACACCAATACCGGAGGGTCATACGATGCAACGCAAATTCACGCAACTCATGTCGGCCACGACGCTGGCGGCTTCGCTGCTGCTCGGCAACTCGGCTCAGGCCGCCGACGAATTCAACCATCTCGTGCGCATCATCGTTCCCTTCGCGCCGGGCGGCACCTCCGACATCCTGGCCCGCATCATCGCGCCGAAGCTCTCGACGGCGATCGGCCAGACCGTCATCGTCGAGAACAAGCCCGGCGCTGCCGGCAACCTGGGCGCCGACGCCGTAGCCAAGGCACCGAAGGACGGCCACACGCTGCTGTTGCTCGACGTCGGTTCGCTGGCCACCTCGCCCAACCTCTTCAACAACCTGACCTATGACGTCGAGAAGGACCTGGCGCCGGTCGGCATGATCATGTTCGCCCCCTACGTGCTCGCCGTGCACCCGTCGGTGCCGACCAAGACCATCGGCGAATTCATCAAATATGCTCAGGGCAACCCCGGCAAGCTGGCGGTGGCGAATTCGGGCATCGGCGGCATCAACCACATCGCCGCGCTCGTCGTCGCCAAGGACAAGGGCATCAACTGGAAGAGCATCCCGTACAAGGGCGGCTCGGCCGCATCGCGCGCGGTCGTCTCGGGCGAGTCGAACACCATCATCAACGGCGCGACGGCGACCTTGCCCTTCGTCACCAGTGGCCAGCTCGTCGGCCTCGCCGTCACCGGCAAAAGCCGCCTGAAGAACGCGCCCGATCTGCCGACCTTCAAGGAAGCCGGACTTCCGGCCGCCGACTACGGTACCTTCCAGGGCATGTTCACGACGGCCGGATCGCCGCCGGCGGCCGTCCGCCGCCTCAACGAAGAACTGCAGAAGGTGCTGGCCCAACCGGACATCCAGCAGAAGATCGCCGAACAAGGCGGCGAGGTCATGGCCGGCAAGCCCGACGACCTGAAGAACTGGCTGCATGCCAGCATCAAGTCCTTCGGCGCCGAAATCAAGGCGGCGAACATCAAGGTCGAACAATGACCGATGCATCGGAAAAGACGAAGCAGCGCCCCGCCCTCGAGGAGCTGCTGTTCGGCCTGTTCCTGGCCGCGCTCGCCGGTGGCGTGTTCTACGCCACCCGGCGGCTGTCGGTCGGCACCGCCGGCGACATGGGTCCCGGCTACGTGCCGCAGGCGATCAGCTGGGGCATGCTGCTCTTCGGCCTGTTCTTCGTCGGCCGGTCATTCGTCATTCCCGGCGAACGCATCCTGCCGCCCTGCTGGCGGGCGCTGATCCTGATCCCACTGGCGGCGGCCGTCTTCTCGCTGCTGGTGATGAAGGCCGGACTCGCGCTCGCGAGCTTCCTCTGCATGCTGGTGGCAAGCGCGGCGAGCAGCGAGACGCGACCGCTCGAAATCCTCGTCTTCAGCCTGTTCATCTCGGCCGGATCGGTGCTGCTCTTCGTCCGGGCCTTGTCCCTGCCCGTTCCCATCTTCCCCTGGTAGGCGCCGACCGCATGGAACTCCTCGACAATCTGATGATTGGTTTCTCCACCGCGATGCAGTGGAATAACCTGCTCTTCTGCCTGATCGGCGCGCTGATCGGCACGATGATCGGCGTCCTGCCCGGCATCGGTCCGGTCCCGACCGTCGCGCTCTTGCTGCCGTTCACCTTCGGCATGCCGCCGGCATCGGGCTTCATCATGCTCGCCGGCATCTTCTACGGCGCCCAGTACGGCGGTTCGACCACGGCGATCCTCGTCAACATTCCCGGCGAGACCTCGTCGGTCGTCACCTGCCTCGACGGCCACCAGATGGCACGCCAAGGCCGCGCCGGCACGGCACTGGCGATCGCGGCGCTCTCCTCGTTCTTCGCCGGCACCGTCGCCACCGTCGTCATCGCGCTTCTGAGCGGCCCGCTCTCGAAGCTCGCGCTGAGCTTCACCGCCGTCGAATTCTTCAGCCTGATGGTCCTGGGCCTCGTTGCCGCCGTCATTCTCGCCCATGGTTCTGTCATCAAGTCGCTGGCGATGATCGGCATTGGCCTGCTGCTCGGCATCGTCGGCATCGACGTGAACTCCGGCGCCGAGCGGATGACCTTCAACATCCCCGAATTCGCCGATGGCCTCGGCTTCGTCTCGGTCGCGATGGGCTTTTTCGGCCTCGCCGAAATCATGACGAATATCGAGAAGCCGTCGCAGCGCGTCATCGTCAGCCAGCGCATGAAGGACCTGTTCCCGTCGCTGGCCGACCTCAGGGCGGCGTTTCCCGCCGCGCTGCGCGGCACGGCGATCGGTTCGATCCTCGGCGTCCTGCCCGGCGGCGGCGCCGCGCTGCCGCCCTTCACCGCCTATGCCGTCGAAAAGAAGATCGCCAAGGATCCGTCGCGCTTCGGTCGCGGCGCCATCGAGGGCGTCGCCTCGCCGGAAGCCGCCAACAACGCCGGTGCCCAGACCAGCTTCATTCCGCTGCTCACCCTCGGCATCCCGTCGAATGCGCTGATGGCGCTGATGATCGGCGCCTTGATGATTCACGGCATCCAGCCGGGACCGCAAATCATGGTCGAGCAGAAGGAACTCGTCTGGGGCGTCATCGCCAGCATGTGGACCGGCAACCTGATGCTGCTCATCATCAACCTGCCGCTGATCGGCATGTGGGTCTCGCTGCTGAAAGTGCCGTACCGCCTGCTCTTCCCGGCCATCCTGCTGTTCTGCTGCATCGGCGCCTACGGCGTCAACAACAGCGTCGTCGACGTCTGGCTGATGCTCGGCTGTTCGGTCGTCGGCTACTTCTTCAACAAGGTCAAGGTCGAGACGGCGCCGTTGCTGCTCGGCATGGTGCTCGGCCCACAGTTGGAAGAGAACCTGCGACGCGCGATGATGCTTTCGGGCGGCGATTTCAGCGTCTTCGTCACGCGACCGATCAGCGCCGTCCTGCTCGCCACCGTCGTCGTCATCCTGCTCGTGCTAATGTCCCCGGCGATCCTGCGCAAGCGCAACGAAGTCGTCGAGTCATAGGCAAAGTCATCGCCGGGCGACGAAGCGCTTGCCTGCCCATTCAGGCAAGCGCTGTTCGATCAGAGTAATTCCTGACCGAATTCACCGATTCGCTGTATCGGCGCCCGCTCAACGCACTCCTCGCCAAACAGGCAGATGGACTGGACGGGCGGCGTATCGCTGCACGGCTCACCGAACGCGCAGATCGCGACGGAGGGCGCCGCCTCTGCGCATTCTTCGCCGAAAGCACAAATCGCCACTGCGGGAGCGCTGTCCACGCATTCCTCGCCGAAAGCACAGATGGCTTGCTGCGGAAGGACGTCTTCCCGAAGCTCGCCGAAATCGCCAATACGTGTCGTCATGAATCACTCCTTTCCCAGGGGCCGTGCCCATAAGACAGGTATCGGCGCCAGTGATTCAATTTTTGCTGCGCAACGGAGAAAATCGACGATGGCGGAAATCGTTACCGTGCATGCCCGCGTCATTAACTCAACCATGGAAATGACATTCCACCGGGGATATTGGAATATTCGCACCACCGGCGCTTGAGATCGGCGCAGCGAAGTGATACTGTATATTATTACAGTGTCACTTCGCATCGTCATGCCCTCACGAACATCGCAACGAATAATTTGCCCGCACTGCCACGCCCCGATTGATCCGCGCACGCTCGACCGTGCAGATGGCACGGCGTGGGCGGGTCACGTCTGTCCGGAATGCGATGGCATGATCTTTTCGACGGGAACGCATACCAGCGGCAACGGCGTTACGACAACCGGGGCGACGCCATGACCGACAACACCCAAACAGCATCGGAAGACATTCCCGCCTACCTGAAGACGCTCAACAACTCGCAACGCGACGCGGCCATCGCGCCGGATGACGTTCCGCTGCTCATCATTGCCGGCGCGGGCACCGGCAAGACCGCGACGCTCGCACACCGCGTCGCCCATTTGCTCGCGCAGGGCGCCGACCCCGAACGGCTGTTATTGCTCACTTTCTCACGCCGCGCGGCAGACGAAATGACGCGGCGGGTCCAGGCCATCGCCAGCAAGGTCTCGGCACGCCACGCGCGCCTCGCCGGCGGCGGCTTTGCCTGGTCCGGCACTTTCCACAGCATTGGCGCGCGCCTGCTCAGGGAATATGCACAGCGCATCGGACTGAACGCTGACTTCACCATTCACGATCGCGAAGACTCGGCCGATCTCATGAATCTGGCGCGCAACGACCTCGGGCTTTCCGGCAAGGGAAAACGCTTTCCGCTCAAGGGTACCTGCCTTTCAATTTATTCATCGGTCATCAATACGCAAAGGGATCTCGCCGACGTCCTGCAAAGCAGTTTTCCGTGGTGCGCCGAATGGGAGCACGACCTCAAGGCGCTTTATCTCGCCTATGTCGAAGCCAAGCAGGCGCAGCAGGTGCTCGATTATGACGATCTGCTGCTTTACTGGGCGCAGATGGTCGGCGAGCCCGAACTGGCGGCCGAGATCGGCGCGCGCTTCAGCCATGTGCTCGTTGACGAATACCAGGACACCAACTTCCTGCAGGCCACCATCCTGCGCGCCATGAAACCCGACGGCCGGGGGCTGACGGTGGTCGGCGACGACGCGCAGTCGATCTACAGTTTCCGCGGCGCCACCGTACGCAACATCCTCGACTTTCCAACACAGTTCCAGCCGCCCGCCCGACAGATTGCACTCGAACAGAACTATCGCTCGACGCAGCCGATCCTTGCCGTTTCCAATGCCGTCATTGCCCGTGCAAAGGAACGCCACAGCAAGGAACTCCGGAGCGAGCGCATCTCTTCCGAAAAACCGGGTCTGATCACTGTCCGCGACGAAACCGACCAGGCGACCTACGTCGTCGAACGCACACTCGAGCGGCGCGAACAAGGCATTCGCCTCAAGTCACAGGCCGTGCTGTTCCGCGCCGCCTCGCACAGCGCCCGACTCGAAATCGAGCTGACCCGGCGCAACATCCCGTTCATCAAGTTCGGCGGCCTCAAATTCCTGGAAGCGCGTCACGTCAAGGACCTCCTCGCCATCCTGCGCTGGGCGCAAAACCTGCGCGACCGGGTGTCGGGATTTCGCGCCATCCAGCTACTGCCCGGCATCGGCCCGAAAACGGCCGGGCGCATTGTCGATCACCTGCAAGAAGCCACGCCCGGTTGCGAACTGCTGGCCGAACAACCGGTTCCGGAAGGCGCCCGCGACGCATGGCGCGAGTTTTCAGCACTGATCGAAGGGCTGCGGCAAGGCGCCGACACCTGGCCGGCGCCACTCGAGCGCGTGGTGCTCTGGTATGACGCCCAGATGGATCGCCTCTACGAAGACGCCGACGTGCGTCGCGGCGACATCGAGCAACTGGCACGCATTGCCTCGACCTACCCGAACCGGGAGCGATTCCTGACCGAACTCACGCTCGATCCGCCGGAGGCGACCAGCGATGAAGCGGGCGTCCCACTGCTGGACGAGGACTACCTGATCCTGTCGACGATCCATTCGGCCAAAGGCAAGGAATGGAATGCCGTAACCGTCCTCAACGTTGTTGACGGCTGCATGCCTTCCGACATGGCTACCGGCAGCGAGGCCGAGATCGAGGAAGAGCGGCGACTCCTTTATGTGGCGATGACCCGCGCCAAGGACCATCTCGACCTCCTGCTGCCGCAGCGCTTCTATACCAATGGCCCGGGCGGGTCAGGCGACCGTCATGTTTATGCCAGCCGCACACGCTTCATCCCGAGCGGGCTGCTCAACGCTTTCGATCAGCGCAGCTGGCCGGCGGCCCCGGAGCCGCCCGGACTACAGGCGTGGACGGCGCAGCATCCCGAAGCCTCGAAGCCGCCACTCGATCTCGCCGCGCGCATGCGCGGCATGTGGAAATAGGCATCGGCGCGAAAGCGATGCCGGCCTCGGCGGGTGCGTTGGCACGGCAAAAGGCGCCCCGAGTGGTACGATCACGCTTCCCCATTCATTCCGCCAGCCACGATTTCCGATGCCCGACGTTCTCGCGCCGCATGGACAGCCTTCCGGCCTGTCGGAAGCGCTGTCGATTCTGTACTACCGTTTCGGCAGCTATATGTTCCTCGCCTTTCTCGACGATCCTGCGTGGATTGCCTTCTTGTTTTGCTGAAGAACAGACCGCATCGACCAACGCTGATGCCCACGCTGACGCGCATGCACCCTCCGACATGAACCCCTATCTGTTACCCGGCAAATACATCGACTTCGAAGATCCCGGGATCGCCGCGCTCGCCCGGCAACTCTCCCACGACGCCGCTTCCGAGCACGCGTTGGTCGACCGATGTTTCCGCTTCGTTCGCGATGAAATCCGCCATAGCGCCGATTTCAAGCTCAACCCGGTGACATGCCGGGCTTCGGAGGTCCTGCGCCACCGGACCGGCTACTGTTATGCAAAAAGCCATCTCCTGGCGGCGCTGCTGCGTGCCAACGGTATCCCGACGGGATTGTGCTATCAACGCCTTTCGGTCAACGACGACGGCGTGCCGTACTGCCTGCACGGACTGAATGCGGTCTTCCTCAAGGCGCATGGCTGGTATCGGGTCGACGCCAGGGGTAACAAGCCGGGAGTCGCAGCGGAATTCTGTCCGCCGACGGAAAAGCTGGCCTTTCCGCTGCGCGACCCGAACGAGCGCGATCTGCCGGAGATATGGGCCGAACCCCTGCCGATCGTGGTCGAGGTGCTTGAGCGTTTCAGCACCTATGATCAAGTGTTGGCCAACCTTCCTGACATCGCCCTGATTTCCTGATGTTATCCGGGCAAAAAGCGTCACGGATCGGCGCGGGTCACCAACGCATCGAACTGAATTGCATAAAAATGGCCATACTCACCATGCGCGCTTCGGCGCAGCGCCCGATTCCCAACTGACCCCCATGCGTCGATCTTCCCGTAACGCTTCCGATTATCTATATCAGTCCCCGACGGGGCCGATCAACGGCCGCCAGACGCTACGACGGCTGGCCCCCTACCTGCTGCAGTTCAGGGGACGGGTGCTGCTGGCGCTCAGTTGCCTGATCGCCGCCAAGCTGTCGAACGTCGCCGTGCCGATCGTCTTCAAGACCCTGATCGACGAGATCGGCGCCGAATCGATGCCGGTGGTGCTGCCGGTAACGCTGCTCGTGCTCTACGGCCTGCTGCGCGCCAGCAATTCGCTGTTCGCCGAACTGCGCGAAATCATCTTCGCGCGGGTCACGCAGCGCGCGGTCCGGCGCGTCGCGCTGGAAGTGTTCCGGCACCTGCACGACCTGTCGCTGCGCTTTCATCTTGAGCGACAGACCGGCGGCGTCGCCCGCGACATCGACCGCGGAACGCGCGCCATCACCAGCCTGATCAGCTATACCCTGTATTCGATCCTGCCGACGCTGGTCGAGATATCGCTGGTCCTGAGCGTACTCTTCGTCAAGTATGACGCCGGCTTCGTACTGATTACCGTGCTTTCGCTGACGGCATACATCGCGTACACGGTCACCATCAGCAACCGGCGCATGGCGATCCGGCGACAGGTCAACGAAACCGACTCGATCGCCAACACGCAGGCAATCGACAGTCTGATCAACTACGAGACGGTCAAGTATTTCAACAACGAAGAATTCGAGGCGCGGCGTTACGACAGCAACATGGAGAAATGGGAAGACGCGACGACGCGCAGCCAGATCTCGCTGTCGCTGCTCAACATCGGCCAGCAGGCGATCATCGCCGTCGGTGTCACGGCAATGATGTGGCGGGCAGCGGCGGGAGTGCTCTCGGGACAACTGACCATCGGCGACCTGGTGCTGGTCAACGCCTTCCTGATCCAGCTTTATATGCCGCTCAATTTCCTTGGCATCGTCTATCGCGAAATCCGTCAGTCGCTCACCGACATCGAGCGCATGTTCAAACTGCTGGGGACGCGCCGCGAAGTCGTCGACGCGCCCGACGCCGTCGATCTGCCGCATGGCGACATCGAGGTCCGTTTCGAGAACGTCGATTTTGCCTACGACGCCAAGCGGCCCATCCTGTTTGGTGTCGATTTCGTCATTCCGGCCGGCAAGACGGTCGCGGTCGTCGGCAAATCCGGCTCCGGCAAGTCGACGCTGGCTCGGCTGCTCTATCGCTTCTACGACGTCAGCGGCGGCGCTATCCGGATCAATCAACGCGACCTGCGCGAATTCCGGCAGGCCAGCGTGCGCGCAGCGATCGGCATCGTGCCGCAAGACACGGTCCTATTCAACGAGAGTATTTTCTACAACATCCATTACGGTCGGCCCGGAGCCACCCACGACGAAGTGCTCGCGGCGGCGCAGGCCGCGCAACTCACCGAGTTCGCCGCGCTCCTGCCGGACGGACTGGCAACTGTCGTGGGCGAACGGGGACTCAAACTCTCCGGCGGCGAAAAGCAACGTGTTGCCATTGCGCGGGCGCTGCTCAAGGATCCGTCGCTCCTGATCTTCGACGAAGCCACCTCGGCGCTCGACTCGAAAACGGAAAAAGCCATCCAGGCCAGCCTCGATCTGGCAACTCGCGGACGAACGACACTGATCATTGCCCACCGCCTGTCGACGATCATGAACGCCGACCAGATCCTGGTGATGGATGCCGGCCGGATCGTCGAGCGCGGTACGCACGCCGAACTCCTGCGGCAGAATGGACGCTATGCACAGATGTGGGCCATGCAGCAGCACGACGCTGGCGAAAGTGGCGGTCCCTCCCGAAGCGACGACCGCGCGACGCTCCGGTACACCATGGAGCGCTGAAAGAGACCGGCTCCGTCCGCGACCTTGCGCGAGAACCGTCCACACGCCGGCGACGCGCAATGACGAACTGATTGTCACGCCTTGTGTTCGAGGGACACCCCGGCAGGCAAGGCGTCCCTCAGTCCTCCCGGGAACCTAGCGCGCCATCAGCGCGAAAACGCCCCAGCCGAGGTATTCCCGGGTATAGGTGGCATAACGCTTCGGCTCCGAACTCAGCATGTCGCGAACCTCCTTCGCGAGCGGGTCGGCGGGATTGGCATCAAGCCATCGGCGCATGGTGAGCCATTTTGCGGCTTCGTACCGATCCCAGCCATTCTGGTCGGCCAGCACCATTTCGACCACGTCGTAGCCGATCGCGTCGAAAGACGCGATGAGTGCCGGCAGTTCGAGAAAATCAGAGACCGCACCGGCAAGGCATCCCCTGGCGACTTCGTCGCTCGGAGGACGGTGTTGCCAGAAGGGTTCGCCGATCAGAATGATGCCGCCGGAAGCGAGACTCCGCGCCAGCAGCCCGACCGTGCCGGCAACGCCGCCGCCAATCCACGTCGCGCCAACGCAGGCCGCCACACCAACGCGTTCGTCGGAGACATGACCGGCTGCATCGCCGTGAATGAAACTGAGCTGTTCCGACACACCGAGTTCCGTCGCACGACATTGTGCCTGCCGGGTAAATAGCGGGCTCAGGTCGATACCGGTGCCGCGGATGCCGTAATCGCGCGCCCAGGTGCAGAGCATTTCACCGGAACCGCTGCCCAGGTCGAGAATGCGGGTGCCGGGTTCAAGGCGCAAGGCCTCGCCCAACATGTCGAATTTCTCCGGCGTAAACGGGTTATGAATGCGGTGCGCGCTTTCAGTGATATTGAAGATTCTTGGGATGTCCATTACGAAAACTCCTCGGGAGCATGGGGAAATTTGGGGGCAATCATGCCGACAGGTCGCAGCAGCGAATGCTTCATGCACAGGCTGCCAGTTCGACCGCTAGAGCGGAAGCGCCAATTTCGGCGAGTGATGATCATGGTGTATGTCCGGAAAATGACGGACACGCGTCTCCGGAAGACCGTGCCCGAAAAGGTTTATTGATTGTCGAGTTGTGCGCGGACGGCGCGAAGGCCCGCCTTGTTGATCTGGTACGGCTGCCCGTTTCTGGAACAAATGAGACGTTTGCTTCTCAGCTTCTTGAAAACGGGAAGTGAGCAGTCCGTCAGCACAAAACCATCGCGAGTGAAACAATCGACAGAGGAGATGCGGTTCTTCTCATCGCGGCCGTGCACGATGCGACCGCCTTTGGCGAGGACGTGGAGCGTCCTCTGCTCAGGCTTGGAAATATTCATGTTGGAAGTTCTTTAGCAATCAGAATGCATGACAGGCAACGACCCCAAGGGGGTGTCACCAAGACGTTTGCATAGCGATAACCGGCACCCCGAAAATCAGGGAGGGGTTATCGGATTGCGACAATCTCCAACATATCCAGTAAACCTTATGAATCGAAATAACAGCGGCATTGCGCCGGCTGAATGGGGCAATTATACCCGACGGGTAAGGGAGCGCCCCATGCGCATGCACCGCACGTCGGGCGGCGTGGCGATGAAAAGCAACAGAGGCTCCCGGAAACTAGTGGTGTCGGCTACCGCGATGCTGCGCGGCGCCTGCCGGTTTCGCGGTTCCGCTGCGTTGGCCGCCGCTCTGGATTTTGGCCGTCGCCTTCTGTTTTGGTGTGCCGCCGCGCGGCGCGCCCGTCCCCGATCGCGGCGCCGACGAACGCTGGCCGCCACGCCCCTTGGGACTGGCCGAGCGCATCATGATGGGCTCAGCGCGAATCGTCGGATCAGGCGCATATCCCGGATGCTCCAGCACCTCGATCGGCTTCTTGATCAGGCGCTCGATATCGCGCAGGAGTTTGTGTTCATCGACACACACCAGGGAAACCGCAGCCCCCTCGACACCAGCGCGCCCCGTCCGGCCAATGCGATGTACATAATCCTCGGCGACATTCGGCAGTTCGTAATTGACAACGTGCGGCAATTCGTTGATATCGATGCCACGCGCAGCAATATCGGTCGCCACCAGCACATGCAACTGGCCGCTCTTGAAGTCGGCCAGCGCCCGCGTGCGCGCGTTCTGGCTCTTGTTGCCGTGAATGGCGCTCGCCTCGATGCCTGCCTTGAGCAGTTTTTCGACCAGCCCATTGGCGCCCCACTTGGTGCGCGTAAATACCAGCACCTGATGCCAGTTTTTCTCACGAATAAGGTCGATGAGGAGATCGCGCTTGCGCTCACGATCGACTTTGTAGACGCATTGCTTGACCAACTCGGACGCCGTGTTGCGGCGCTCCGATTCAACATACTCAGGTTCGGTCAGCAGACCGGTGGCCAGTGCGCGAATTTCATCGGAGAAAGTCGCCGAGAACATCAGGTTCTGGCGCTGCTTCGGCACCAGCTTGATCACGCGCTTGATGTCATGGATGAAGCCCATGTCGAGCATGCGGTCGGCTTCATCGAGAACGAAGACCTCGACACCGGACAGGTCGACGGTGCCCTGCTGGGCGTGATCGAGCAGACGCCCGGGGGTGGCGACAAGAATGTCCACGCCCTTCTTGAGCGCAGCGATCTGCGGATTGATGCCGACGCCGCCAAACATGACGTGCGAAGTAAAGGGCAGATGCGCGCCGTAGGTGCTCACGCTCTCTTCAACTTGTGCGGCCAATTCACGCGTCGGCGTGAGGATCAGCGCGCGGATCTTGCGCGGCCCGGTCCGACGGGATGTCGCCAGGCGGTTGAGAATCGGCAGGGAAAAGCCGGCGGTCTTGCCGGTGCCGGTTTGCGCACAGGCCATCAGATCGCGCCCGGAAAGGACGACGGGGATGGCTTGCGCCTGAATCGGGGTGGGCGTCTCATAGCCTTGATCGGCAATGGCACGCAGGATCTCGGGGGCGAGACCCAGTTCGGTAAACGTCATGCAGGGGTGCTCCGGTATTTGCCATGCGTGCGCGAAAAACAAGGTTTTTCGACTGAGCACGAACCAGTCCGGGCAAACACATTGGGAGTAAATCGGGTCGGGCGGGAGTGCCAGACCACTTCGGACGGTCGCCAAGACTGATAAATGGCAACACGAGGAAGGCAGGATACTAACACGCCGACACCTTGCGGGACGTGACAATCGGCGATCTATTTTGCCTGGCACATGCGCCGGGCGGCGATCACTTGGGGCATATTTGGGCCGGGGACCTGAAAAAGATCTGTCATCTCGGGCCGCGATGACTGGCAGGAACAGATCGCGAACCACCTACATCGTCGGGAAACGAACGCCCGGTTGATTCAGCCAGTCAGCGCCAGCACGCCCGACGACACTCGCCTGACGGAAGCGTTGCGATCAACAGCCGTGGAGACCGATCGGCAAACAAAAAATGGCCGGAGAATCCCCCGACCATTTTTGCCAGCCCGACCCGCTCTATTCCTTCAACTCACATAGCAATACCGTTGAAATTATTCCACGGTCACAGACTTCGCGAGGTTACGCGGCTTGTCGACATCAGTGCCGCGCACCAGCGCAACGTGATACGCGAGCAACTGCAACGGGATGACATGCAGCAAGGCCGACAACTGCCCATAGTGCTCGGGCAAGCGCATCACATGCACGCCGTCCGAGGCCGGCATTTCGCTATCCGCGTCGGCAAACACGTACAACTCGCCGCCGCGCGCACGCACTTCCTGCAGGTTCGACTTCAGTTTTTCCAGCAGAACGTCATTCGGTGCCACGGCAATGACCGGCATGTCCTTGTCGACGAGCGCCAGCGGCCCGTGCTTGAGTTCACCAGCCGGATAGGCCTCGGCATGGATGTAGGTGATTTCCTTGAGCTTGAGTGCGCCTTCGAGCGCAATCGGATAATGACGCCCCCGCCCCAGGAACAAGGCATCCTGCTTCATCGCGAAATCTTCCGACCAGGTCTTGATTGCCGACTCCAGCGCCAGCACCTTGCCGACCGCGACGGGCAAATGCCGCAAGGCCTGCAACTCGGCCATCTCAACCTCCGGGGCGAGCCTGCCGCGAAGTTTGGCAAAGATCAGTGTCAGCAAATACAAAGCCGCCAACTGCGTGGTGAAGGCCTTGGTGGACGCCACACCAATTTCCGGCCCCGCCCGCGTAATGAAGCGCAGCGCATTCTCGCGCACCAGCGACGATTCCGGCACATTGCAGATGCATAAGGTACGGGTCATGCCGAGCGACTTGGCATGCTGCAATGCCGCCAGCGTATCCGCCGTCTCGCCCGATTGCGACAGCGTCACCACCAGCGTCTGCGGGTCCGACACCGAGTCGCGATAGCGGTATTCGCTTGCCACCTCGACATTGCAGGGCACGCCAGCGATTCCTTCGAGCCAGTAACGCGCGACGAGACCGGCGTGATAACTCGTGCCGCAGGCGACGATCAGCACCTGGTGCACATCACTGAGCAACTCCTCGGTTTTCGCGCCGAACAGGCCCGGCTGGATGCTGCGCGCCGTACCGAGCATTTCGAGCGTGTTGGCCAAGGCCACCGGCTGCTCGAAGATCTCCTTCTGCATGTAATGGCGATATTGGCCGAGTTCGACCGCATCGGCAGAGAGATGCGATTCGCATTCCGGCCGCGACACCGGCGTCCCATCGACGCGCATCACCCGCACGCCAGTGCGCGTGATTTCCGCGCAATCGCCGTTTTCCAGATAGACGATGCGCCGGGTCACCTGCAGCAAGGCCGAAGCGTCGGATGCCGCATAATTACCGTCTTCCGCCACGCCGAGCAGCAACGGAGAACCTTCGCGAGCGACAATGATGCGCTCCGGCTCGCTTTCACGCAGGATGGCAAGCGCATAAGCACCCTGCAACTGGGCGATCGCCGAGCGCACCGCAGTGAAAAACTCCGGCGTCTTACGGAGTTCCGAAGCCACCAGATGTGCAACGACCTCGGTATCCGTATCCGAGGTAAATTCGTAGCCTTCGGCCTTGAGCCGGGTCCGTAGACTCTCGTGGTTCTCGATGATGCCGTTATGGACAACGGCCAATCCGCCGGAAATATGCGGGTGCGCATTCCGCTCGCATGGCACGCCATGCGTCGCCCACCGCGTGTGGGCGATGCCGGAGCCCCCCGCTGCGGCAGTGCTTTCGGCCTGCGCCGCCAGTTCGGCGACCCGACCGACCGAGCGCAAGCGCTTCAGCCCCTCACCGTCGACCAGCGCCAGCCCGGCCGAATCATAGCCTCGGTATTCGAGGCGGCGAAGCCCCTCGAGGAGGACGGGAACGATATTGCGATCAGCGACCGCTGCAACAATGCCACACATAATTCAGCCCACTGCAAAAAATGAATAATGAATACGCCCGCTCACTTCTTGGTCGGGCGCTTCCAGCCCTCGATCGCCGTCTGCTTGGCGCGCGTGATGACGAGCGCCCCCGCCGGTGCATCCTTGGTCAAGGTCGTGCCGGCACCGAGCGTCGCGCCCTTCCCGACCGTCACCGGAGCAACCAGCTGAGTGTCCGAGCCGATGAAGGCTTCATCCTCGATGACAGTCCGGTGTTTGTTGGCACCGTCATAATTGCAGGTAATCGTACCGGCGCCGACATTGACGTTGCGACCGATCGTCGCATCGCCGATATAGGCAAGATGATTGGCTTTTGAATGCGCGGCGACCGTGCTCTTCTTGATTTCGACAAAATTACCGACGTGCACATCCTCTGCGAGTTCTGTGCCGGGCCGCAAGCGCGCATAGGGGCCGATTTGCCCATCCGGACCGACCACCGCGTCCTCGATATGGGTGAACGCGGCGATTCGCGCCCCCGCACCGATCCTTGCCTGCTTGATGACGCAGTTCGGACCGATGCTGACCGCATCGCCAAGCTCGACGCGTCCCTCGAAGACGCAATTGACGTCGATGAACACGTCGCGCCCGCACACCAGTTCGCCGCGCACGTCGAGCCGCGCCGGATCGGCGAGTCGTACGCCTTGCTCCATCAGTCGATCTGCCGTGCACCGCTGGTGGATGCGTTCGAGTTCAGCGAGCTGAACCTTGCTGTTCACGCCCAGCACTTCCCAGTCATGCTGAGGATGCGCAGTGCATACCGGCAAGCCCTCCGCAACAGCCATGCCGACGATATCGGTCAGGTAGTATTCGCGCTGCGCATTGTTGTTCGACAGACGCCCCAACCAGTCGTCGAGGCGTGCCGTCGGCATCGCCATGATGCCGGTATTGATCTCGCGTATCGTCCGCTCCTCGGCTGTCGCGTCCTTTTGTTCGACGATGCGGACGACCTGGCCGGCCGAATTGCGCACAATACGCCCGTAGCCGCTCGGATCGTCCAGCACGACCGTCAACACGGCCAGCGCATTCTCGGCAGCATGCAACAATCGCCGCAAGGTCTCCGCCGACGTCAGCGGCACGTCGCCATAGAGCACCAGCGTCGTCCCTTGCCGGTCAAGATGCGGTAGCGCCTGTTGCACCGCGTGGCCCGTTCCCAGTTGCGGTTCCTGCAATGCCCAGGCGATATCTGGTGCGGACAGCGCGTTGCGGACGATTTCGCCGCCGTGGCCATAGACGACGCAGAGTTTCTGCGGCGACAGGCTGCGCGCCGTATCGATCACATGAGAAACGAGCGCCTTGCCGGCGATGGGATGGAGAACCTTAGGCAAGTTGGAATGCATGCGCTTTCCCTGCCCTGCCGCCAAGATGACGATATTCATTGCGCGTACTTCTTCAAAATTAAAAGACCGGACTGTCGCCAGCCGGCCTTGATTACCACGGCAGGACGATTCCGCTCAGCGGTCGTCCTGCCCCGAAAGGATTTCGCCGAGCATCTGCTTGCCCTTCGGCGACACATACCAGTGCAGCACGCCCTTGTCATTGATGCGCGTTTCGATGACGCCGAGATTCTTGAGGACCGTCAGCCGTGCGCTCACTTGCTCGCGCGCCAGTCCGGTCTTTTCCGTCAAGCCCGCCAGATTGCCGAAGACATAATTTTCCTCGGCCAGCGCGCGCAGGATCTCGATATCGTTGTACGCCAGCGCCTCCTTGCCGTTTTCAGCGGAACGCCCCGCTGACGACTCAGCCGACACCGCAGCTTCTTCGCGGGCCACCGGAGATGCCTGCGGTTCATGCCGCTGCTCCTTGATCTCGACCATCTCGCGCTTCATCTGGTCCATCTGGAAACGCAGCCGGTTGGCGACATTTTCGAACAGGCGTCGCGAAGAAACGACATAGATAAGGCAGAACCCGGCAAACACGAAAAAGTCGACCGGTCGCGTTCTCGCCGCTTCGAGCAGATTGCTCGAAATCATGTTCAGGAACAAGGGAACGGTCAGCGCAGCCGTCACGCCAAGCGTGAGGTACTTGCCGAGGTCGCGCCGCCCCGCCTCGCCCTGCCGCTCACTGAGATAGAAATTTGCCACACCGCCGACGATACCGGCGACAACCATGATCACCAGAATGACCAGCATGTAACCGTCAAGCGAACCGGGCAGCACACTGACCTGCAACGATCTCTGCAACTCGGAATTCATCGCCCCTCCCTGATCAAATCAGCCGCTACTATGCCATAGCTGCCGCCGAAGCAGAAGTAAAAAACCCCGCGCCGGCATAGCCGGAACGGGGTTCTGTTTAACGACAGGTGCATTAACGGGGGAGCGTGGTCGTCCCCATCAGGAAGGCATCAACCTCGCGCGCACACTGACGCCCTTCGCGGATGGCCCAAACCACCAGGGATTGCCCACGGCGCACGTCGCCAGCCGCGAACACCTTGCTGACACTGGTCGCATAGCAGCCTTCGCCGTCGGTCGTCGCCTTCGCGTTCCCGCGCCCATCCTTCTCGACGCCGAAGGCATCCAGCAGACCGCCAACCGGACCGAGAAAGCCCATGGCCAGGAAGACAAGGTCGGCCTGGTAGGTCTTCTCAGACCCCGGAACCTCAACCATTTTCCCGCCCTTCCACTCGACTTCGACCGTATTGAGCGACTTGAGCTGTCCGTTTTCGCCGACGAACTCCTTCGTCAGGATCGAATAGACGCGCTGCGTGTTGCCCTCGAGGTGCGAGGTCGAGGTCCGCAGCTTGAGCGGCCAGTACGGCCAGGTCAGCGGCTTGTTCTCCTGATCCGGAGGACACGGCATCACCTCGAACTGCGTCACCGACGCGGCGCCATGACGGTAACTCGTGCCGACACAGTCCGACCCGGTATCGCCGCCACCAATGACGACGACATGCTTACCCTTGGCGCTGATCGGGTTCGTTTTGGTCGTCGCCACCTGCTTGTTCTGGGGAATCAGGAACTCCAGGGCGGCATACACCCCCTTGAGTTCGCGCCCGGGAATCGGCAGGTCGCGCGGCACTTCCGAGCCGGCGGCCAGAACGACCGCATCGAAGTCACGCTTGAGGTCGTCGGCGCTGACAAATTCGGTCGCATCGCAGTTGATGCCGGCCGGAACGTCCTTGCAACCGACCAGCACCTTGGTACGGAAGACAACGCCCTCGGCCTGCATCTGCTTGACACGCCGCTCGATCAGCGACTTGTCGAGCTTGAAGTCGGGGATACCGTAACCGACGAGTCCGCCCGGGCGATCGTTTTTCTCGAACACCGTCACATCGTGCCCGGCACGCGCCAACTGCTGCGCTGCGGCCAGTCCCGACGGGCCCGAACCGACGACCGCCACCTTCTTGCCGGTCTTGACCTTCGGCACCTGCGGCACAACCCAACCCATCTGCCATCCCTTGTCGATGATGGCATGCTCGATCGACTTGATGCCAACGGCCTCGTTGTTGATATTGAGCGTACAGGCGGCTTCGCACGGCGCCGGACAGATACGGCCGGTGAAGTCCGGGAAGTTGTTGGTCGAATGCAGTACTTCGAGTGCGCGCTGCCAATTGTTGCGGTAAACGAGATCGTTCCAGTCCGGAATCACGTTGTTGACCGGACAACCGTTGTGGCAAAAGGGAATGCCGCAGTCCATGCAGCGCGACCCCTGGACGCTGGCCTGCTCGTCGTTGAGCGTGGCCACAAACTCACGATAGTGCTTCAAGCGCGCTTCGGCAGGCTCATAGGCCTCGGAGAGACGCGGATTTTCCATGAAGCCGGTCGGCTTTCCCATTTATACAGCCTCCTGTTGCAATTTTTCCGATTTCTGCGCCGCCATTTCCGTCAGCGCCCGACGATACTCATGCGGCATGACCTTGACGAAGCGTGCGCGGCTGTTCGACCAGTCGTCGAGAATTCCGCGCGCGCGCAGGCTGCCCGTGTATTTGGCATGTTTTTCGATCAGGCCCTTGAGCAGCACTTCGTCGGCCAGTCCCAGGTGGCGGACATCGACCTTGCCATGGCTCTCAAGTTCGTCGCCGACGCCGCTGCCCTTGCGCGCAGCGATTTCGTCCTCGACGGGCTCCAGCGCAACCTGCGCCATGTTACAGCGCGATTCGAAGCTGCCCTCGGGGTCAAAAACGTAGGCCACGCCACCGGACATCCCGGCCGCGAAGTTCCGGCCGGTCATACCGAGCACGACCACCGTTCCGCCGGTCATGTATTCGCAACCATGATCGCCGACGCCTTCGACCACCGCCGTCGCGCCGGAATTGCGCACGGCGAAGCGTTCGCCCGCTACCCCGGCGAAAAAGGCCTCACCCTCGGTCGCACCGTAGAGCACGGTGTTGCCGACGATGATGTTCTTGGCCGGGTCACCGGCAAAGTCCGGATTCGGCCGAACCACGATGCGTCCGCCGGACAGTCCCTTGCCGACATAGTCGTTGGCTTCGCCGACAAGATCGACCATGACGCCGTTCGCCAGGAAAGCGCCGAAACTCTGGCCCGCCGAACCGTTGAAGGTCAGATGGATCGTGTCGTCCGGCAGACCGGCATGGCCGTACTTGGAAGCCACCCGCCCGGAAAGCATGGCACCAACCGTGCGGTTGGAATTGACGATCGGCAGTTCGACACGCACCGCCTTGCCCTTGTCGAGCGCCGGCTTGGCCAGTTCGATCAGCTTGTTGTCGAGCGCCTTGGCCAGCCCGTGGTCCTGCGTCTCGCTGTGGAAGAGCGGATCGCCTGCCGTCCGTGCCGGTGCGTGGAAAATGCGGCTGTAGTCGAGCCCTTGCGCCTTCCAGTGAGCAACGCCCTTCTTCATGTCGAGCAGATCGGAACGACCGATCAGATCGTCGAAGCGGCGAATACCCATCTGCGCCATCAATTCGCGCACTTCCTCGGCAACGAAGAAGAAGAAATTGACGACATGCTCGGGCTGACCGGTGAACTTGCGGCGCAGCACCGGATCCTGCGTCGCCACGCCGACCGGACAGGTATTCAGATGACACTTGCGCATCATGATGCAACCGCTGACGACCAGCGGCGCCGTCGCAAAACCGAACTCATCAGCGCCCAACAGAGCACCGATCAGCACGTCGCGACCGGTCTTGATCTGTCCGTCGACCTGGACGCGAACGCGACCGCGCAAGCGGTTGAGCACCAGCGTTTGCTGCGTTTCCGACAAACCGAGTTCCCACGGCGAACCGGCATGCTTGATCGACGACAGCGGGCTGGCGCCCGTGCCACCGTCATGACCGGCGATCACGACATGGTCAGCCTTCGCCTTGGTGACACCGGCAGCGACCGTGCCGACGCCGACCTCGGACACCAGCTTGACGCTAATCGAGGCGCTCGGGTTGGCATTCTTCAGATCGTGAATCAGCTGCGCCAAATCCTCGATCGAATAGATGTCGTGGTGCGGTGGTGGCGAAATCAGACCGACGCCCGGCACCGAATGGCGCAGGAAGCCGATGTATTCGGAGACCTTATGGCCCGGCAACTGACCGCCTTCGCCCGGCTTCGCGCCCTGCGCCATCTTGATCTGGATCTGGTCGCTGTTGGCCAGGTACTCGACCGTCACGCCGAAACGTCCGGAAGCGACCTGCTTGATCGCTGAGCGCAGGCTGTCGCCGGCCTTGAGTTCGAGATCGCGTTCGATCCGGCTCTTGCCGATGACATCGGACAGCATCTGACCGTCCTTGACCTTCTTGAAGCGGGCGGGGTCCTCGCCGCCTTCGCCGGTGTTCGACTTGCCGCCGATCCGGTTCATGGCGATCGCCAGCGTGCTGTGCGCCTCGGTCGAGATCGATCCGAGCGACATCGCGCCCGTGGCAAAGCGCCGGACGATGTCCTTGGCCGGCTCGACTTCCTCGAGCGGCACCGCCGGTCCCGCCGACTTGATCTCGAACAGGCCACGCAGCGTCATATGGCGTTTGCTCTGGTCGTTGATGACCTTGGCGTATTCCTTGTAAGTCTCGTACTTGCCCGAACGCGTCGAGTGCTGCAGCTTGGCAATGGCATCCGGCGTCCACATATGTTCTTCGCCGCGCGAACGGAAGGCGTAGTCGCCACCGGCTTCGAGCATATTGGCCAGCACAGGGTCGTCGCCGAACGCCTGCTTATGCACGCGGATGGCTTCTTCCATCACATCGAAAACGTCGATGCCTTCGACCTGCGACGAGGTCCCAGTGAAGTACTTGTCGACCATCTTCTTCTGCAGGCCGATCGCTTCGAAGATCTGCGCACCGGTATAGGACATATAGGTCGAAATGCCCATCTTCGACATGACCTTCAACAGGCCCTTGCCGATCCCCTTGACGAAGTGCTTGACGTACTTGTCACCGTCGGCGCCACCCATCTTTTGCAGGATTTCGAGCGCGAGGTAGGGATGGACGGCTTCGGCACCGTAGCCCGCGAGTACGGCGAAGTGATGCACTTCTCGCGCCGAACCGGTTTCGACGACCAGGCCGACGCGCGTGCGCAAGCCCTGCGTCACCAGATGCTGATGCACCGCCGAGGTCGCCAGCAACGCCGGGATGGCGACGTTGTCCTTGTTGAGCTTGCGATCCGATACGATCAGGATGCTGCAACCACGATGCACTGCGTCTTCGGCTTCGGCGCACAGAGACGCCAGACGGGCTTCGACACCTTCCTTGCCCCATACCAGCGGATAGCAGATATCGAGTTCAGCCGAGTGGAACTTGCCATCGGTATGAGCATCGATGTTGCGCAGCTTGGCGATATCGCCGAAGGTCAGCACCGGCTGGGTCACCTCGAGACGGTACGGCGGATTGATTTCGTTGATGCCGAGCAGGTTCGGCTTCGGCCCGATGAACGACACGAGCGACATGACCAGTTGCTCGCGGATCGGATCGATCGGCGGATTGGTCACCTGCGCGAACAACTGCCGGAAGTAGTTGAAGAGCAGCTTGTTCTTCGCCGAGAGCACGGCCATCGGCGAATCATTGCCCATCGACCCGGTCGCTTCCTCGCCCGACTTGGCCATCGGTTCGAGGATGAACTTGATGTCTTCCTGCGTGTAGCCGAAGGCTTGCTGGCGATCGAGCAGGCTCTCGGGCGTCTGCGGCGCTCCGGCTTTTTCGGGCTCCGGCAAGCTGTCGAGCTTGATGTTGATGCGTGCGACCCAATCCTGATAAGGCTTTTGCCGCGAGAGAGACTCCTTGATCTCGAGGTCGTCAATGATCCGTCCCTGATCAAGATCGATCAGGAACATCTTGCCGGGCTGAAGGCGCCACTTCTTGACGATTTTTTCCTCGGGAATCGGCAACACACCAGCTTCCGACGACATCACCACCATGTCATCGTTGGTGACGAGATAGCGTGCCGGTCGCAAGCCGTTGCGGTCGAGCGTCGCGCCGATCTGGCGCCCGTCAGTGAAGGCGACGGCGGCGGGGCCGTCCCACGGTTCCATCATCGCCGCATGATATTCATAGAAGGCGCGGCGCTTTTCGTCCATCAGCGTGTGCGATTCCCAGGCTTCAGGAATCAGCATCATCATGGCATGTGCCACCGTGTAACCGCCCATCACCAGAAGTTCGAGCGCGTTGTCGAACGACGCCGAGTCAGACTGGTTCGGGTAGATCAGCGGCCAGATCTTTTCGAGATCCGGGCCAAGCAGCGGCGACCAGGTTCCTTTTTCACGCGCACGCATCCAGTTGTAGTTGCCGCGCAGCGTATTGATCTCCCCGTTGTGCGCAATCATGCGGAAGGGGTGGGCCAGACGCCAATCGGGGAAGGTATTCGTCGAGAAGCGCTGGTGCACCAGCGCCAGCGCCGAGACGAACCGCTCATCCTGCAAGTCGAGGTAATACTCGCCGACCTGATCGGCAAGCAACAACCCTTTATAGACGATCGTCCGGGCCGACATCGAGGGTTGGTAAAACTCCTTGCTGTGTTCGAGGCCCAGCGCGCGAATCGCGTTCGCGGCACGACGACGGATGATATACAGCTTGCGTTCGAGCTGATCGGTGACCATGACGTCGGCACCGCGCCCGATGAAGATCTGGCGCATGATCGGCTCACGCACCTTGACGTTCGGCGACATCGGCATGTCCTGATTGACGGGAACATCCCGCCAGCCAATCACCACCTGACCTTCCGCCCGCACGGCACGTTCGATTTCCTCCTGGCACGCCAGGCGGGAAGCGTTTTCCTTCGGCAGGAAGACCATGCCGATGCCGTAATCGCCGGCTCGCGGCAGGACCACGCCCTGCTTGGCCATCTCGTCCCGGAAGAACTGATCGGGAATCTGAACCAGGATGCCGGCTCCGTCTCCCATGAGGGGATCCGCTCCAACAGCGCCGCGGTGATCCAGATTTTTCAGGATCAGCAGCCCCTGTTCAATGATCGAATGGCTTTTGTCGCCCTTGATATGCGCCACAAAACCGACGCCGCAGGCGTCATGTTCATTTACGGGGTCGTACAAGCCTTGCAGCTCTGGTAACGCCGAATCCTTCACGCTCAAGTCCTCATAAACATGGATCGATGATGACACCTAGAGAAAACGCCCAACGGCAAAAAAAGCTGGCACGAGGCCAGCTTTCTCTGTCGCCCGAAAAGGCGGTCTTTGATTCTATAACAAAAAAACGCTCAGACCAACCATTCACCTCCTTTGAAATCAAGCAATTGCGCACCAAAACAGTGTTGCCAATGCACCACTTTGGTGCCGCCATACGGGCAAAGGGGAAATCCTCAATGAATCCCTTTGCTTACGCTTTTTCTCCCGCCGAGGAGCATGCTAATATCGGTTTTCCACAATAGGACTACCGCCACGACAATGCGCCTTTTCCATCGCGGGGGACAAGGGGAGACAGGCGTTCGGTGCGTTTTTTGCCAGCCACATTGGGTTCTGAGCATGATTCGCGGCGGTTTTTTTGTTGCGTTTTTTACAATGAAATTGGTTTGCACAATGCGGATCGATCTTTTCAACAAGCATGAATCAATCATGTGACTATCTGATGGAGAACCGAATGCCACTGACTATCGGAGTACCTCGAGAGGTCTTTGCCGGCGAGAAACGGGTTGCAACAGTGCCCGAAGTCGTCGCAAAGCTCATCAAGCTGGGTTTCAAGGTCGTTGTCGAATCGGGCGCCGGCAACTTTGCCAACTTTGGCGACGAGGCCTACCAAGAAGCGGGCGCCGAGATTATTGCGGACACTGCGGCGCTCTGGGCTGCCTCCGATATCGTCTTCAAGGTTCGCGGCCCGAGCGAGGCCGAAGTCGGCTTGATGCGCGAAGGCGGCACGCTGATTTCGTTCATCTGGCCGGCACAAAACCCGGACCTGATGCAGAAACTGGCGGCCAAGAAGGCCACGGTTCTCGCCATCGACTGCCTGCCGCGCCAACTGTCGCGCGCCCAGAAGATGGACGCCCTGACCTCGACGGCCGGCATCAGCGGCTATCGCGCCGTCATTGAAGCGGCTAACGCCTTTGGCCGCTTCTTCAACGGTCAGATGACGGCTGCCGGCAAAGTGCCGCCGGCCAAGGTCTTCATCGCCGGCGCCGGCGTCGCCGGTCTGGCGGCAATCGGTACCGCGGCGAATCTCGGCGCCATCGTGCGCGCCAACGACACGCGCGCCGAAGTGGCCGACCAGGTCAAGTCGCTGGGCGGCGAATTCGTCAAGGTCGATTACGAGGAAGAAGGCTCAGGCGGCGGCGGTTACGCCAAGGTCATGAGCGAGGGCTTCCAGGCGGCACAGCGCGAAATGTACGCCAAGCAAGCCAAGGAATGCGACATCATCATCACCACCGCGCTGATCCCGGGCAAACCCGCGCCGAAGCTGATCACCGCCGAAATGGTGCAGAGCATGAAGCCGGGCAGCGTCATCGTCGACATGGCCGGCGAACAGGGCGGCAACTGCGAACTGACGGTGCCAGGTGAAGCCGTCGTCCGCCACGGCGTCACCATCATCGGCTATACCGACCTTCCCAGCCGCCTCGCCAAGCAGTCCTCGATGCTGTACTCGAACAACCTGCTGCGTCTGGCCGAAGAACTGTGCAAGACCAAGGACGGCATCATCAATGTCAATATGGAAGATGACGCCCTGCGCGGCCTGACGGTCGTCAAGGACGGCAACATCACCTGGCCGGCCCCTCCGCTCAACCTTCCTGCCCCGCCGGCAAAGCCCGCCGCAGCGGCAGCCGCACCGGCCGCCAAGAAGTCGGCGCACGGCCATGGTGGCGGCGAACCAATGCCGGCCAACAAGGTGGCGATCGTCATCGCCGTCGCGGCTGCGCTGTTCTGGCTGATTGGCGCCTACGCACCGGCCGCCTTCCTCGGCCACTTCACGGTTTTCGTGCTGGCCTGCTTCGTCGGCTACATGGTGGTCTGGAACGTCAAGCCGTCGCTGCACACGCCGCTGATGAGCGTTACCAACGCAGTCAGCAGCATCATCGCCATCGGCGCTCTGGTGCAGATCGCGCCGCCGTTGGCAGCCGACATCTCGCGTCCCGACGTGGTCATCCGCTGGCTGGCGGTCGTTTCGATCGCGCTGGCCACCATCAATATGTTCGGCGGCTTCGCCGTGACCCGGCGCATGCTGGAAATGTTCCGCAAATAAGGAGAATGTAAACATGTCTGCAAGTCTGGCTACCGTCTCCTATCTCGGAGCAACCATCCTCTTCATCCTGTGCCTCGGCGGCCTTTCCGATCAGGAAACGGCCCGGCGCGGCAACCTCTACGGCATGCTCGGCATGGCCATCGCGGTGGTCGCCACCGTCTTCGGTCCGCGCGTCGGTGCTGCCGGCCTGTCCTGGATCATCGGCGCGATGGTCGTCGGCGGCGCGATCGGCCTCTATGCCGCCCGCGTCGTGCAGATGACCCAGATGCCGGAACTCGTTGCGCTGATGCACAGCCTTGTCGGTCTTGCCGCCTGTCTGGTCGGCTACGCGAGCTACATCGACACGTCGATCAGTTTCACGGGCGCGGAAAAGGCGATTCATGAAGTCGAAATCTATGTCGGCATCCTGATCGGCGCAATTACCTTCTCGGGTTCGCTGATCGCCTTCGGCAAGCTCTCGGGCAAGATCGGCGGCAAGCCGGTTCTGATCCCGGGCCGTCACATGATCAACCTGATCGGCCTCTTGGTCGTCATCTATTTCGGCCGTGAATTCCTGCACGCCGAAATGGGTCAGGGCGTCCTGCCGCTGACGGTGATGACGATCATCGCGCTGGCCTTCGGCGTGCACATGGTCATGGCCATCGGCGGCGCCGACATGCCGGTCGTGGTGTCGATGCTCAACAGCTACTCCGGATGGGCGGCTGCGGCGACGGGCTTCATGCTCGAGAACGACCTGCTGATCGTTACCGGCGCACTGGTCGGTTCGAGCGGCGCGATCCTCTCGTACATCATGTGCAACGCGATGAACCGCAACTTCATCAGCGTCATCGCCGGCGGTTTCGGGTCCGACGGCGCCAAGCCAGCCCCGGCAGCCAAGGGCAGTGCCGAGCCGCAAGGCGAAGTCACCGCCGTCTCGGCCGCCGAAACGGCGGAATTGCTGCGCGAAGCCAAGAACGTGATCATCGTGCCGGGCTATGGCATGGCGGTCGCGCAAGCCCAGCACATCGTCAACGAGATCACCTCGCACCTGCGCGAAAAGGGCGTCAACGTGCGCTTCGGCATCCACCCGGTCGCCGGCCGGATGCCTGGCCACATGAACGTGCTGCTCGCCGAAGCCAAGGTGCCGTACGACATCGTCTTCGAAATGGACGAACTTAACGAGGACTTCCCCGATACCGACGTGGCAATGGTCATCGGCGCCAATGACATTGTCAACCCAGCCGCCCAGGAAGACCCGTCCAGCCCGATCGCCGGCATGCCGGTGCTCGAAGTCTGGAAGGCAAAGACCTCAATCGTCATGAAGCGCTCGATGGCGTCGGGTTATGCCGGTGTCGACAATCCGCTGTTCTACAAGGAGAACAACCGGATGCTCTTCGGCGACGCCAAGAAGATGCTGGACGAAGTGCTCGGTGCGCTGACCAGCGGCAAGTAACGGTCCCCCCCGAAACAACAACGCCCGCAATTGCGGGCGTTGTTGTTTGTAGCCGCAGAAAAACGGCGAACTACCCGATTCTCGCGTCGATCGCCGCAGTGATCTGTGTGACCGAGGAGGCATCGTCGATGAGTGCTTCCCCAATGCGCCGAAGCAGAATCAAGCGCAGCCGTCCATCCTGGACTTTTTTGTCGTGGCGCATGAGTTCGACGTATTTCCCGGTCGCCATCGCCGGCCCCCGCACCGGCACGCCGGCACGAACGAACAAATGCTCAACACGTGCCACATCGTCGACGCTCAGCCAACCCCGCATCCGGGAAAGCTCCGCCGCCATCATCGTCCCGGCCGCCACGGCCTCTCCGTGCAGCCATTCGCCATAGCCCATGCCGGTCTCGATCGCGTGACCGAAGGTATGCCCGAGATTGAGCAACGCCCGCTCGCCGTGCTCGTGCTCGTCCGCTGCAACAACCTCTGCTTTATGCCGACAGGACACACCGATCGCATGCTCCAATGCCGCAGTATCACGCGCCAGCACGTGCTCGACGTTTCGTTCCAGCCACTCGAAGAACGCCAGATCGCGAATCAAACCGTACTTGATGACTTCAACGAGACCGGACCGCAATTCCCTGTCCGGCAGGCTTTTGAGAACATCGGTATCGGCCAGCACCAGGCGCGGCTGGTAGAACGCACCGATCATGTTCTTGCCGGCAGGATGATTGATTGCCGTCTTGCCGCCCACCGACGAGTCAACCTGCGAAAGCAGCGTCGTCGGGATCTGGATGAAGGGCGTACCGCGCTGATAACAGGCAGCGGCAAACCCGGTCATGTCACCGATCACGCCTCCGCCCAGCGCGATCAGGGTGGTGGAGCGCTCGCAGCGCTCTCGCAATAGCGTATCGAAGACCAGGTTGAGCGTTTCCCAGTTCTTGTAGGCTTCCCCGTCCGGTAGAACGATCTCGACGACGGCAACACCCGCTGTCCGCAGCGAGGCGGCAAACCGGCCCAGATACAAGCCGGCCACGGTGGTATTGCAAACCACCGCCACCCGCGCCTGCTTGAGATACGGCAGGATCAGATCGACGCGATCGAGCAAACCCGGGCCGATATGTATCGGGTAGGTGCGGGAGGCAAGCTCAACACTTACGCATTCCATCGCTCACCGACCTCTCTCGCCAGCATTTGCACAACCATTTGTGCATTCCCCTTGCCGTCGTCAACAACGAAGTCGGCGACCTCACGATACAGCGGGTCCCTGATGACAAATAACTCCTGCAACTTGCGCAACGGATCCTCGACCTTGAGCAGAGGCCGGTTCTTATCGTGGCGCGTCCGCTCCCAGAGCACCTGGGGCGGTGCATTGAGATAGACGACGAAGCCGTTGGCCTTGAGATTCATGCGGTTCTCTTCCCGAAGCACGGCACCGCCGCCGGTCGCCAGAACATGGCTGTTCAGGGCGGTCAGGTCGGCAATCGCCTGAGATTCGCGTCGCCGAAAACCGTCCTCACCTTCGATTTCAAAAATCGTGGGAACAACAACCCCGGTCCGATTCTCGATCTCGCGATCCGAATCGACAAAGCCAAGCCCGAGACGCCTCGCCAGCATGCGCCCGACCGTCGTCTTGCCAGCCCCCATGAGACCGACAAGAAAAATGTTGCGTGAAGCGTACTTGTTCTCCATACCCGCATTCTACCGTACCCGGCCCCATCCAAAAAAAAGACCGGCACGGCCGGTCTTTTCGTCCCGCAAACGCCTCAGCGCACTGCCAGTCCTTCCGCAACGATCTTCGGCGTGATGAAAACGAGCAATTCCTTCTTGGTCGAGGTCCAGGCGGTGTTCTTGAACAACCAGCCAAGATAGGGCAAATCGCCGAAGAACGGAATGCGCTGCGAGGTATTCTGGATATTCTCGGTGTAAATCCCCCCGATCACCACCGTGCCGCCGTTATCGACGAGGACCTCCGTCTTGACATGCTTGGTATCAATGGCGACGCCCGAACCCGTGGAAATCGAGGTATTCGGCGAGTCCTTGTTGATATCCAGCGTCATCGTGATCTTGCCATCCGGCGTGATTTGCGGCTTGACCTTGAGCGAAAGGTTCGCCTTACGGAACGAAACGCTCGTGGCCCCGGAACTCGTCGCCTGCTGATAGGGAATCTCGACCCCCTGTTCGATCAGCGCCTCGATCTGGTTGGCAGTCATGACACGCGGACTCGACACGATTTTCCCCCGCCCGTCGGATTCGAGCGCCGAAATCTCGGCTGTCAGATAGCGCGTCTGCGCACTGTTGAAAAGCATGAAACCGAAGGTTCCGGCCGCCCCCGCCGCTGGCGTCGCCGGCAAATTGACGCTGGCATTGGTCGAATACATGCCACCAATCAGAGTCTGCGCCCCGCCAATCTGGCCTGTAGGCGTTCCGTTGGCAAAGGCAAGCGTCCCGCCACTGCTCGCCGTCGTGCCGCCCCAGCCCAGCCTCGAGCCAAGATTCTTGGCGAACGAATCCTCGGCTTCGATGATTCGCGCTTCGATGACCACCTGCCGTACCGGAATATCGATCTTGGCGATCATGTTGCGAATATCCTCGATACGATTCGGCGTGTCCTTTACAAACATGATGTTCGAGCGATTGTCGAGCACCGCGCTACCGCGCTTCGACAGCAGCGTCTGCTTCGGATCGGCCAGCAGCTTGCGCACGTCCTCGCCCTTCACATAGTTCATCTGGAAGCTCTCGGTCCGCAACGGCTCCAGATCGTCGATTTGCGCCCGCGCCTCGAAGTCGAGCTTTTCCTTGGTCGCGATTTCATCGCGCGGCGCAATCAGAATGACATTGCCATTCTTGCGCATATCCAGCCCTTTTTGCTTGAGGATGATATCCAGCGCCTGATCCCAGGGAACATCCTTTAGAATCAGCGTGATCGCACCGCCGACCGAGTCGCTGACCACCATGTTCATTCCGGTGAACTCACCGATCACCTGCAGCAGGCGGCGCACATCGACATTCTGGAAATTGAGCGACAGTTTCTCGCCCTGATACCCGGGCCGCGACCCCTGAACGAGTTTGTTGGGGTCTTCGACCACCGGTCGGACCTCAATCACAAACTGGCTGTCCGACTGATAGGCGTTGTGCTCCCAGGCGCCGCGCGGCGTGATCGTCATTCTTGCATTAGGGCCTTGCTGGACCGTATCGACGGACACCACTGGCGTGGCGAAATCAGTCACATCGAGACGCTTCCGAAGAACCTCCGGTACGCTCGTCTTGACGAAATCGACAACCAGCGACTGTCCCTGCTGGCGAAGATCGATTGCCGTTGCTGCATTGCTCAAATCAACCAGGATGCGGGCCTCGCCGTCCTTGCCACGCCGGAACGTCACGTCACGCAAGGTATTGTTCGCCGGCGTCGCCGCCTGCGAAAAATGCTCAACCGGGACGCTCCCGCCGCTCCGCTGCCATTCCTTTTCCGCGCTCGGCGTCAGCACCAGCAGCAAACCTCGCCCATCCGCACGGCTCTCATAAACCATCGCCTGATTCAGATTGAAGACCAAGCGGGTTTTCCCTTCAACCTGAACGATATTGACACTCTTGAGATCGCCTTCGTTGAAGGTCTGGACGCTCCGCCCCAGACCGTTCTCGACTCCAGGAAAATCGAGCGCGATTCGCGCCGGCTTGGCCACACTGAAGCCTGCCGGCAACGCCATCAATGGCTTGGAAAACGTCAATTTGACATTCAGGGACCCGCCTTGACGCGCTGCCGTGATCGACTCGATCGCGTTGCGCGGACTCTCCTGGGCCAGAACCGACGTGCTCACCAACCAGACCACGCCGAGCAGGAAACGCATCGCTTTCTTCACTTTCTGACCTCCTGATTCTGCAACTGCAGCGAATTTTCCTTCTCAACCCAGTCGCCTACCGGATCCTGAACCAGTTCCTTGACGACGATTTCGGCATCGGAAATCCGCACGATGACGCCGTAGTTCTGCCCCATGTATCGGCCGGTACGCACCTGATACAAGGCGCCATCGGCCTGCACGAGCCCATAGGGGATGTTCTTCCGCACCATTACGCCAACGAATCGCAGCGATTCGAGCGGATACGCCTCGAGCGGTTCGCGCGGGCGATCGAGATCCGGACGCAAGCCTCCGCCACTCTTTTTCGTTTCGACGCCGATCTTGCCAGGCTTGAACGGCTCAATCAGATTTCCGGCATCGTAGGGCACCGGTTCATATGGACGCACTTCGGGCAAAGGCGGGATGCGCCCTTTGATGTTTTGCGAAGCCTCCGCCATCCATTGCCGCAGATCCTCATGCTCGTTGCTTGAGCATCCGGCCAGCAGCATCACCGAAACGAAAAGCAGCACCGGGGCTTTCATTTCTTGCCCCCTTTGGCCGCCTGCGCCGCCTTGCGCTTGGCCGCCAACTCTTCTTCATCAAGATAGCGGTAGGTCTTCGTCACGGCATCCATCGTCAGTCCGCCGTCTTTCCCAGAAGTGTTGGTGGCGATCGCGATATTGCCGAGCGTGACAATCCGCGACAGACGCCCGATATCGCTGGCGAACGCGCCGAAGTCATGATAATTGCCGGTCAGGCGCACGCTGATCGGCAACTCCGCATAGAAATCCTTGCTCAACTCCTGTCCAGGCTTGAACAATTCGAATTGCAAGCCTCGCCCCATACCCGACTGGTTGATCTCGACCAGCAAGGACTCCACTTCCGCCTTGTTGGGCAACTGCTTGAGCAGCGCGCCGAATGAGCGATCGATTTCGTTCAGTTGCTGGGTATACAGGTCAAGATTCACCGCCTGCGTCTTCTTGGCGACGAACTCCTCTTTCAGTTTGATCTCTTCCTGCTGCCTCAGGGCCAGAAGGTCGAACTGATCACTCCACAGGAACCACCAACCGGCAATCATCGCCACGACAAAGACCCCGACCAGAACGGCGACCCTGGGCGCCAGCGGCCAGGCTCCGACATCCTGCGGATTGAGGTTGCGAAAATCGTCGGCGAGCATCTGCAGATCGATTTTTCCAAAGGAGGGCTTCTTCATCGCTTCCCTCCGTCCGTCGCCGCATCGCGTTTGAGTGAGACGGTCATGCTGAATTCATTGAGGCGACGCTTATCGACGGTCATCGCCTTGATCTCAATCAGAAGCGGCTTCTCCAGCCAGGGCGAGGCTTCGATGTTGCGCATCAGGGCTGAAACGCGCGCATTCGACTGGGCATAGCCGCTCAATGCGACGCGCTGCCCGTCCTGCTTTATGGACTTGAGATACACGCCCTCCGGCATCTGCCTTGCCAATTCCGCCAGCAGACGAACGGCTTCGGCGCGATCGCGCTGCAACGACTCGATCACCTGCTTGCGCGCCAGCAGCACCTGCGTCTGCTCCTTGAGACGCTTGATCTGTTCGATCTGCTTGTCGAGAACGGCGATTTCCTTCTTGAGGAAATCGTTCTTGCTCTCCTGCGCCGAAATATAGCCACCGATAATCGAATACACGAGAAAAACGATCATCCCGGCCAGCACGACCACCAACCCGAGCAGTCCGTAGAACTGCTGGCGCCGCGCCTTACGCCGCTCTTCGCGGTGCGGGAGAAGGTTGATGCGGATCATTCGTCAAATCTCCGCAACGCCAGACCGCAGGCTACCAGCAGCGACGGTGCGTCAGCCTGCAGGCGCTTGGCCGTGACACGATCCGACAGACTCATGCCCGCAAACGGATTGGCCACATGCACCTCGATGCCCGTCCGCTCCGTCACGACATCGGCCACTCCCGGCAACACGGCACAGCCACCTGCCAGAACGATGACATCGACCTGCGAATACTGCGTCGAGGTATAAAAGAACTGCAGGGTCCTGACGATCTCGAGCGCCATGCTCTCCATGAATGGTCGAAGCAAATCCTGCTCATAATCCGGCGGCAGATTACCGCGCCTTTTTTCGGCTTCGGCCTCTTCGAAAGTCATGCCGTATGCACGAGCAATGTCCTGCGTCAGCTGGTTGCCGCCAAACGCCTGTTCACGCACGTACAGGGACTGTCCGTCGCGCAAGACGGTCAGATTCATGGCGTTGGCGCCGACATCAACCAAAGCGATGACTTGCCCCTGCACGTCATCGCCCCTCTGTTTCGTGATCAGCTCGAACGCTGCCTGCACCGCGTAGGACTCGACATCCATCACGACCGCCTTGAGCCCTGCGGACTCGACGGCCGCCACCCGGTCCTCGACCTTTTCCTTGCGCGATGCCGCAATCAGGACTTCGATCTCTTCCGGGGAGGAAGGTGCCGGTCCGACGATCTGGAAATCGAGATTGACCTCCTCCAGCGCAAACGGGATGTATTGATTGGCTTCCGATTCCACCTGCACTTCGAGCGCATCCTCGCGCAACCCGGCCGGAACGATGATTTTCTTGGTGATCACATGCGAGGCTGGCAGCGCCAGTCCGGCAAGACGCGTCGCCGCACCCAGTTTTTTCCAGGCACGCCGCACCGTCTCGGCCGTCGCCTCGAGGTTCACGATATTGCCGTCAGACACTGCGTCGCGCGGCATCACCTCGATGGCATAACGCTCGAGACGGTAATTCTTTTTCCCGTCTCCGCCCAGTTCGACCATTTTGACCGCAGACGAACTGATGTCGACGCCGATCAGGGACCGCACCTTGGGATTTAGGAATGACAGGTCGAGCCGCAACACGCCCCCTTTTGCTAAAAAACCCTTCTATAACGAGCAGTTAGCGGGTACACAGATAATCGTCTTTAGATGCTAGCAACAAGCATTCGGCATGTAAAGAAATTTCTCCCCCGAAACGATGAAACGGCGGCCCTCTCGCCACGCCGATCTGCGCAAAGTTTATAATGCGCGACTCTGTCTCATTCGATCCGGACACTCCCTTGCCCAACGTCTCGCGCTGGATTCTCTATCCCATTTTCTTGCTCATCGGTACCGTGGCGATGATTGCCGCGATGGTTGCCGTGGTGCTTGTACTCACCTATCCCAACCTCCCTTCGCTCGAGATTCTGACTGATTATCGCCCGAAGATTCCGTTGCGCGTCTTCACCGCCGACGGCTACCTGATCGGAGAATTCGGGGAAGAAAGACGCGAGGTCGTCCATATCCAGGACGTCCCGGAGGTCATGAAGCAGGCCATCCTCGCGGCCGAAGACGAGCGTTTCTATCAACACGGGGGCATCGATGCGCTTGGCGTCGTCCGGGCCGCGGCCAGCAATCTCGTCGGCGGCGGCAAGAAGCAGGGCGCATCGACCATCACGCAACAGGTCGCCAAGAATTTCTTCCTGTCCTCGGAAAAGACGTACGCAAGAAAACTGTACGAGGCTCTGCTGTCGTTCAAGATCGAAGCGAACCTGAGCAAGGACCAGATCCTCGAACTCTATATCAACCAGATTTACCTCGGCCAACGCGCCTACGGGTTCGGTGCGGCCGCGCAGATCTATTACGGCAAATCGCTCAAGGACATCACACCGGCAGAAGCAGCGATGCTGGCAGGCCTGCCCAAGGCGCCGTCCGCCTTCAACCCGGTCGTCAACCCGAAGCGCGCACGCCTGCGCCAGCAATACGTACTGCGCCGCATGCGCGAACTCGGCTTTCTCAACGACAAACAGCACGAAGACGCGATCAAGCAGACGCTGATCATCAAGCGCGACACCAATGAATTCGCCGTCCATGCCGAATATGTCGCCGAGATGGCCCGACAGATGGCGGCCGAACGTTTCCCGGAAGAGGTGTATTCGCGCGGGCTCAAGGTCTACACGACGATTCTCAAGAACGATCAGGAAGCCGCTTATCTCAGCCTGCGGCGCAACGTGCTCGACTACGATCGCCGGCACGGCTATCGCGGCGCCGAAACCTATGTCGAAATGGGCGAGATCAAATCGGACCAGGACGAAGGACTCGATGAAGTTCTTCAGGACTTCAGCGATTCACCGGATCTTCATCCGGCAGTCATCCTCGAAGCCGACGCCAAGCAGATCCGTGCCTACCGGAAAGGCGGAGAAATCATCACCATCACCGGAGACGGACTCAAGCTCGGCGCCCGCTGGCTCGACGAAAAGACCCCGGCGAACAAGCGCCTGCGCCGGGGCGCCATCATCCGCGTCATGACCGACGACAAGAATGCCTGGAGAATCACCCAGATGCCCGAGGTCGAGTCGGCGTTCCTGTCGGCCATGCCCGACACCGGCGCCATCCGCGCACTCGTTGGCGGCTTCGATTTCAACCGCAACAAGTTCAATCATGTGACGCAGGCATGGCGGCAACCCGGTTCCAGCTTCAAGCCGTTCATCTACTCGGGTTCGCTTGAAAAGGGATTCACACCGACCTCGATCATCGAAGATTCGCCGATCAGCATTCCGGCATCCGTCACCGGTAGCCAGGCCTGGGAACCGAAGAATTACGACGGCAAGTACGAAGGTCCGATGCGCATGCGGACGGCGCTGACCAAATCGAAGAACATGGTATCGATCCGACTGCTCCAGGCCAGCGGTGTGCATTTCATTCAGGACTACGCAACCCGCTTCGGTTTCGATGCCGACAGGCACCCGCCCTACCTGACCATGGCACTCGGTGCCGGCTCGGTCACCCCCTGGCAGATGGTGACGGCCTACGCCGTTTTCGCCAATGGCGGTTATCGCATCCAGCCGTACATCGTCAGCGAAATTCGTGACGAGAAAGATCAGGTGCTGGCCCAGGCACAACCGGTCCAGGCCGGAGACGAATCCCTGCTGGTGATTGATCCGCGCAACGCCTACATGATGGACAGCATGCTGCGCGACGTCACCATCTACGGCACCGCCGCCCGCGCCTCGGCGACGCTCAAGCGCCGCGATCTGGCTGGCAAGACCGGCACGACCAACGAACACGTCGATGCCTGGTTTTGCGGTTACCAGCGCACCGTCGTCGGTTGTTCCTGGGTCGGGTTCGACCACCCCAAGAACATGGGGAACGGCGAAACCGGCGGTACGACAGCGCTACCGGCCTGGATCGGCTACATGTCCAAGGTACTCAAGGACGTCCCTGAATCCTTCATGCCGCAGCCGACCGGACTGGTCGCCGTTGATGCGCCGGGCAACGGCAAGGGACCGGCGAAGGAGTTTTTCTACCGTGAAAACGTGCCGTCAAGCGTTGATCCGGAGCCGCGACAGGACCCGAATTCGAAACCGGTTGATTGAACCCGACGGCGGTCAGTCGAAGCTGACCGCCTCGCCCGACTGGGCCGAGACCAGGCGGGCAAGCGCCTCGATCAATTCGGACGCATCGCGCGTATCGCGCCAGACGGCGCCGTCCCAACGAAAATGAAATCCGCCCGAACGTGCCGCCACCCAGATTTCCTGTGCCGCAACGTGTCGATTGACGATGATTTTGCCGCCGTCGTCGAACTCGATCTCAAGCACGCCGTCACCCGAACGCGAACAATCGAGATCGGCGTCCCAACGATCGAGCGCAGCTTCGATCCGATCCAGCATTTGATCGGCCAACGCATTGAATTCCGACTCATTCATCCTGTGCTAACATTCCCGCTTTTGGTTAAATGACCATGCCCATTCGTCTTGCGCAATCCGCTCTGCTGGCGACGCTTGTCATGCTCGGTGCCTGTGGCACCCGGGGACCGGTAACACTCACCCCCACGCAAATGGCCGAACAGCAGGCGTGGCTAAAAGCGCGGCAGCAGGCGCAGAAACAAGCCAAGCAGGAGCAAGACTCTCAGACTCAGCGTCAAGACGCAACAACTGCAGCAGATACTACCACGACCAAGGAAGCCTCCAGATGAATGCCTTTACCCTGAAGAACGGCGAGCTCTACGCCGAATCCGTCGCCCTGTCCGACATCGCCGCCCGTTTCGGTACGCCCTGCTATGTGTATTCGCGTGCCGCACTCGAAGCTGCGCTCGACGAATACCATCAGGAACTGGCCGGCACCGACGCGCTCGTCTGTTTTGCCATCAAGTCGAACTCCAACCTCGGCGTGCTCAACGTGTTCGCCCGCAAGGGTGCCGGTTTCGACATCGTTTCCGGCGGCGAACTGAAGCGAGCGCTGGCCGCCGGCGGCGATCCGAAGAAGGTCGTTTTCTCGGGCATCGGCAAATCGGTCGAGGAAATGGAATACGCCCTCAACGTCGGCATCCTCTGCTTCAACGTCGAGTCGGCGCCCGAACTCGAACGGCTCAACGCAGTGGCCGGCCGTTTGGGCAAGAAGGCGCCGATCAGCTTCCGCGTCAACCCGAACGTCGATCCGAAGACGCACCCCTACATCTCGACCGGCCTCAAGAAGAACAAGTTCGGCGTCGCCTACGAGGATGCGCTCGCCCTGTACCAGCGCGCCGCATCGCTGCCGAACCTCGAAATCACCGGCATCGACTGCCACATCGGATCGCAGCTCCTCGACCCGTCGCCGGTCGCCGAAGCCCTCGACAAGATCCTGATCCTGGTCGACCAACTGGCTGCCAGCGGCATCCACCTGCACCACATCGACCTCGGTGGCGGCCTCGGCATCCGCTACAAGGACGAAGAGGCGCCCACGGCCAAGAGCTACCTGCAGCCGCTGCTCGCCAAGCTCAAGGGCCGCGGCCTCAAGATCATCCTCGAACCAGGCCGTCGCATGGTCGGCAACGCCGGCGCGCTGCTGACGAAGATCGAGTACCTAAAGCCGGGCGAAGTCAAGAACTTCGCGATCATCGATGCCGCCATGAACGATCTGGCGCGGCCGGCGCTGTACGACGCCTGGCATGACATCGTCGCCGTCAAGCCGCGTGACGTCGCCGCGCAGACCTGGCAGATCGTCGGTCCGATCTGCGAATCCGGCGATTTCCTTGGCCACGACCGCGAACTTGCGCTCGAACCGGGCGACCTCCTCGCCGTTCTCTCGGCGGGCGCCTACGGCATGACGATGAGTTCGAACTACAACACGCGTCCGCGCGTCGCCGAAGTCATGGTCGACGGCGACCAGGCTCACCTCATCCGCCGGCGCGAGACCGTCGAGGAACTCTACACCCTGGAGAACCTGCTGCCGTGAGACTCGCGCCTGTCGCCCTGCTGACGGCCGCCGCGCTCGCGCTGGCGGCCTGTTCCGAAGACGCCAAGAAAAAGCCGGCCCCGCCGCCGGTCCCGGTAACGACAGCCAAGGCGACCGAAGCAGACATTCCGGTCGCCCTGCGGGTGGTCGGACGCGCCGAAGCCTATGAAAGCGTCACGCTCAAGCCCCGCGTCGACGGCCAGGTTGCCGCGGTGCTCTTTACCGAGGGACAACACGTCAAGCAAGGCGATGTGCTGATCCGCCTCGACCCGACCGATTTCGCCGCGCGCCTGCAACAGGCCGAGGCTGCGGTCGCTCGGGACGAGGCACTGATCGCCAAGTCGCGTGCCGACACGGCCCGTTACACGGCGCTCAGGAATCGCAATTTCGTTTCCGAAGAGAAGGTCAACGACACCCGCACCAGCGAAGCGGCGGCGACCGCCAACCTGCGCGCCAGCCAGGCAGCGGCAGAAGTTGCCCGACTGCAGCTCTCCTACGCCACGATCCGCGCACCGTTCACCGGCATCGTCGGCGCCCGCGTGGTTTTTCCGGGATCCGCAGTCAAGGTCAATGACACGACGCTGGCCGTCGTCAATCGGGTCCGCCCGCTGCTCGTTTCCTTTTCGATTCCGGAGAAACACCTGGCTCGCCTGCGCAGCACCTTCAAGGCCGGCGAAATGCGCGTCGACATCACACTGCCGAGCGACAAATCCCAGCACTTCACGGGCAAGGTCATCTTCATCGACAATGCCGTCGATACCGCCACCGGCACGATCCTGATGAAAGCCTCGCTGCCGAACGAGGATGAAAAGCTGACGCCGGGACAATTCCTCAACATCTCGCTGATTCTCGACGTGCTTGAAAAGGCCGTGACCGTCCCCGGCGAGGCCATCCAGCAAGGCGCCGACGGCAACTTCGTCTACATCGTCAAAGAAGACAGCAGCGTCGAAATGCGCAAAGTCCAGGTCGCTGCGACCGACGGCGGCCTGACGGCCATCGCCAGCGGACTAACCGCCGGCGACACCGTCGTCACCGACGGCCACCTTCGCCTGACACCGGGCGCCAGGATCCGCGACAAGGACAAGGACGCCAAGCCGGAAGACAAGGCCGACAAAGCCAGTACAGAAGCGCCAAAAGCCCAATAGGATCGGCACGATGAACCTGCCTGAACTGTGTATTCGCCGCCCGGTGATGACGACGCTGCTGATGGCAGCGTTTGTCATATTTGGGCTAATTGCCTATCGCGCCCTGCCGGTTTCCGAATTGCCTAGCGTAGACTTCCCGACCATCTCGGTTACCGCCAACCTGCCGGGCGCCTCGCCGGAAACCATGGCCGCAGCAGTAGCGACGCCGCTCGAAAACCAGTTCGCCACGATCGCCGGTCTCGACTCGATGAGTTCGGTCAGCGCCCTCGGCTCGACCGCCATCACGCTGCAGTTCTCGCTCAACAAGAATATCGACGCCGCTGCCCAGGACGTCCAGGCCGCCATTGCCGCCGCCCAGCGCAAACTGCCGCCGAGCATGCCGGTCCCGCCCTCGTTCCGCAAAATCAACCCAGCCGACGCGCCGATCTTCTTCATCGCCCTGTCATCGCCGACGATGCCGCTACCGGTCGTCAACGAATACGCCGAGACGCAACTCGCCCAGCGCCTGTCGACAATCACCGGTGTGGCACAAGTCCAGGTCTTCGGTTCGCAGAAATTCGCCGTCCGCATCCAGGCCAACCCGGACCAGCTCAGCGCCCGCGGCATGGGCATCGACGAGTTGCAGCAAGCCATCGCCCAGGCCAACGTCAATCAACCGGTCGGCCTGTTCGACGGCGAGCATCAGGCGTTCTCGATCAAGGACAACGGCCAACTCGGCAATGCCGATGCCTACCGCAACATCATCGTCGCCTGGCGCAACGGCGCGCCGGTCCGGCTCGATGAAGTCGCGACGCCAATCGACAGCGTCGAGAACAAGCGGATCGCCGCCTGGAACGTCGACAAGCGCGCCATCGTCCTCGCCATTTTCCGCCAGCCCGGCGCCAACACCATCGAAACGGTCAACGCCGTCAAGCGCGTGCTGCCGAGCTTCCAGGCAAAACTCCCGGCCGCCATCCACATGACGACGCTCTACGACCGCAGCGTCACCATCAGCGAAGCCATCGACGACGTCCAATTCACGCTGGTGCTTGCCGGTTTCCTCGTCATCCTCGTCATCCTGCTCTTCCTGCGCAATCTCTCGGCGACGACGATTCCGGCGCTGGCGCTACCGATTTCGGTGATCGGCACCTTCGCCGTCATGTACGCGATGAAGTTCAGCCTCGACAACCTGTCGCTGCTCGCGCTGACGTTGTCGGTCGGCTTTGTCGTCGACGACGCGATCGTCATGCTCGAGAACATCGTCCGCCACGTCGAAATGGGCGAGACACCGCTGCACGCGGCGATCAAGGGCTCGCGCGAGATCGGTTTCACGATCATCTCGATGACTTTCTCACTGACCGCGGTGTTCATCCCGGTCCTCTTCATGGGCGGCATCGTCGGGCGCCTGCTCAACGAATTCGCCGTCACCATCTGCGCCGCCATTCTCGTCTCGGGCATCGTCTCACTGACGCTGACGCCGATGCTGTGCAGTCGCTATCTCAAACATTCCAACACGGAAAGCCACGGGCGCGTCTTCAAGGCATTCGAACGCTTCTTCGACACACTGCTCAACAGCTACGAGCGCAGCCTGCGCGTCGCCATGGCGCACCCGCGCACGGTGCTCGTCGGCTTCTTCCTGACCATCGCGCTGACCGCTGTACTGTTCGGCAAGGTACCCAAGGACTTCCTGCCAAGCGGCGACAGCGGCCAGATCACGGCGACCACCGAAGGCCCGCAGGACGCATCGTTTGCCTACATGGTCGAACACCAGCAGGCGATCGCCGAGATCATTGCGCAGGACCCGAACATCCGCTCGTTCATGTCGAGCGTCGGCGCCACCAACCAACGCCCGACCTCGAATACCGGCACGCTGTCGATCATGCTCAAGCCGGCGCACGAACGGAAGCTCACACCGGACCAGATCATCCAGGAACTGCGCCCCAAACTGGCCGCCGTGCCCGGCATCCGGGTCTATATGCAAAACCCGCCGGTGATCCGCATCGGCGGACAGATCACGGCCGGACAATACCAATACACCTTGCAGGACACCGATCTCGCCGAACTCTATCAATGGACGAACACCCTGCTGGACAAGATCCGTCAGATTCCCGGCATCGTGGACGTATCGAGCACGCTCAACAACAAGAGCCCGGTCGTCTCGCTGACCGTCGACCGCGACAAGATCGCCACGCTGGGACTCAGCTTCGCCCAGGTCGAGGATGCCTTGCAGAGCGCCTTCAGCGCCCGCCAGATTTCGATCATCTACGGCACCGCCAACCAGTATCAGGTCATCCTTGAGGTGGCGCCGGAATTTCAGCTCGACCCGTCGATGCTGTCGCGCCTGTATGTACGTGCCAGCAGCGGCAAGCTGGTGCCGCTCGACACCGTCACGCGCCTGACCAAATCGACGCAGGCGCTGACCATCAACCATCAAGGCCAACTGCCGTCGGTGACGATCTCCTTCAACCTGATGCCCGGCGTTTCGCTCGGCGAGGCGGTCGATCGCATCAAGGAACTTGAGCGCGAACTGCGCCTCCCGGTATCGCTCAACACCAGCCTGCAAGGCACCGCCCAGGCGTTCCAGGCGTCGCTGCAAGGCCTCGGCGTCCTGCTGGCGATCGCCATCGTGGTCGTTTATATCGTGCTCGGCATCCTCTACGAGAGTTTCATCCACCCGCTGACGATCCTCTCGGGCCTGCCCTCCGCCGCTGTCGGCGCGCTCCTGACCTTGCTGATCTTCCAGATCGACCTCAGCCTCTACGCCTTTGTCGGCGTCATCATGCTGATCGGCATCGTCAAGAAGAACGCCATCATGATGATCGACTTTGCGCTCGACCGGCAGCGTAGCGCCGGCTTGCCGGCCTTCGACGCGATTTTCCAGGCCTGTCTGATCCGTTTCCGGCCGATCATGATGACCTCGATGGCCGCGCTCGTCGGCACACTGCCGATCGCCCTCGGCATCGGCGCCGGCGCCGAAGTGCGGCAACCGCTCGGTTTGGCCGTGGTCGGCGGGTTGCTGCTGTCGCAGTTGCTGACGCTCTACCTGACGCCGGTCATCTACCTCTACCTCGACCGCTTCACCCGGCGCGAGGAAGCCGCGCACATGAACGTCGACGCCGAGAAGGACTGATCGATTGAGCGCAGAATCCACGTCGGCCAGCCTGCGGATCGATAAATGGCTGTGGACCACACGTTTTTTCAAGACGCGTTCGCTCGCCACGGCCGCCATCGATGCCGGCCATGTCCGGCTCAACGGCGCGGCGGTCAAACCGGCGCGTGAAGTGCGCCCCGGCGACACCATTGATCTCAGCATCGGTCACCAGCGCTGGAGCATCGTGGTTCACGCCATTGCCACGACACGCGGACCGGCCAGCGCCGCCCAGCAGCTTTACCGGGAAACCGAGCAAAGCGCGCAACGGCGTGCGACCGAGCAGGAAGCGCGACGACTCGCCCCGGCGCCAGGCAGCGAGCGCGGCGAGCGCCCGACCAAGCGCGACCGCCGCCAGATCCACCGCTTCACCGACAACACCTGACCCATTGAACTCCGCCGTTCCGGCGCGTTCGAACCCCCTCCAGCCGACCTCGTCCATCCATGTTCAAATCGCTCAACACGCCTGCCCTCTGGATCATCACCCTTGCCGCCGCCGGCATCCTGATGGTGACGATGGGCGCGCGACAATCGCTCGGCCTTTTCCTGGCGCCGCTCAACGACAGTACCGGCCTCGGCATTGCTGCCATCAGTCTGGCGATGGCCGTCGGCCAGTTCACGTGGGGACTGATCCAGCCGATCGCCGGCGCCTTCGCTGACCGTTACGGCCCGGCCAAGGTACTCGCCTGCGGCCTCGTCACCCTGGCCATCGGCAGCGCCATCACGCCCTGGATGGACAGCACCTCGGGACTGATCCTCTCGCTCGGCCTCCTTTCGGCAATGGGCTCGGGGGCCGGCAGTTTCTCCGTTCTGATCGGCGCGGTCAGCAACCGCCTGCCACCGCAAACGCGCGGTGCCGCGTCCGGCATCATCAACGCCGGCGGCTCCTTCGGTCAGTTCATTTTCGCGCCGATCCTGCAGAAACTGATCCAGGTCATGGGCTGGATGGGGGCAATGTGGGCGCTCGCTGCCGTCACGCTGGCCGCCCTGCCGCTCGTGCGCGTGGTCGCCGAACCGCATGCGCCCGACCACCACGGTCACGGCGCCCAGGGGGCAGGACTCTGGCAGAGTCTCAAGGATGCCTTCCGCGACCGCAGTTATCTGCTGCTGCACGCCGGCTTTTTCACCTGCGGCTTCCACATCGCCTTTCTCGTGACCCACCTGCCGGGAGAAGTCAATCTGTGCGGACTGCCGGCCTCGGTCGCGAGTTGGTCGCTGGCCATCATCGGCGCCGCCAACATCCTCGGCAGCCTCGTCGCCGGTGCCTGCGTCGCCCGCTATCGCAGCAAATACGTGCTGTTCTGGATGTACGGCTCGCGCGCCGTGCTCATCGCACTCTACCTCGCTTCGCCGCGTACCGACCTGACCTTCTACCTGTTCGCAGCCGGCCTCGGCTTCACCTGGCTGGCCACCGTCCCACCGACCGCCGCCATCGTCGGCAAGTTGTTCGGCATCCGCTACCTCGGCACGCTGTTCGGGATGACGCTGCTCTCGCATCAGATCGGCGGTTTCCTCGGCGCCTGGCTTGGCGGCATCTCGATCACCCGTTTCGGCGACTATAGCTGGATGTGGTATGCCGACATCACGCTTGCCGGCCTCGCCGCGCTGGTGAACCTGCCGATCCGCGAAGCCCCGGTCGCTGCACCGGTCGCCCAGGCAAAGTAACGCAGCGCCCGGTTCTCGGGTTAAACTGCCATACCAGACAACCCGCAGACGCCTGCATTTCCCCGACATGGATCTCTTCATTCGCATCATCGGTATCATCACGCCGGTACTTGTCGTCTCCGCCATCGGTTTCGGTTATGGCCGCATCGCCAAGCCGGACATGCGCTGGGTCAATCGCCTGTCGGTCGACGTCCTCTTTCCGGCGCTGATCTTTTCGGCGATGGCCGCCAAGGACTTCCATATCGTCGAATACCTGCCGCTGCTGCTCGGTTCGATCATCATGCTGTTCGGATCCGGCCTCATCGCCTGGGGCGTTGCCCGCCTGCTCAAATACAGCGTGCCGGCCTTCGTCCCGGCGATGGTCTTCTCCAACGTCGCCAACATGGGCCTGCCGCTGACGCTGTTCGCCTTCGGCGCCGACCTGTTGCCGGCCGCCGTATCGATCTTCATGATCTTCAGCCTGATCCACTTCACCCTCGGCATCCGCATCTGCGCGCCCGGCACCGACATTCGCGGCACACTCAAGAGCCCGATGCTCTGGGCGATGATTCTCGGCGTCCTGATGAGCCTGGCCGGCCTAGCCCTGCCCGACTGGCTCGCCAGCAGCCTGCGCATGATTGGTGACGCCGCCATTCCGCTCGGCCTGTTCGCGCTCGGCGTCGGCTTTTCGACCTTTCGCGTGTCGAACTGGAGCATCGGCATCGTTGGCGCCGTCCTCTGTCCGATTTCCAGCCTGCTGATCGCCTGGCCACTGACCAAGCTCCTGCCACTGACGCCGCCGATGCAGGGCTTGCTGATCCTGTACGCGGCGCTGCCCCCGGCAGTCATGAACTACATCTTTGCCGAGCGTTATGGACAGGATCCCGGACTGGTTTCGGCGATCGTCGTCGTCGGCAACATTGCCTCGCTCATTTTCGTGCCGCTGGCACTTTATATCGCCCTCTAGCGCGACCGCGCAAAACCCCGGAAATAGTGCCGCGGCATAGCCTGGAAACCGGCGCTATCGCCCTATTTCGTTTGTGGATTTCCACATTTCGACTGCCTTCGCCTTGTGAGGGGGGTGTCGTTAAAGTACGATTTATGGCTCATGGCAGATTACAGCCGCATGACGGCCCGGACAAACGGTCCGCGCCGGAAAAACGTGCAGATGGCCGTATGACGCCCCGGTTTTTACTTCCTGAAAGGTAAAGTCATGTCGAACGAAAAATTCTCCGATTCGTCCAATCTGGACGCTTGGAAAAAGGCTGCCAGCAAGTCTGCGCCGGGTGGCGATATTGAGAAGCTGAACTGGATCACCTCCGAGGGGATCACCGTCAAGCCGCTGTACACCAAGGCCGACGTTGCCGACCTGCCCTGCACCGACACGCTGCCTGGCTTCGCTCCCTACACCCGCGGCCCGCAAGCGACCATGTACGCTGCCCGCCCCTGGACGATCCGTCAATATGCCGGTTTCTCGACCGCCACGGAATCCAACGCGTTCTACCGCAAGGCGCTGGCCGCCGGCGGCCAAGGCGTCTCGGTCGCGTTCGACCTGGCCACGCACCGCGGTTATGACTCGGATAATCCTCGCGTCGTCGGCGACGTCGGCAAGGCCGGCGTGGCGATCGACTCCGTTGAAGACATGAAGATCCTGTTCGATGGCATCCCCCTCGACAAGGTTTCGGTTTCGATGACCATGAACGGCGCCGTGCTGCCGGTTCTGGCCGGATACGTCGTCGCCGCTGAAGAACAAGGCGTTTCGCAGGACAAGCTGACCGGCACCATTCAGAACGACATTCTGAAGGAGTTCATGGTCCGCAACACCTACATCTACCCGCCCAAGCCGTCGATGAAGATCATCGCCGACATCTTCGGCTACACCGCGCAAAACATGCCGAAGTTCAACTCGATTTCGATCTCCGGCTACCACATCTCGGAAGCCGGTGCCAACCAGGCGATCGAAATGGCCTTCACGCTGGCCGACGGTGCCGAGTATGTTCGCACCGGTATCGCTTCGGGCATGGACGTTGATGAATTCGCTGGCCGCCTGTCGTTCTTCTGGGCCGTCGGCATGAACTTCTACCTCGAAATCGCCAAGATGCGCGCTGCCCGTATGCTGTGGCATCGCATCATGAGCGGTTTCGGCGCCAAGAGCCCGAAGTCGATGATGCTCCGTACGCACAGCCAGACCTCCGGCTGGTCGCTGACCGAGCAGGATCCGTACAACAACGTGATCCGCACCACGATCGAAGCCATGGCAGCCGTTTTCGGCGGCACCCAGTCGCTGCACACCAACGCGCTCGACGAAGCGATCGCGCTGCCGACCGAATTCTCGGCACGTATCGCCCGTAACACGCAGATCATCATCCAGGAAGAAACGAAGATCTGTAACGTGGTCGATCCGTGGGCCGGTTCCTACATGATGGAAAAGCTGACGCAAGACATGGCCGACAAGGCCTGGGCCATCATTCAGGAAATCGACAAGATGGGCGGCATGGTCAAGGCCGTCGAATCGGGCTGGGCCAAGATGCAGGTCGAAACCTGCGCTGCCGAAACGCAAGCGCTCATCGACTCCGGCAAGAAGGTCATCGTCGGCGTCAACAAGTACAAGCTGGCCAAGGAAGCCGAACTCGAAATCCTCGACATCGACAACCACGCCGTGCGTGAGTCGCAGATCGCCAGCATCAAGAAGATCCGCGCCACCCGCGACGCTGCCGCTGTTCAAGCCGCTCTCGACGCACTGACCAAGTGTGCCGAAACCGGCGAAGGCAACCTGCTGGATCTCGCCATCAAGGCCATGCGTCTGCGCGCTACGGTCGGCGAAGTGTCGGATGCGCTCGAGAAGATCTTCGGCCGCTTCCGCGCCAACAACCAGACCATTTCCGGCATCTACGGAGGCGTTGTGCAAGGACAGGAAACCTGGGAAACGATCAAGGCCGACATCGAGAAGTTCGCTGCCGAAGAAGGCCGTCGCCCCCGCATCATGATCGCCAAGCTCGGTCAGGACGGTCACGACCGCGGCGCCAAGGTGGTTGCGACGGCTTACGCTGACCTCGGATTCGACGTCGACGTCGGCCCGCTGTTCCAGACGCCGGAAGAAGCTGCCCGTCTGGCCATCGAAAACGATGTGCACGCCGTTGGCTGCTCGTCGCTGGCCGCCGGTCACAAGACCCTGGTGCCGCAACTCGTCGAAGCGCTCAAGGCTCAAGGCGCTAACGACATCGTCGTCTTCGCCGGTGGCGTTATCCCGGCCCAGGACTACGATGCCCTGTTCGCCGGTGGTGCCAAGGCCGTCTTTGGCCCGGGTACGCGTATCGAAGACTCGGCCCGCAAGGTGCTCGAAGAGATCCGCAAGGCCAAGAAGGCTTAATCATGTCGTAAGCAGCCAAACCCCGGCAGACGCCGGGGTTTGGCTTTTCGCTTTTTGAGCGGACGAAATTGCAGTTGGCGGGAACCTCACCCGCACGCATTGTCTACACAGTCCCGATTTCAGCTACAAGCCAAAGACACTTTCCCATGGATGCGACCACCACCCCGCCCAGCAATGCCCTCACCGCAGACGATCAACACCTGATCGACGGCGTCCTCGCCGGCCAGCGGCGCGCACTCGCCAAGACCATCACGCTGATTGAATCCACCCGCGACGACCATCAGGTCCGCGCCCACCGGGTTCTCGGACGACTCCTGCCGCATTCCGGCAAGGCCATCCGCATCGGCATTTCGGGCGTCCCCGGTGCCGGCAAGTCGACCTTCATCGAAGCATTGGGCGTCTGGCTGATCGACCAGGGCTACAAACTCGCCGTCCTCGCGGTCGACCCTTCGTCGTCGGTTTCGGGCGGCTCGATTCTCGGCGACAAGACACGCATGGAACAGCTGTGCATGCGTCACGAAGCTTTCATCCGCCCCAGCCCCTCGGCCGGATCGCTCGGCGGCGTGGCTGAAAAGACGCGCGAATCGATGCTGGCCTGTGAAGCCGCCGGCTACGACGTCATCCTCGTCGAGACTGTCGGTGTTGGCCAGAGCGAGACGACGGTGGCCGGCATGGTCGACATGTTCGTGCTGGTGCAGTTGCCGAATGCCGGCGACGACCTGCAGGCGATCAAGAAGGGTATCGTCGAAATCGCCGACCTCGTCGCCATCAACAAGAGCGACATCAACCCGCAGATGTCGGCCGTCGCCCGCGCCCAGTGGAAGCAGGCGCTGCACATGCTGCGCCCGACCTCGCCGAACTGGCGCCCGCCGGTCATCAACGTCAGCGCGCTGCAGAAGCAGGGCATGGACGAGTTCTGGAAGGAAATCCAGAACTATTGCACGGCCATGAAGACCTCCGGAGAATTCGAGGAAAAGCGCAAGAAACAGGCACTCGCCTGGATGTGGAGCATGATCGAGTCGGGTCTGCATTACCGTTTCCGCAAAAACCCTTCGGTCCACTCGGCCCTGCCCGAGATTTCGCGCAAGGTTGCCGCCGGCGAAATGACGCCGGGCGCCGCCGCCCACATGCTGCTCGATTTCCTGCACGAAAGCTGATCCGGCAACGGCATCGCTACCCGGCACATCGAACACCCGCTCCGGCGGGTGTTTTTTTGCCCGGCCCACGCCCATAAAAAAAGCCCGCCGTGAGGCGGGCTTTTTGCATGACTACGGTTCGAACGGCTTAGCCGCCAGCACCCATCAGCGCCAGCACCACACCGCCGGCAACCACGGAGGCCACCTGACCCGCAGCGTTCGCACCCATCGCGTGCATCAGCAGGAAGTTCTCGAAGTCCTCGTCCTGCGCCACGCGCTGGCAAACCCGCGCCGCCATCGGGAACGCGCTGATACCCGCCGCGCCGATGATCGGGTTCACCTTGCCGCCCGTCAGAACGTTCAGGATCTTCGCGAAGATCACCCCGGCCGCACAGTCAACACCGAACGCCAGAAGACCCAGACCCAGAATGAACAGCGTCGAGTACTTCAGGAAGTCCGTGCCAACCATCGTGCCGCCAACCGCCAGACCCAGGAACAAGGTCACCGTGTTCGCGATCTCGTTCGACGAGGCCTTCGTCAGACGTTCCACCGCACCCGATTCCTTCATCAGGTTGCCCAGCATCAGCATGCCGATCAGCGGCGTCGCAAACGGCACCAGGATACCCACCATCACCGTCACGATGATCGGGAACATGATCCGCGTCCGCGTGCTGATCTTGCGCGACGCATACGGCATGCGGATCGCACGCTCATGCTTCGTCGTCAGCGCGTAAATCACCGGCGGCATGATGATCGGAACCAGCGACATGTAGCTGTACGCAGCCACCGTGATTGGCCCAAGCATATGCGGTGCAAGAATGCCCGACACGTAGATCGACGTCGGTCCGTCAATCGCGCCAATGATACCGATCGAGGCCGCTTCCTTCTGCGTGAAGCCCAGAATCAGCGCCAGAATCAGCGTCAGGAAGATCCCGAACTGACCCGCAGCACCCAGCAGCACGAACTTCGGGTTCTCCAGCAGCGGTCCAAAGTCGGTCAGCGCACCAATCCCGATGAAGACCAGCAGCGGGAACATTTCGTTGCCCACGCCCATCTCGTACAGAATCTTCAGCATCCCGTCTTCGGCAATCAACGGCGACAGCGGCAGGTTGGCGAGCAGACAGCCCGCGCCAATCGGCAGCAGCAGCAGCGGTTCGTAGTCCTTGACGATCGCAAGATAGAACAGGACAAACGACACGCCGATCATGACCAGCGACTGCCATGTGACGCCATTGACGCCTTTCATGAGCAGGCCGATCGTTTCTTGATCGATCATCTCAGTCCTCCTTGAAGGTGACGATCACGTCGCCGTGACCGACACTTTGTCCCGCCGCCACGCACACTTCACCGATAACGCCGTCACGCGGCGCACCAATCACGTTGTGCATCTTCATCGCGTCCAGAATCGCCACTTGCTGACCACGTGCAACCTTGTCGCCAGCCTTGACATTCACTTCCAGAATCACGCCAGGCATCGGCGCCTTCAGCGCGCCCTTGCCGCCACCACCCGCCGGTTGCTTCTTCGGCGCAGCCGCAGCCGGAGCCGCAGCAGCAGGCGCAGCCGCAGCCGCCGGAGCAGCAGCCGGGGCAGCCTTCGGCGCCGGTGCCGGCGCAGCAGCAGCCGGCGCAATCGCCACGCCACCCACCGCCTGGTCTTCAGCCAGCGTCACAACGTACGCCTCGCCTCCAACCTGGACCTCGAACTGGTCGAAGTCCGTTTCCTGAACGTCAACGACAAATTCCCTGTTGCCAATATTCAATGTATAGCGTCGCATTATTTTCAATCCTCCTTGAAGGTGACGATGACGTCACCATGGCCGACGCTTTGTCCCGCCGCCACGCACACTTCACCGATAACGCCGTCACGCGGCGCACCAATCACGTTGTGCATCTTCATCGCGTCCAGAATCGCCACTTGCTGACCACGTGCAACCTTGTCGCCAGCCTTGACATTCACTTCCAGAATCACGCCAGGCATCGGTGCCTTCAGCGCGCCCTTGCCGCCACCACCCGCCGGTTGCTTCTTCGGCGCAGCAGCAGCCGGGGCAGCAGCCGCAGCAGGCGCAGCCGCCGGAGCGGCAACCGGAGCAGCCTTGGGTGCAGGCGCTGCCGCCGGCACAATCGTCGCCCCGCCCGCCTGGTCTTCGCTCAGCGTCACCACATAGGCCTGTCCGCCCACATGCACTTCGAACTGATCGAAGTCGGTCGCCTCAACGTCAAGGACATATTCCTTGCTGCCAATATTTACTGTGTAGCGTCGCATTACTTTCCCCAAGGATTCCAGTTATTCGTTTGCCGAGCCCGAGCCCGACCTTCCGTCGTCCACCGGCTCGGACCGGTACCCGGCCAGAACGAGCGCGCAACCGCGGGCTTCCACGGCCCGGTCGCCTTGCGGTGCTCCAAGGCCGCGACCGTGATCGCCGCCGCCAGATCCGCCGGCATGCGCTGTGCCCGATACTTGGCCACGGCAACCGTAATCGCCGCCACCAGATCGGCAGCCAGCTCCGCCGTACCCGCCGCCGTTACTGTCGCATCGGCTTCCTCCTCGTCGGCCTCGGCGCTCGCATGGACTTCTTCCTCTTCCTTGTCGAGCTTGAGCACCAGCGTCAGCAGAACCCACAACAGCGCCAGCAGGGCGAAGACCAGTCCCATACCGAGAACGGTCATCTGTAAACCCCAGCCTAGATTTTCCATCGATCTCCCTCACAATCTCTCATCAAAAAAAAGCCGGCCCATCGATTGCCGCCTGCAGAAAAAAAGCCCGGCGGCAAATGATATAACTTCGAATTATCGTCCTCCGGCCGGCATCGGGTCAACGCAAAATCACGTTCAAACCTCGGCAAAATCAACATCTGCGCAGATCTTGCACAAAACAGGTCACAGGCGCCGCCACACCAAACACATCGTCATGGCTATTCGGCCGGAAGGCTTCAAAACAGTTGCTTCCGTATATTCCCTTAATGACGTCAAGATGTAGAATGAATCCGTTGCGCAGGAATCCAGAGTAGCTAGTTGCTCCGAACGGGGCTTCATCCGGTTTTCGCCCCGAACAGAGCGTGTTCATCATTCACGGGAGATAACATGGGTCAGCACACTACCGCCAACCTTCGTACCGTAGCCCTTGTCGGCCACGGCGCAGCAGGCAAGACTACCCTTGCCGAAACGCTGCTCGCCGCCGCCGGCGCCATCACCACACGAGGGCTCGTTGAGAAGGGCAATACCGTCTGCGATTTCGATCCCCAGGAAAAGGAACTCGGTCACTCCATCAACTCCGCCGTGGCCAGCTTCAACTGGCTCGACGCGCAGGTTCACCTCATCGATACCCCGGGATATCCCGATTTTGCCGGCCCCGCCATCAGCGCGCTCGCCGGTGTCGACACGGCGCTGGTCGTCATCAACGCGCAGAACGGCATTGAACTGTCGACCGAACGGATGATGAAGCTCGCCGCGGCGCGCAATCTGTGTCGCATGATCGTCATCAACAAAATTGACGCCGAAAACGTCGACCTGCCCAGGCTGCTCGCCGACATCCGCGAGCGTTTCGGCCGTGAATGCATGATTCTCGACCTCCCGGCCCATCACGGCCAGGACGTTATCGAAGTACTCGAACACAACAGCGGCGACAGCGATTTCGAATCGGTCGTCGACGCCCACCGCGCCCTCATCGACCAGATCGTCGAGGAAGACGAAGACCTGCTCGCCCAATATCTCGAAGATGGCGCCGACCCAAGTTCAGACGCCCTGCATGCGCCGTTCGAAAAGGCGTTGCGGGCCGGGCACCTGATCCCGATCCTCTTCGTTTCCGCCAAGACCGGCGCCGGCATCCCGCAACTGCTCGACGCGCTCGCCAAGCTCGCGCCCAACCCGACCGAAGGCAACCCGCCGCCGTTCTACAAAGGCGAACCCATCGACGAGAACGCCGAACCGTTCGACGCCATCGCCGATCCCAAACGGCATGTACTGGCGCACGTCTTCAAAGTCGTCAGCGACCCCTTCGTCGGCAAGCTCGGCGTTTTCCGCGTCCATCAGGGCACGATCAAGAAGGAATCGCAACTGTTCGTCGGCGACGTCAAGCGGCCGTTCAAAATCGGCCACCTGTATCGCCTGCAGGGCAAGGAATACGTCGAGGTCGACCAGTTGATCCCGGGCGATATCGGCGCCATTGCCAAGGTCGACGAAATCGAATTCGATTGCGTCCTGCACGACTCGCATGACGAGGACCATATCCACCTCAAGCCGCTTGAATTCCCGCTACCGATGCAGGGCCTGGCCGTCGAGACCAAGAAGAAGTCCGACGAGCAGCGCCTCTTCGACGTGCTGCACAAGCTGGAAATCGAGGACCCCTGCTTCAAGGTTGAACGCCATCCGACCACCAATGAAACCGTCATCCGCGGTCTCGGCGAAATGCACCTGCGCGCGAAACTCGCCCGCATGGCGCAGCAGTACAAGATCGAACTCGACACCAAGCCGCCGCAAATCGATTACCGCGAGACCATCACCGGCAAGGCGCCGGGGCATTGCCGTCACAAGAAGCAGACGGGCGGTGCCGGCCAGTTCGGCGAAGTCATGTTGCGCGTCGAACCGTTGCCGCGCGGCGGCGGCTTCGAATTCGTCGACGAGGTCAAGGGCGGCGCGATCCCCGGCGTGTTCATGGCCTCGGTCGAGAAAGGCGTACGCCAGGCGCTTGAGGACGGCGTCGTCGGTGGCTTCCCCGTCTCCGACATCCGCGTCGTCGTCAGCGACGGCAAATCGCACGCGGTCGACAGCAAGGACATCGCCTTCTTCACGGCCGGCCGCAAGGCGGTGATCGAGGCGATCCGGGCGGCGACGCCGATCATCCTCGAACCGATCGTCGACATCGAGATCTCCTCGCCGGAACACGCGGTCGGCGATCTCGCCGGCGACCTGTCCAGCAAGCGCGGGCAGGTGACCGGCACGCAGCCGCGTGGATCGGGAACGATGTCGATTTCGGGCAAGGTGCCGCTCGCCGAACTCGACGACTACCAGGGGCGACTGAAGTCGCTCACCGGCGGTCAGGGCTCGTACAGTATCGTCTTCTCGCACTACGCGCCGGTCCCGGCACAAACACAGCAGCAACTGGCCTCGGGACACAAGCTCACCGGGCTTGACGACGACTGACGTTCCCGCGCTACACTGCGCCCGACCGTCACCGTCAGAACGGCTTTGACCAACGCCAGCAAGCGCCGATTTTCAGGCACTTGCTGGCTACCGTGGTGCTCGCCGGGCGCGAACGTTGGTTCGCCGAGGCTGCCGGCCGGTCACACTATCGCTCGCGACAACAATAAACGACCTCGCACATGACCGGATTTTTCGATCTCCCCGGCTGGACCGCCCAACTCGTCCGCCGCGCACTCTACCTCTGGGTTCGTACCACCGTTTTCCCGGAAACCCCGGCCGACCTCCGCCTGGACCCGAACAAACCCGTCTGCTACGTCCTGCAGGACGAACACCTCTCGAATCAGAGCGTGCTCTTCGAGGAATCGCGGCGCGCCGGGCTGCCGCCGGCGGAAAAGCCGCTCAAGATCGGCGATCGCACACTCGCCAAACATGCCCGTTTCTTCCTCAACCGTCGCCATTCGCCAATGGCCAGCGCCCGCGAACGCTACGCACCCCCGATATTAATGCGCACGCTCATCGACGAAATGCTGGCCCATCCGGATCTCGACATCCAGATTGTTCCGGTCGTCATTCTGTGGGGACGCAGCCCCGACAAACAGGAATCGATCCTCGGCGCGCTCTTCTCCGAAACCTGGCAGCAGGTCGGCCGCCTCGGCCGCCTGCTCACCATTCTGCTGCACGGACGCAATGTACTCGTCCGTTTCAACCCGCCGATTTCGCTCCACGGACTGGCGACGGGCGACCTTGACGAGGCCCTGGCGCTACGCAAGCTTTCGCGCGTCCTGCGCGTCCATTTCAGGCGGCAGCGCGAAATCGCCATCGGCCCCGACCTGTCGCACCGCAACACGCAAATCGAGGCACTGCTCGCCGCGCCATCGGTACAGACGGCGATCGCCAACGAGACGGCCGCCCGCGGCATTAGCGCCAAGGACGCCCAGCAACGGGCGCGGCGCTTCGCGCTGGAAATCGCCTCGGACTACTCCTACGGCGCCTTGCGCGCGCTCGAAATCTTCTTTTCCTGGCTGTGGTCACGCCTCTACGACGGCATCGACATCTACCACCTCGACACCGTCCTGCGCATCGCCCCCAGTCACAGCATTGTCTATGTACCGGCACACCGCAGTCATATCGACTATCTGGTGCTGTCCTATTTCCTGCACAAGAACGGACTGACGCCACCCCACATCGCTGCCGGCGCCAATCTCAACATGGCGCTGATCGGCCCCCTGCTCCGCCGTTGCGGCGCCTTCTTCCTGCGTCGTACGTTCAAGGGCGAACCGCTCTATGCCGCCGTCTTCAACGAATACCTGCACCTGATGCTGACACGGGGTTTCCCGCTCGAATACTTCATCGAGGGCGGACGCAGCCGCAGCGGCCGCACCCTCAACCCCAAGGCCGGCATCCTCGGCATGACGATCGCCAGTTTCGTACGCGAACACCACCGTCCGCTGGTCTTCGTCCCCGTTTATCTCGGCTACGAAAAACTGCTCGAGGGCAAGACCTACCTGCGCGAACTGGCCGGCAAACCCAAGGAGAAGGAATCCCTGTGGGCCGTCCTGCGCAGCGCACGCAAGATTCGCAAGGAATACGGCAAGGTTCACATCAACTTCGGCGAACCGCTCGATCTCGGCCACTTTCTCGAGACCTGCCGCCCCGGTTGGCAAGGCGAGAAACCCGGCGACTGGTCGCGCGATGCGACGCGGCAGGCCGCCATCGCCCTCGCCACCCGTCTCAATGACGGCGCCGTCATCACACCGATCAACCTGCTCGCCCTCGTCCTGCTCGCCACACCGAGGCACACCGCCGACGAACAGGTCCTGCTGAAAATGATCGCGCATTACCAGGCCATTGCCGCCGAAGCGCGCTATGCCGAAGCAACAGTGCTGTGTACACAGACCCCGGCGGAAATCGTCGCCTACGGCGAGCGCCTCGGCATCGCCACCCGGGTGGCGCACCCGCTCGGCGACCTCATCAGTCTCCCGAACGGCACGGCACCGTTACTGAGCTACTTCCGCAACAACGTCCTGCACCTCTTTGCGCTGCCAGCGCTGATCGCCTGCCTGATCAGCCATAACCGCCACCTGAGCCGGCAACGGATCATCGAAGCGGTCAGCGGCATCTACGACCTGATGCGTACCGAGCTGTTCCTGCGTTGGCCCCCTGACCAACTGACGCACATCATCAACGGCATCGTCACCGTGCTGACCGGCCGCGCCCTGCTTCAATGCGACGATCGCGACGTGCTCAGCGCCCCGGAAGCGAGTCGCCCGGAATCGGTGGAATTGCGCATGCTCGGCGAGACCCTGCGGCCGACGCTGGAACGGCATTTCCTGACGCTGTCGCTATTGCAGCACAGCGGCCCGGGCATGAAGACCCGGCAGCAGCTCGAGAACGACTGCCACCTGCTCGCCCAGCGCCTGTCCCTGCTCTACACCAGCGAATCGCCCGAGTACGCCGAGAAGTCGGCCTTCGCAGTCCTGATCACGCATCTGATCGATGCCGACCTGCTGCGCGAGGACGAATCCGGCTTGCTGCATTTCGACGACGCACTGACGACGCCGCTGGCGCAGGCCGAACTGGTGCTGCCGGCCGAGGCCCGCCAGGCCATCCGGCGCATGACGAGTTCAGCCTGAGCGGCGCACGGAATCAGCCGGCGGCGCGGCGGGCAGCCTGTTCCAGACGGGCGCGCTCGGCGATCACGCGGCTGGCGTAGACGCCCTGCGGGTCGGACGAGCCGGCATAGTACTGCAGCCCGGCCGCCAGACCGCCGCGGCGCTGGATGGCTTCCTGCAGCACCGAGGTGCCGATGCGGATGTTGGTGACCGGATCGAGGAAAGCGCCGCGCCCGCCGCCATCCGGCACTTTGTCCATGTGGAAACGCGGGATGACCTGCATCAGGCCGCGCGCCCCCATGGCGCTTTCGGCGAACGGATTGAAGCCCGACTCGACGCCGATGATGGCGACGATGAGCAACGGATCGATCCGACGCTCCTGGCCGACGAGCTGAACTGCCTCGAAAACCGGACGCACGGCCTCGGCCGAGACCTTGTAGCGCTGGGCGACATAAGACAGGGCGCCGCGCATTTGCGGCGACAAGGCGGCCAACGAAGCATCGACCGCGCTCGATGCGGTCGTTTCGGCCGCATCGTTTTCCGGTGCGCCGACGGCGACGATACCGGACTCCGGTGCAAACGACCGGAAAAGCTCGGAGACGGGATCGCCGAGCGTCAGATTGATAAAATCCAGGACAAAGATGAGGCCGACGATCATCAGGCAATGTTGCGCCAGATGCAGTGCCGCATCGGCACGTCGGGACCTTTGTTGTTTGAGCGAAATTGAAGCTGACATGCTCACTCTCCTTCACTGTTGTCATCGCGCAAGACAAGCCGTGCGACAAGCGGTTACAGGCGGGTGGATAACAGACCGTTAGACCCAGGAACGCGATCGGAAAGATCGCGGGGCAACTCTCCCATGCTCCTCAAGATGAAAGGCGTTCGATACGCCAAAAAAGGAAGAGTTCCGGCCGCGCCGCGGCCCCGGAATGGGCCCGCCCAGCACGACAGGGGCGCGATACTACTGAGGAATCAATACCTTGTCAAACCGGGGCCAAAACGGGGAGGCAACAACAGCGGCCGGAACCGGTCCGCGGCAATGCCCAGGACACCGCGCCGAGCCCGGCGCCTCAAGGCCCGAGACGGACGCGCGCCGCGACCGAAAAAGGGTTGGCGCATGACGCCGGCAAAAACGTATAATGCGCTGTTTTTTATCAATATACCCGCCTGCTGGACACGCGCATGCTCATCTGGTTCGTCGTCGCCTATCTCGCGCTCTCGATCGGCGTCGGTCTTTACGTCGCCACCCGCGTCGAAAACACCAAGGATTTTGCCGTTGCCGGACGCTGCCTGCCGCTGCCGGTCGTCATGGCCACCGTTTTCGCCACCTGGTTCGGCGCCGAAGCGGTCTTCGGCGTCTCCGCCACCTTCGTCAAGGACGGCCTGCGCGGTGTCGTTGCCGACCCCTTCGGTTCGAGCCTCTGCCTCGTCATCGCCGGGCTGTTCTACGGTACGCGCCTGTACAAGCTCAATGTGCTGACGCTCGGCGACTTCTTCCGCATCCGCTTCAACAGCAGCGTCGAGATCCTGGCCACGCTCTGCATCGTCACCTCCTACCTCGGCTGGGTTTCCGCCCAGATCAAGGCGCTCGGCCTCGTCTTCAACGTCGTCACCGCCGACGCGATTTCGCAACCGGCCGGCATGATCCTCGGCGCCGCCATTGTCCTCACCTACACCACCTTCGGCGGCATGCTCTCGGTCGCCATCCTCGACTTCGTGCAGATGGGCGTCGTCATGGGCGGCATGCTGTTCATCGCCTATCTCATGGCCGGCATGACCGGCGGCGTCGACACCGTCGTCAGCCACGCCGCCGCTGCCGGCAAGCTCGATTTCTTTCCCGAGGCCGACGTATCGCAGTGGTTCGCCTTCCTCGGCGCCTGGCTCACCATGATGCTCGGTTCGATCCCGCAGCAGGACGTCTTCCAGCGCGTCACCTCGGCCAAGAGCGCGCGCATCGCCATCATCGGCTCGGTCCTCGGCGGCCTGACCTATTTCGCCTTCACCTTCGTGCCGATGTTCATCGCCTACTCGGCGACGCTGATCGATCCGGAGCTTTTCAACGGCCTGCTGCAGAACGACTCGCAACTCGTCCTGCCGACGCTGGTGCTGCAGCACACGCCGGTATTCGCCCAGGCGATCTTCTTCGGCGCCGTGCTGTCGGCGATCATGAGTTGCTCCTCGGCAACCCTGCTGGCGCCGTCCGTCGCCTTTTCCGAAAACGTCGTGCGCGGCTTCTTCCCCGGCATCAGCGATCGCGCCTTCCTGCGACTGATGCGGATCACCATCGTCTGCTTCACCTGCGTCGTGCTCGGCTTCGCCCTCAACACCAACGCCTCGATCTTCAAGATGGTCGAGAGCGCCTACAAGATCACGCTGGCCGGCGCCTTTGTCCCGCTCTTCTTTGGCGCCTACTGGAAGCGCGCGACGACGCAAGGAGCGCTCGCCGCCATTTTCTGCGGCGTCGGCACCTGGCTCGCTTTCGACCTCACGCTCGGCGATGCCAGTCTGATTCCGGCCCAGATCATCGGTCTCGCCGCCGCCATCGCGGCAATGATCGCCGGCTCCCTGTTGCCTCAGCGAATCGGCGTCGCGACGACGCAGGTTGCAGCACACTGAACGGCCGAGAACTGCCATGACCCGCCTGCCGCGCTACCTGACTCCGGTCTACACGGCACTGATCGTCTATGCCAGCCTGCATCCCTTCTCCGGCTGGCGGGACACCGCCGTCTCGCCGCTGGCCTTCCTGACCACCGAGTGGCCGCAATACTGGACCGCGTTCGACATGGTCGCCAACGTGCTCGCCTACCTGCCGCTCGGCCTGCTCCTGACCCTGGCCCTGCAGCGGGCCCCGGGGCAATGGCTGGCGGCGCTGGTCGCGACGATGCTGGGCGGTCTGCTCAGTTTCGGTGTCGAAGCGATCCAGACCTGGCTGCCGTCGCGCGTTCCATCAAATCTCGACCTTGCCTGCAACACACTCGGTACCGCGCTCGGCGCCTTGCTCGCCCTCGCGCTCGGACGCTGGCTGACCGCCACCTTGACGCGCCTGCAGCGCCGCCTGGCGCCGACACCGCATATCGAAGTCGCCGTCGTCCTCGTCGGCCTGTGGCTATTCACGTTGCTGTCGCCGGAAACCTTCCTGTTCGGGAGCGGCGACCTGCGCCATCTCTTCGACATCCCGCCGACAGTCGCCTATGCGCCCTCGTCATTTTTTGCCCTCGAAGCCGGTATCGTCTTCTGCAACACAGTCGCCATCGGCCTGATCGTGCGCTCGCTGCTCGCGCCGCAACAGCCTTCGCTGGCACTGCTGGGCAGCTTCTTCCTCGTCGCGCTCGCGGTCCGTACCGGCGCCGCCATGATCCTGCTCGGCCCGCAGCAAGCGCTCGACTGGCTCACCCCCGGCGCCGGACTCGGTATTTCGTTCGGCATCCTGCTGATCGCCCTGTGCCTGCTGCTGCCGCCGGCCGGACGCGTTGCCATCGCCGGGATGATGCTCATGGCCGGCACGGTCCTCGTCAACATCGCCCCGGCCAACCCCTACTCCGTCATCGTCATGAACGTCTGGAAGCAGGGGCATTTCCTCAATTTCAACGGTCTCACCCGCCTCACCGCCAGCCTCTGGCCGTTCCTGGCACTGCCGTGCCTGAGCCTGTTCGGACGCCGACGCTGAATCATCGCGCATTTCCACGGTCAGACTTCCCGACATCACGACGAAAGGGTTCGTTCATGAGCTATTTCAAGCACCACGTCTTTTTCTGCTGCAACCAGCGCCCCGACGGCGAAAGCTGCTGCAACGCGCTCGGCGCGACGACCGCGCAGACTTATGCCAAGGACCGCATCGGCCAGCTCGGCCTGAAAGGCAAGGGCAAGATCCGCATCAACAAGGCCGGTTGCATGGACCGCTGCGATGACGGCCCGGTCCTCGTCGTCTATCCCGAAGGCGTCTGGTACCAATACGTCGACACCAACGACATCGAGGAAATCATTCAGGAACACCTGGTCAACGGCCGCGTCGTTGAACGCCTCAAACTACCGTCGGCATGAGGCCGCACGAGGAAATCCGGCGCATCGACGGTCCGGCCGGCACGATCGAACTGCTGGTCGACGCCCCCGCATCGCCGCGCGGCATCGCCATCGTCGCCCATCCGCATCCGCTCTACGGCGGCGCTGCCAGCAACAAGGTGGCGCAGACGCTGGCCCGCAGCTTCGCGCAACTCGACTACCTCGCGCTGCGCCCCAACTTCCGTGGCGTCGGCGACAGCGCCGGGACCCATGACAACGGACTCGGCGAGACGGACGACCTGCTCGCCGTCATCGCCGACGCCGAGGCACGGCACGGCGCGCTGCCGGTCGCGCTGGCCGGTTTCTCGTTCGGCGCCTACGTGCAGACGCGCGTCGCCCGGCGCCTGCAGGAAGCCGGACACGCGGCGCAGGGCCTGGTGCTGGTCGGACTCGCCACCGGCACGATCGCCGGCGACCGCCACTACGAAGCCGAGAGAGTCCCGCGCGACAGCCTCCTCATCCACGGCGCCAACGACGACACGGTGCCGCTCGTCAATGTCCTCGCCTGGGCCGAACCGCAACGTCTGCCGGTCACCGTCATTCCCGGTGCCGACCATTTCTTCCACGGCCAGTTGCAGACGATCCGCGACATCGTCCTGCGCGGCTGGCGGCACTGATAGAATCCCGTCGATGAAGACCGTTCTGCTCGTCCTCACCAATCTGCCCGACCAGGCCAGCGCCGACCGCCTCGCCGCCGCGCTGGTCGATGCGCGCCTCGCCGCCTGCGTGAACATCCTCGCGCCCTGTCGCTCGGTCTATCGGTGGAAGGATGCGGTCGAACATGCCGACGAAATCCCGCTGCTGATCAAGACCACCGAGGCCAGCTATGCTGCGCTCGAAGCCGCCATCCGCGCGCAGCACCCTTACGACGTGCCCGAAATCATCGCCATCCCGGTTGCACACGGACTGCCGGACTATCTGGCCTGGGTCGCCGCCGAAACCTCGCACCCCTAGAATTCCCGCCATCATGCGACGTCTCTTTCTGCTCTTCTCGTTCCTGCTGTGCACCGCGCCAGCCCTGGCCACCCAGTTCCTGCCACCCGATCAGGCTTTCCGGCCAAGCGCGCGCGCGCTCGACGGCGACACGGTCGAAGTGCGCTTCGACATCGCCTCGGGCTACTACCTCTACCGCGACAAGTTCCGCTTCGGCATCGAACCGGCGACGCTGTCGATCGGCGTGCCGACCCTGCCCAAGGGCAAGCAGAAGCACGACGAGACCTTCGGCCAGGTCGAGGTTCTCTACAAGCAGGCGGCGATCCGCATTCCGGTCGAACGCAACGTCTCGGGCATCCTGCCGGTCACGCTGAAAGTCACCTCGCAGGGCTGTGCCGAGGACGGCATCTGCTATCCGCCGCAGCAGCAGATGTTGCGCGTCGATCTGCCCGACCCGGCGACGACACCGAAAGCCCCTGCACCCGGCAGCGGCGACGAGTCGGGACGCATCGCCCAGTTGTTGCAGCATGCCGACTTCTGGCTCGTCATCGTCAGCTTCTTCGGCTTCGGTCTCCTGTTGTCGCTGACGCCCTGCGTGCTGCCGATGCTGCCGATCCTCTCCGGCATCATCGTCAATGCCGGCCGCCAGGAACAGGGCATTTCCCACGGCCGCGGCTTCGTCCTCTCGCTCGCCTATGTGCTCGGCATGGCGGTCACCTATGCCGCCGCCGGTATCGGCGCGGCGCTGACCGGCACCTTGCTGTCATCGGCCTTCCAGACGCCGTGGGCGCTCGGCGGCTTCGCGCTGATTTTTGTCGCCCTCGCCTTCTCGATGTTCGGCGTCTACGAACTGCAACTGCCGGCCTTCCTGCAAACGCGGGTTTCCGCCGAAGCGCTGCAGTTCCGCCGTGGCTCGCTGCCGGCGCTGGCGATCATGGGCGCGCTCTCATCTCTGATCGTCGGCCCCTGCGTCGCTGCGCCGCTGGCCGGCGCGCTGCTCTACATCGGCCAGACCGGCGACGCCGTGCTCGGCGGCACGGCACTGTTCACCATGGCACTCGGCATGGGCGTACCGCTGCTGCTGGTCGGCCTGTCGGCCGGCACGCTCTTGCCCAAAGCCGGTCCGTGGATGGAATCGGTCAAGAAGGCCTTCGGCTTCATCCTGCTTGGCACGGCGCTGTGGCTCATCTCGCCCTTCCTCCCGCCAGCCGTCGAGACCGGTGGCTGGGGGCTGCTGCTCGTCATTCCGGCGATCCTGTGGAAGGCCTACCGGCCGCTGCCGAAGACCGGCGTCACTGGCCCGCAGCGCGTCATCAAGTTGGTCGGCGTCGCCATGCTGATTGCCGGCTGCCTGTTGCTGACCAACGCCTTCTCGGGCGGCAAGAGCGTTCCCGAACTGTTCGCGAGCTTCACCGGCGACCGTCAACGCGGCGTCAGCAAACACCTGGCCTTTGAATCCGTCCGCAGCGTGGCAGAGCTCGACGCGCGGGTGCGCGCCGCCGGGCAACCGGTCATGCTCGACTTCTACGCCGACTGGTGCATCACCTGCAAGGAAATGGAGCGCAAGACATTTTCCGACGCGCGCGTCCAGCAGGCCTTCAGCGGCTGGACCTTATTGCGCGCCGACGTCACCGCCAACAATGCCGATGACAAGGCGCTGCTCGCGCGCTTCCAGCTCTTCGGCCCGCCCGGCATGATCTTTTTCGATCGCACCGGCGCAGAAATCACCGACACGCGCGTCGTCGGCTTTCAGAACACCGAGACGTTCCTCGCGACGCTCGCCACGCTGCGCCGCGAGTAGTTCGTCACCCGGGGCGGGTTCAGGCGCCGACCTGGGCGGCGACGCCAGCCGTGAGCAAGCCCGTCAGCGCCTGTGCGTGGCTCGCCGCCTCGCGCCCGAGCGGCGTCAGATAGCCGCCGTCAGCCTGCGTCACCAAGCCTTTGGCATGCAGGCGCTTCATCGCGACGATTACCTCGTCGCCGGCCGTCTTGTGGACCTTCAGCCCTTGCTGCCCGGAATCAGGATCGAAGCGAAGGAGGGCGTTGAGTTCATGCATCAGGTCGGTCGAGAACGGCATACAGACTCCGTGAGAATCGGTTGGAAGCCTCATTCTACGCGGAATCAGGAACTGCAGGAGAGCATCGAGCAGCCCGGCTTGTCGCGCGCCCAGTCGGGACGTCGCGCAGCGAAACGCTCGCGTCCCGGCTGGTCCTCGTACGGCCGGCGCAGCACGTCGAGCAACTCCAGCACCAGCGCGTGATCACCCTGCTCGGCGCGATCGATCGCCTGTTGTGCCAGATAGTTGCGCAGCACATAGCGCGGATTGACCGCATTCATGCGCGCGACACGTCGGGCCGTCGGCTCGCCATCGGATACAACACGCTGCCCCCAGACCCGCAACCATTCCGTCAAGGCATCATGCTCGGCGGCCAGCGCCTCGGGCAGGTAGAACGCCTCTTCCAGCACCTTCGGGTCCGGCGACAGCGGATCGACCTGCGCCAGTTGCCGGAAAAAGATCGTCATATCCACCTCGGCCCGCTGCATCAGGTCAAAGACGGCATCGACACTTTCGGCATCGCCCTCGCGCCATGCCACCCAGCCGAATTTCGCGGCAAAGGCGGCGGCGAAGACCTCGTTATAGACCTCGCCATAGCGCGTAATCCCTGCCGCCAGGGCGTCGGCATCGGCCAGCGGCGCCAGTGCCTCGGCCAGCCGTTCAAGATTCCAGCGGGCGATCGCCGGCTGCCGCGCAAAACAATAGCGCCGTCCTTTCGCATCGGTGGTGTTGGGCGTCCAGCCCGGATCGAAGTTGTCGATCCAGCCATAGGGACCGTAATCGATTGTCAGGCCGAGGATCGAAAGGTTGTCGGTGTTCATGACGCCGTGCACGAAGCCGACGCGCATCCAATCGACCATCAGTCGCGCCGTGCGCTCGCAGACCTCGACGAACCAGCGCACGATGCGATCATCATCGACCGGCCCCAGCGCCGGGAAATCGCGGTCGATGACAAAATCGACGAGGCGGCGCAACAAGTCGACATCGCCGCGCGACGCCGGCAACTCGAAATGGCCGAAGCGCACGAACGAGGGCGCAACGCGACAGACGATCGCGCCCGGCTCCTCGACCGGACGCCCGTCATAGAACATGTCGCGGACGACCGCCTCGCCGCTCGTTACCAGCGACAAGGCACGCGTCGTCGGCACACCGAGATGATGCATCGCCTCGCTGCACAGGAATTCGCGAATCGAGGAACGCAATACGGCGCGCCCGTCGGCCCCGCGCGAATACGGCGTGCGCCCGGCCCCCTTCAGCTGCAGCTCAAAGCGCGCGCCGGCGGCAGTCAGCACCTCGCCGAGATAGATCGCCCGGCCATCGCCGAGTTGCCGCGCCCAGGAACCGAACTGATGCCCGCCATAACAGGTGGCATAGCTCGTCATGCCCGGCAGAAGAGCATTGCCGGCCAGCGCCGCGAGCCAGGCCGGCGACGCCAACGCGTCGGCATCGAGTCCCAGCAGTTGCGCCACTTCAGGCGAATGCGCCAACAGGCGCGGCGCCGCCACCGGCGTCGGCGCGACGGGCGACCACAAGGCGCCCTCGACCTGGCGCGGCACATTGCGCGTCTCCGGATCTCCCGGCAATTCGCGCACCCAACGATTATCGAAATTCAGCATGGCAGGCATCGGCAATGATTCGCCGATTGGGCACGGACCGGCGACACAAGTTCCACAAGCACACTTTCGTCGCCACCCCGCAAAGACGATAATGTCATGACACCTTGCCGACCCGCACCATGCACATCGACCACATCGCCCTCTGGACCGACGACCTCGACCGCCTCGCCGATTTCTATGCGCGCTACTTCGACGCCCGGCCCGGGGCGCGTTACGAAAACCCCGCCAAGGGCTTCGCCTCCCGCTTCCTGTGCTTCGCCGACGGCGCCCGAATCGAATTGATGCAGACCACCCGACTCGCGCCGCTGGCGGCCGAACCCGGCGCGCAACGCATGGGCTGGACGCTCCTGGCGATCGCGGTCGGCAGCGACACAGCCGTCGACGCGCTGACCCAACGCCTGCGTGACGACGGCATCTCCATTCTCGACGGCCCGCGTCGGACCGGCGACGGCTACTATGAGAGTGTCATCATCGACCCGGACGGCAACCGCATCGAAATCACCGCCTGAACGCGGCGGCGGTCACGCCGTCGGCGCACGCCGCAGCCACACCGCCGTGTCGTGATAGACCGCGCCCGCGGCCGGATAACCGGGCTCGGCACTGGTCAGCGTGTTGATGCCGATGCCATCGAGAAAGGCAGCATTCGGCCACTGGCTTTCGACGATCAGCGTCGTCGGCTGCATGCCGTCGCAGACCTCGACATGCAGGCGCACCGACCCGAGCGCATTGCCGAGCGCGACGATTTCCCCGTCGGCAAGACCAAGCGTCCGGCAGACCTCCGGATGTACCTTCACTGTCGGCCGCTTTTCCTTGGCGCACGAGGTCGGCGTCTCGGTGAAGGTCGTGTTGAGGAAGGTCCGCGCCGGCGCCGCCACCAGTCGAAATGGCCTATCCGGCGTCGCCGCGTCGATCACCGCCTGATGGTCGGGATACACCGGCATCGCTGCCGCCCCAGCGCCGCGTGCGGCCCAGTCGGGGGCAAAGCGGAAACGGCCGTCAGGATGACCGAAGCCGTCGAGGAAATGCGCACGCTCGAAGGGCAAGGCGCAATCGAGCCCGCCTTGCGCGCGGATTTCGCTCGCCGACGGTCGCCCGGAATCGGCCAGCACGCGGTCGATCACCGCCGCCGCGGACATCCCGAAGGCGCCGTGCGCAACGCCCAGGCGTCCCGCCAGTTCGCTGATGAAAGCATGGTTCGAGCGGCACTCGCCGGGTGCCGGAATGAGCGCCTCCGCCGATTGCAGGAAAGTATGCCCTGAGGCCTGATAGAGATCGTCATGTTCGAGGAACATCGTCGCCGGCAGCACAAGATCGGCCAACTGCGCCGTGTCGGTCATGAAATGCTCGTGCACGCAAAGGAACAGATCCTCGCGCATCAGCCCGGCGCGCACCCGCGCGCTCTCGGGCGCCACCACGGCCGGATTGGTGTTCTGCACGATCATTGCCCTGACCGGCGGTCCTTCTCCAAGATCTCCCCGATCACCGGCGAGCACGGCACCGATGCGGCTCATATCGAGCAGGCGGGTGTCGGGCCGGACGGCGTCCAGCCCATTCAGGAAAGCCGTATTCAGCCCATACAGCCCGCTCTGTCCGAACAGCGCGCCGCCGCCGCGATGCCGCCAGGCGCCGCTGACCGCCGGCAGACAGGACACGGCATGCATTGCCGCCGAACCATTGCGCTGACGCGTAAACCCATAGCCGATGCGCAGAAAGCTGTTCGGTGTTCGCCCATAGCCATGCGCGAAATCGACGATTTCCTCAACCGTCAGGCCGGTGATCTCCGCGGCCCATTGCGGCGTCCGTGTCGCCAGGTGCTGCTCGATCTGCGGCGAGAAATCGGTGTAACGCGCCAGGTAATCGCGATCGGCCAGCCCCTCGGCAAGCAGGACGTGCATCACTGCGCAGGCCAGCGCACCGTCGGTCCCCGGTCGGAGCGCCAGGTGCACATCGGCCTGTGCCGCCGTCGGCGTACGGTAGGGATCGACGACGACCAGCCGGGCACCGCGCGCGCGCCGCGCCTTTTGCGCCCAGTGCATGAAATTGATCTGCGTATGAACCGGATTGCCGCCCCAGATGATGATCAAATCAGAATCGACGATTTCGCGCGTGTCGATGCCGCGCTTGACGCCGGCACCGGCGAGCCAGCCGGCGTCGGCCAGCGCCACGCAGAAGGTCTCGCGCTGCCGCGACCAGCCGGCCAGATGCCCGAGACGGCGCAGCGCCGCGCGCTGCACCAGACCCATCGTCCCGGCATAGTGATAGGGCCAGACGGACTGCGGCCCATCCTGCGCGACGACCGAACCGAGTCGCCCGGCGAGCAGATCGAAAGCGGTCTCCCAGGAAATGCGTTCGAAGCCTCCGCTGCCTTTTGCGCCGACACGCCGCAACGGATGCATCAGGCGTTCGGGATGGTGAATCCGCTCGGCATAGCGTGCGACCTTGGCGCAGATAATCCCATCGGTATAGGGCTGATCGGCGCCGCGGATGCGCCCGATGCGATCGGGCGCCTCAAGTTCGACGGCGAGCGCGCAGACGCTCGGACAATCATGCGGGCAAACGCTGTGCCTCAACCCGCGCGAGGCATCGGATGATGTAGTCATCGGGGCATTCTACCCGACGACCCGACACCAGCAGCGCTTAAAAACCGAAGCGCGCGCCCCCGCCGAAGAACGCCACATAGGCGAGCACGGCGAACAACCCGGCCGCCAGCCAGTGCGCCGCCTCCACCGGCAAACGTCCGGACAGCCGGTCACCGAGCAGGACCGCCGGCAGCGTCGCGATCAGCACGCCGAGCGAGGAACCGGCCACCACGCTGACCACGGCCTTGCTCTGCGCCGTCATGACCAGCGTCGCCACCTGCGCCTTGCCGCCGAATTCGGCAAGGAAAAAAGCCACGAGCGCTGCGCCGAAAACGCCGAAGCGCAAAGGCTTTTCCTCACCGGCTTCATACGGATCGGAAGACAGCGCCCAGCCGGCGAGGCCGACGAAGCTGACGCACAGCGTCCAACGCAAGGCATCGGGCTTCATGAACATGCTGAGCAGCATCGCCACGCCGCCGCCCAGCGCCTGACTCAGCAAGGTTGCCACAATCAGCGCAAGGAGGATCGGTGCCGGACGGCGGTACTTCGCCGCCAGCAACAGGGCCAGCATTTGCGTCTTGTCGCCCAATTCGCTCAAGGCAACGACGACGGAAGAAATCAGAAAAGTTTCCATGCGTTCTACAACCGGTCAAACAAAAAAACAGCGCGGAGCCAAGCTCCGCGCTGCCGGATAAAGCCCCCGCAAGTGCCGTTAGGCCGGCATCCTGAACCGGAATTCAGAGTAGGTCGCTTTCCTTCCGCATCAGGTACACCCGACGAGGGGCGCACACAACAGCGGTTTATCAGGTCAGCAACCGATGCCAATTTAGCATTGGTTCAAGGAATATATGGCCTTGACGAACACCGCAGGGAACAACTTCGGAGACTCGGGGCAACAATGCCCTAGAACAACTTTTCTTGCGACGCCAGCGCCGCATCCAGTTGCGCCTCCATGTCTTGAATTCTACGCATAAGCGCAGCGATGTCCACTCCTGTTTCCGACTCCGTGGTCAGTTGCGGCGTACCTGCCGTCGCTTTCAGATTGAGATGCTCGTGCGCGATGTTGAGCGCCGCCATGACCGCGATCCGCTCGGCGATATTGCTGCGCGTCTTTTCGGCGATCTCGTGCATCTTGCCATCGACATACGCCACAGCCGCCTGCAGCGCATCGCGCTCTTCAGGCGGACAGGCAACCCGGTATTCCTTACCGAGCAGAACGATATCGAGAAAGGTCACGTCGTTGGGCATAAGTTAAGCGTCGGGCGCTTTCGATTCAGGAAGTTGCTGGACAAGCTGCTCGATCCGTTCGCACGCCGCGGTCATGCGCGCCGCCATCGCCTCGCGCTCCGCTTCAGCCGTCACAAGCTGTTGGCGGAGTTGCAGATTCTCGGCTCGCAACGCGGCGTTCAGCCCGACGATCTGGCCAATTTTACGTTCAAGCGCATCGAGCTCGTTTTTCATGGCTCGGACTATAGTTTCAAAAACCTAGAGAAGTCAAGGGTTAAGCGCCCGATCTTATTCCAAAGTCGCAAAACCGGCCCCGAGCGAAAGCGTCACGGCTGACGCCACGGCGTCAATGGCCGCCTCTCGCCGACCCAACCCGACAAGCCCCGCTCCAGATGATAGACAGTCCGGTAGCCCGCCTGTTCCGACAAAAATCGTGACGCCTCGCGTGTCCGATTGCCGCTGCGGCAGATCAGGATCAGCGGTTTGTCCGGTGGCGCGATCCGGCGCGCCTGGTCGAGCCAGGCGGCAGGATTGGCCTGCCCGCGCTCATCGAAGAAGGTCAGCGTCCGACTGCCGGCAATGACGCCGGTCGCGCGCCATTCGCCCTCGGTGCGGATGTCGACGAGCGGCACCCCTTTTTCCATCAGTTGCACGAGCGTCGCGTTATCGATGGGCACCACCTCCGCCCGCACCAGCATCGGCAACAAACACGCCCACAAAACTACCGGAAACCTCATCAGCATCTGCCCCTCCCGACCTATGACTTATTCATGGAAATGAGCTGCACCAGCGTGCTGCGCGCCTTCTCGAAATCGTAGCCGCGGATCTGTCGCCCCAGAGGCTCCAGGACCTCGCCGAAGGCGGCCGACAACTGCGCGGCGTGTTGCTCGAACAGGGCAACGGCGGCAATGTCGGCATCGGCCACCAGCGCATCGAGTTCGGCCAGGAGTTCCGGCAAGGGCACCCTCGCCGATTCATCCACGGCACTCGCGAGCGACCGGCGCTTTTCCGGCAAGGCCTTCGCCAGCGCGACAAAGGCCGCATCGATGGCCGCCACATCGGCCTGCACCTCGGCGCCCGCCGGATCGACGGGCTCGTTCTTCCGCAACAACGCAACGAGGCGTTCGGCCGACGCCGCGACGGTCTCAACCCCCAGGGTCGCCGCCGTCCCCTTGAGCGCGTGCGCCACAAAGATCGCTCCCTCGCGATCGGCCGCGCCCAGACAAGCCTCCAATTTGGCAGCATCCCGGCCATGACGCTCGACCAGGTCGCCGAGCAATCGAATGTACTTGGCACTGTTTCCGCCGACCATCGACAAGCCGTGACCAACATCCATCACCGTCTGCTCGGACAAGCGCAACAGGCATTCAAGATCGGCGGGATGAGCCGCCATCGCCGCCACCGGACTCGCTTCGGGCGTTGCCGCCGCGTCCTCGATATCGGCCGGCAACCACAGCAGAACGCTGCGAAATAGGTTTTCCGGATCGACCGGCTTGGAGATGAAATCGTTCATGCCGGCGTCTTCGCAGGAGAGACGATCCTCATCGAAGACATTGGCCGTCATCGCCAGTATCGGCACCTCACGATAGCCGGGCAGGCGCCGGATTGCCTGTGTCGCTTCCAGGCCGTTCATCCTGGGCATCTGCATGTCCATCAGGATGAGGTCATAACGCTTCTCGCGCGCCTTTTCCACCGCCAGCAGACCGTCTTCGACCACATCGACCTTGAGCCCGACGCCGCTCAACAGGTCGAACGCCACCTCCCGGTTGATCGCCGTGTCCTCGACCAGGAGAATGTGCGCGCCGGAACGGCGTTTGCGCAACGACATCTCGGCCTCGCCGGCACGCGTTGCTGTCAATGCTGCCGGCCGATCCGGCGGGCCACGCCGCAATCGCGCGGTGAACCAGAATGTGCTGCCCTCACCCACACGGCTATCCACGCCGGCCTCGCCGCCCATCAGCGTTGCCAATCGCTGAGAGATCACGAGACCGAGACCGGTACCGCCAAACTTCCGTGTCGTCGACGAGTCCGCCTGCTCGAATACCTGGAATAGCCGTCCGAGCTGCTCGGGCTCGATGCCGATGCCGGTGTCGACCACATCGAAACGGACCCGCAGTTGCTCACCCTGCGCTTCCAGCACGCGCGCGCGGATGGTGATCGTGCCGCGATCGGTGAACTTTACGGCGTTGCTGGCAAAGTTGAGCAAGGCCTGGCGCAAGCGCGTCGGATCGCCGCGCAACCAGACGGGTACGTCGCCGTGATCGAGCGTCACCGCCAAACCCTTTTCGCGCGCCGCCAGCCCGATGATCGAGCCGACACTGTCGATGACCGATGACAAATGGAAGATCGTGTCTTCGAGTTGCAAGCGATCCGCCTCGATCTTGGACAGATCCAGAATGTCATTGAGCACCGCGAGCAAATGCCGACTGGCGTCGTCGATCTTGTCGAGCCGAGCCGCCTGCACCGGCGAGGTCTCGCTGCGGCGGAGCAGATGGGTCAGCCCAATGATGGCATTGATCGGGGTCCGGATCTCATGGCTCATGTTCGCCAGGAAAGCGCTCTTGGCCTGATTGGCCGTCTCGGCCTGACGCTGCGCCGCCTGCAGTTCCTGCGTGCGCAGGGCAACCAGTTCCTCGAGATGGTTACGATAGCGGTCGAGCTCCTCGCCGAGTCGCTTCTTCTCGGTGGTATCTTCCTTGATCGCGACGAAGTGGGTCACGCTGCCATCGGGCTGCCGCAGCGGCGCGATCACGGCAAACTCGACGAATTCCCGCCCGTCCTTCGTGCGGTTGATGAACTCGCCCTTCCAGGCGTTCCCGGCGGTAATTGCTGCCCACATTGCCTGATAGGTCTCCGGCGGTGTCTTGCCCGATTTCAGCAGGCGCATGTTCTGCCCGATCAGGTCTGCGCGCGTAAAGCCGGTACAGTCGAGAAACGCCCGATTGACATACTCGATACGTGCCTCGATATCCGTAATGACAATGCTGCTCGGACTCTGTTCGATCGCCAGGGACAGTTTGCGCAACTGCGCCTCGTCGCTCAGGCGGTCGGTGATGTCGCGGGAAACGCCGAAAACGCCGACGACCGTTCCGTCCGCCTCGCGCATCGGTCCTTTCGTCGCCTGGAACGTCCGCAGCCCGATCGAGGTCATCAGCGACACCTCGAACTCCATGACCCGATTGGATTGCATGACGGCGAGATCTTCGGCACGCAACGCGGCGGCGCCCTCGGCGGTATGCAACTCGTGATCGTCGCGCCCGAGTATTTCTTTCTCCGGACGTCCGATCGAAGTCGCCAGGCTCGAATTCACGAACTCGTAACGACCGGCGCGATCCTTCACGAACACCAGATCGGTCGTATTGGCGGCGAGCATCTCGAGCAAGCGCACCGCGCGATTCCGATCGCGTTGCGCGTCCAGTTCCGAAGCCATCGAATCGAACAGGCGCCGATGCGTCCGGGTGATCAACTGGAACAGCAGCAGTGAGGTCACGGCGACAAAGAACCAGCCTTTGCCGATATTCGCCGCAGAGATCAGCGCGGGATCGCTAAACAGAAATACCACGAAGCGATCCGACAGCAGAATCCAGAGACAGGAAAAGACCGCGTAGAGCAACACGATCCGCACCGCGCCCCCGCTTCCGTCGGGTGCCGACCGCCGCGACATCAGCATTCTCCCGAAAAGAAAGCTGCGCTTGATTGCCCCGGCATGCCAGCCCCCGTCATGAGCGCCGCGTCAGCGTTCGAGCCCGGCCAGTCGTCGGCAACCGGCATCGATGAGACGCCGCGAGATACTCACCGGGTCCGGCAAGCTTGGCAAGGCATCGAGCGAAAACCAGTCGGCCGCCTCGATCTCGCTCGGATCCGGGGTAATCGTGCCGCCCGCATAATCGGCAAAAAACGCCAGCATCAGGGAATCGGGGAACGGCCAGGGCTGACTCTGGAAATAGCGGAGATTGGCAATCTCGATGCCGACCTCTTCACGCACTTCGCGCACGGCGCATTGCTCCAGCGTTTCGCCGGCTTCGACAAAGCCGGCCAACGCACTGAACACGCCAGGGCGAAAATGCGGACTTCGCGCCAGCAACAGGCGATCGCCACGCATGACCAGCACCATCACTGCCGGGGAAATCCGCGGGTAGGCCAACAGGCCGCAGGCCGGACATTCCATCGCGAACTCGGTCGTTCTCTTGACGGTCGGCGTCGCACACCGTCCGCAATGGCGGTGATTGCGCTGCCAGTCGAGCAGCAAGCTCGCCCGCCCGGCCAGGGCAAACGCCTCGGCACCGGCAACACCAAACACTTCCCGCAAACCGGTGAGTTCGCCGGCAAGCCCCGCTGGCGTCGCATCGACATCAGCGGCATAACACGGCGCCCCTTGCCAGTCACCGACCAGCAGGGCACCACCAGGATTGCCGACATCGCCGGCAACCGCATACGGAAAGCTCTGTTCGGGCGAAACCCCGCCCTGCACGAGTATCCGGCCGCTGCACCGCAGGATCCAAAAGGCTGCTTTATCGTTCATTCGTCGCTCATCCGCCAGTCCCGCCGTCAGCGACTCTTAACCGCCCGGCCCCCGGCCAGTACCCAGTTGTCATCTGAAACAGCGAGCAGTCTGTCATTTTAGCCACAACCCGCCGGCACCGTCGGGAATTCTGCACGCTGACCCGGCCATCGCCCATGAAAACGATCCCGACGCCACCTCATGGCCGGCGAGTTGTTGACAACAGTTCTCATTACGATAAGAATGCACGTGAGAATCATTCTCATATAACCAACATATGCGCTGCCGTTCCGGTCCATGGATCGCGCCGCCCTTCCGGAGAAACACCATGCAACTCCTCAAGAAACTTCTGGCCTCAGCCAGTCTTGCCCTCGTCCTCGCGACTCCGGCGCATGCCCTCGAATACCCGATTGGGGTTCCGCAACAACGCGCCGGCATGGAAATCGCCGCGGTCTATCTGCAGCCGATCGAGATGGAACCCGACGGCATGATGCGCAAGGTTGCCGACTCCGACATCCACATCGAGGCCGATATCCATGCGCTGGCCAACAATCCGAACGGTTTCGAGGAAGGCGCCTGGATTCCTTACCTGGTCGTCAAGTACGAAGTCGCCAAGATCGGCGGCGACTACAAGGTCGCCGGCGACTTCATGCCGATGGTCGCCAACGACGGGCCGCACTATGGCGAAAACATCAAGCTGGCCGGGCCGGGCAAGTACAAGGTCAAATACACGATCCTGCCGCCGAGCGAGAACCGGCACGCGCACTTTGGCCGGCACACCGACCGGGCGACCGGCGTGCGGCCCTGGTTCAAACCTTTCGAGGTCGAGTATGAATTCACCTATGTCGGCATCGGTAAAAAGGGCGGATATTGACCATGCGCCCCCCTCGACTGAAGCGATTGGCGGCAGCGCTGCTGGCCGTTGGCATCGCCGCCCCGAGCCTAGCGGCGACATCTGAAGCGGCCGCCCTGGAGAAACTCGTCGCCAGACTGGAAGCGCTGGAAAACCGTAATGCCGAACTCGAAAAGCAGGTGCGCTCCTTGCGCGGCGAGAACGAGCGCATCAACGTGGCACTCGACAGCCCCTTGCTCTCGGAAAACGAGCCGGAACTGACCGTTCGTCTTAAAGCCGTCGAGAAAGACGCGCTGAACATGAAGAAGGCCGCCAAAATCGCCGAAGGGCTCGACGGCATCAAGGTCGGCGCCTCACTCGCCACCGTCGTCCAGCACGCCAGCGGCCTACCGCAAGGAATGGACGGGAGCAGCAACCAACTCAATTACCGCGCCGACGTCTCGGTCGAGTTGCCGCTGGCGCCGCTCGGCGACATCGAGCACAAGCTCTTCGCCCATGTGCGTCTGGGCCAGGGACTTGGCCTCAACTCGGCCTTTTCCAACCTCGGCACCTTCTCCAATACACCGAACGCGCTCGCTTTCCGCGCTTCCGGCGCCAGCCCCGACGATTCGGTGGCGATTCTCGGACAAGCCTGGTACCGCGCGGCAATCCCCTTGCCGTTCCTCGGCTTCAAACCGTATTCGCGGGAAACGCTGGAACTCACTTTCGGCAAGATGGACATCTTCGGCTTCTTCGACCAGAACACGGCGGCCGGCGACGAGTCGCGACAGTTCCTCAACTCGCTGTTCGTACACAACCCGCTGCTCGACGCCGGACGCGAAGTTGGCGTCGACGCCAACGGCTTCCAGCCCGGCTTTGTCGCCTCCTACGTCAACTACTTCAACAAGATCGAGCCGTGGCGCCTGTCCTTCGGCGTCTTTGGCACCGGCGCGCGCGGCGCCAACTACCAGCGCAGCCTGACCGCGCCGCTGACGATGGTCCAGGCTGAAAAGCAGCTCAAGCTCTTCGACAGCCGGCCGGGCAACTACCGGATCTACGCCTGGAACCGCAGCCAGGGCGTCGACTTCGATAACACCGTCGCCAAGCACACCGGCGTCGGCGCATCGGTCGACCAGCGTGTCGGCGACGGCATCAACCTCTTCGCCCGCTACGGGAAAATGCTCAAGGGGGAACTGACCTTCAACCGCGCCAGCACCGTCGGCGCGGAATTCTCGGGCGCCTACTGGAGCCGCGGCGCCGACGCCATCGGCTTCGCAACGGCTCGCCTGCATGCCGGCAACGCCTTCCGTTCGGGGACGGCGACGGCATGGCTCGACGATGACCATACCGTCAGCGCCTTCAGCTATGCACCACAGGGCGCCGAAAAAGTCAGCGAGATCTATTACCGCTACCGTCTGTCGCCGCAAGTCGAGTTGACGCCGGACTTCCAGTACATCACCCAAAGCGGTGGGAATGCCGATGCCAAGCCGATCAAGGTGTTCGCGGTCCGCGCCAATATCGCCTATTGAGAGCCCCATCATGCGATTCCTGTTGCCACTGCTCGCCGTGCTCTGCCTGAGCCCCGGCGCCCATGCCGACGACATGCCGACCTACCTGCTGCGCATCAGGGATGGCCGCTTTTCACCGGAGTCCGTCGAAGTCGTCGCCGGCCAGCGCTTCCGTCTCACGGTCAGCAACGACGGCCCCGGCGCCAGCGAGTTCGAAAGTCTCGAGCTGCGCAAGGAACTGGTGCTTGCGCCGGGCGTGACGCGCAGCCTCGTCTTTGCGCCGATGAAACCGGGCAGCTACCGCTTCTTCGACGACTTCCACCCGCAAACCGGCCAGGGCCGGATCGTTGCGCACTAGCTTCCCGGGATCAAAAACATGACCAATGCATTGCTGGTGGTCTGGCGCGAAAGTCTCGAAGCCTGGCTGATCGTCGCCATGCTGGCGACCTGGCTGACGGCCAACGGCGAAGGACGACGCGGTCGCATCGCCCTCGCCGCCGGCGTCTGCGCCGGCATCGCGCTGGCGGCGGCCCTGGGCTGGGCCCTGCTCGACATCCGCGACGACCTCACCGGCGACACGCTCGAGGCATTCCAGATCGCCGCGCTGATCGCTGCTGCCGGCATGATCACGCAGATGGTGCTGTGGATGCGACGTCATGCACGGGAGATGAAGAGCAGGCTTCAGTCCGGCCTCGCCGAAGCGCGGCGCCGAAACGGCCTGCTCGGCGTCGCGCTGGTCGCCGCCCTGGCCGTCGCGCGAGAAGGCGCCGAAACCGTCGTCTTCCTCTGCGGCCTGGCGCAAAGCATCGACCTCGGCAGTATGGCGTTCGGCGCCGGCGCCGGATTCGCCGCCGCGACGGCTACCGCCTGGCTGGCGAACCGGAGTCTCGCACGACTCGATATCGGCCTCGTACTGCGGCTTTCCTCGTTCGCACTGCTCATCATCGCTTCGGCGATGACGGTCGCCGCGTGTGACCGCCTGATCGGCGCCGGCTGGCTGCCGCCGCTCATCGACCCGTTCTGGGACAGCGCCTGGCTGATCGACGACGCCACCGCCGCCGGCAAGCTCCTGGCAGACTTCGCCGGTTACCGGGCGCGCCCGGCGCTTGCCACGTTCGGCGTGTGGGCCCTCTACTGGATCGCCGTCACCCTGCTCTGGCGACGCCGCTGAGCACGGCCGCCGCTCGCATCACACATATAGGATCGCCATGTCGCAAAAACAAATCGTCATCCCGATCGTTGCCCAGACCGCCAACCCGCCCGTCCGCACGCCCAAGCCCTTCCGGGACGCGATCGAAGGCTTCTTCGTGCGGCATCGCGAACGCCTCGTCTGGGTCCACGCCGCCGCCTTCGTCGCCTTCGTGCTGATCATCGTGCTGCCGCTGTTTCTCGACGAAGCGCCGGAAACGGCAACACCGCTGACGCACTTCACCACCTTCGCCAACTACGTCATGTGGGGCCTGTGGTTTCCGCTGGTCTTCCTCTCGGTGATTTTCACCGGCCGTTCCTGGTGCGGCATTTTTTGCCCGATGGGCGCCGCCTCGGAATGGTTGAACAAGATCGGCCCGCAAAAACGCATCCCCGCCTGGCTGCGCTGGGAAGGAACACCGGCGGTGAGCTTCGTCATCACCACGGTGCTCGGCCAGACCGTCGGCGTGCGCGACCATCCGGAAGCGGCCGCCGAAATCTTCGGCGGTACCTTGCTCGCCGCCCTCGTCATCGGCTATCTCTTCGGCCGGAAAAAGCGCGCCTGGTGCCGTCACCTCTGCCCGATCGGACGCCTGCTCGGCCTCTATTCACGTCTCGGCGCCGTCGAATTCGCGCCGCAGGTGCGACGCCCCGGCCGCGACGCCTACAGTCAGAAGGGCGCCTGCCCGACAATGATTGACCTCGTCGGCAAGAACGAATCGCGCCACTGCATCGAATGCTTCCGCTGCGTCAATCCGGAAGCGAAAGGCAGCGTCCGCATGGAATTCCGCCGCCCCGGCGTCGAAGTCGAGAACATCCGCGACAACCGCGCCAACCCGGCCGAAGCCTGGTTCCTGTTTCTCGACACCGGCGTCGCCCTCGGCGCCTTTCTCTGGCTGGTGCTGCCGTCCTACCAGCATCTGCGTCAATGGGCCGGAGCGACCGCGCTCGAACACGGCTGGAACTGGCTGCTCGACGTCGGTCCGTCGTGGCTCGTCAGTGTCCATCCGCAACGCGGCGAGGTGTTCTTGTGGCTGGATTTCTTTACAATTAGCGGTTTCATGATCGCCTGGATGGTCGGTCTGACGGCCTTGTTGGCCACCACGACCGGTCTCGCCGCCGCGCTCTCCGGACGCGTCGGCGGCGATGGCAGCTTCGGCCGGCGCTTTACCGAGCTCGGCTACCAGTACGCGCCGGTCGCCATGGTATCGCTCGTGATCGGCCTCGGCGCCATGCTGTTCGACCCGATCAAGGAAACGATGTTTGGCACCGCCGGCGTCCAGGCGGTGAAGGGAATGCTGTTCGTCGTCGGCGCGGCGTGGAGCGTCTGGCTCAGCCAGAAGATCCTCGCCCGGCAAGGCGTGCCGGCGCGCTGGCGCTGGCTGCCGGGCCTGCCGGGTCTCGCCGGCTGCACGATCATCGGCGCCTGCTGGTGGCCCGCCATCTTTGGCGCCTGAACGATGAAGAAACAGAGAGGAAAGTTGCAGTATATGAAAGCCGAGTATTCAAACCGCCCCGCCTCGCGGCCGTCTAAAGTCAATCCGCAGCAGCCGGTCGCGGCCAGGGCCGCCCGACGCCATGCCCCGGTCATGCGTGCGCTGCACTGGGCGGTGGCCGGTCTGATCATCGCGGCGCTGGTGATGAGCGCCTTCGTCATGCCGGGCATCCGCCACGATTCACCCGAGAAAATCGACGCGCTGCGCCGCCACATGTCGGTCGGCCTGATCGTCCTGCTGCTCACCTTCGTCCGCATGGCGGCACGCCGTCGTACCGAACGGCCGTGTTTTCTCAGCAGCGGCATGGCCTGGGCCGACCGCCTCGCCCGTTATGTCCATCGCATCTTCGACCTGCTGATCCTGGCGATGGTCACCAGCGGCATCGGCATGGCCGCGCTCGGCGGCGTTTTCCCCGCAGTCTTCGGACAGGCGGCAACCCTTCCAGGCGGCCTCAGCGCCTTGCCGCTGCACGAACTGCATCGCGGCATCGGCATCACGATCTTCGCCTTGCTCGCCCTCCACGTCGGCGGCGCCTTCTACCACCAGTTCATCCTGCGCGACGGCCTGATCGGCCGCATGGGCCTCGGCCTCGCCCGCCGCTGAAACGGCGGCTCAGCCAGCAGCCGGCGGCACGGCGCCAGCCAGGGCCGCTTCCAGCATGTCGATGAAGGCACGCGTCTTGGCCGGCATCAGGCGCCGCCCCGGAAACACGGCCCAGGCCGGATGCGAGGGCAACTGCCAGTCGGGCAGGACACGCCGCAACTCGCCACGGCGCACGGCCGGCAAGGCAAAGTAGTCCGGCGCGGCGGCGATGCCCGCCCCGGCGCACGCCAGGCGGATCAGCAACTCGGGCGAATTTGCCGTCGTCCGCCCGGGCGGCACGCCCTCCCAGCGCTGCTTTCCCCGCGACAGAATCCAGGGCACCGCCTCGCCGCGCCGCCCGAGCAGCCGCAAGCCGTCATGCGACAGCAAATCCTCGGGCGCCGCCGGCTCACCATGCTCGACGAGATAGCCCGGCGACGCATACAGGCCGGTCGAAAAAATCGCGATGCGCCGTGCCGCCAGCAAGGCATCGTCGGGCAGATCGCCCATGCGCACAGCGATGTCGAAATTCTCGCCAAGCAGATCGACGCGGCGCGGCGATAGATCGAGCACCAGCGACACCGCTGGATGCATCGCGATGAACGCCGCCAGCATGTCGGTCAGCAGCAGATTGGCGAAATCGCTCGGCATCGACACGCGCAGGCGCCCACTCGGCCGCGCCTGCCGATGCTCGCTGAGCGCCTGCACGGCATCGACCTCGGCGGCCACCTGACGCGCATGCTCGAGCAATTGCTGGCCGAACTCGGTCAACGTCAGGCGACGCGTCGTGCGCAACATCAGCCGTTCGCCGAGACGCTCCTCAAGCAGCGATACACGGCGCGACACCGTCGACTTGGGCAGACCGATCCGCTCGGCCGCACGACTGAAACTGCCCGCCTCGGCGACGCGGAAAAAGATCAGCAGATCGTTGGCTTCATATTGTTCCATACACGGAACAATGTTACCCGTTTTTCGGACTTCCGCTGCATTTTTGTCTGCAATAAAGTACGCCCATGCCATCCACACCCGTCAAGGAGAAATTCATGAACATCCTGCAAATCAACGCCAGCGCCCGTACCGGCGCCAACTCCACCCGCGTCGCCGACAGCATCACTGCGCGTCTGCAAGCCGCCAACCCGAACGCGACGCTGACGCTGCGCGACCTCGCCAGCGCGCCGATCCCCTTCCTCGACGAGACCGCCCTCGGCGCCCTGTTCACCCCGGCCGAACAGCGCTCGCGTGAGCAGGCCGACCTCGTCGCGCGTTATGACGCCGAAATCGCCGCGGTGCAAGCCGCCGATGTGCTGGTGCTCGGCGTGCCGATGTACAACCTCGGCGTCTCGGTCCAGTTCAAGAGCTGGATCGACGCGATCGCCCGTGCCGGCGTCACCTTCCGCTACACCGAAAAGGGCCCGGAAGGCCTGCTGACCGGCAAGAAAGTCTATGTCGCCCTCGCCCGCGGCGGCCGTTACCGCGACGGCGCTTTCGACACCCAGGTCCCGTACCTCAAGGTCGTCCTCGGTTTCCTCGGCATGAGCGACGTCGAATTCGTCTATGCCGAAGGCCTGAACATGGGCGCGGAAGCCGCCGAGCAAGGCTTTTCCGAAGCGGCTGCCGACCTCGCCGCCGTCCTCGCCTGACCCGGAAAATGCGAGCGCCCGCTGGCGCTCGCCAAGGAGCCATCATGACCCGCACAACCAGCATCCCCTCCGAAACCGTCCAACGTTCACGCGGTGTCGAAACCGTCGTCGTCGGCAAAGCCACCTCGGACGGTGCCGGCGTCAAGCTGACGCGCGTGCTGACCCAGTCGCTGCAGCGCCGGCTCGACCCCTTCCTCATGCTCGATGCCTTCGGCAGCGACCGCCCGGACGACTACATCGCCGGCTTTCCCGACCATCCGCACCGCGGCTTCGAGACGATCACCTACATGATTGCCGGTCGCATGCGCCACCGCGACAGTGCCGGTCATGAGGGGCTGCTCGAAAACGGCGGCGTGCAGTGGATGACCGCCGGGCGCGGCATCATCCACTCGGAAATCCCGCAACAGGAAGAAGGCGTCATGGAGGGCTTCCAGCTCTGGCTCAATCTTCCAGCGCGCGACAAGATGACGGCCCCGTGGTATCGCGACTTCGCCGCAACCGAACTGCCACGCTTTTCGACCGCCGCCGGCGTCGATGTCACCGTCATTGCCGGTGACAGCCACGGCACCACCGGCGCGGTGACCCGCGAGGCGACGGCGCCGCTCTATCTGGACCTGCATTTGCCGGCCGGTAGCCGCTTCGCCCAGACGCTGCCGCCCGGACACAACGCCTTCGTCTACGTCTATCGCGGCAGTGTCGACATCGCCGGCACGCCGGTACCGTCACAACGCATGGCGATCCTCGACAACTCCGCCGATGGCGATGGCGTTGTCATCAGCAGCGAAAACGATGCCCGCGTCCTGCTGATCGCCGGCGCGCCGCTGCGCGAGCCAATCGTCCAGTACGGCCCCTTCGTCATGACGAGCGAGCAGGAGATCTATCAGGCGCTCAACGATTACCGCGACGGGCGGTTGGCGACGCCGGCCTGAGCGCGACGGCGAAGGCAAACGAAGGCGAGGCTTCGCCAGAAGCCATTCGCCGACGCGCCGACCCGGACCGCCTGGCGTTATGACCGAGGGCGGCCGGGCGGCAATGGCACGTTAAATGCATAACGGCAGGCGGGGACCGTGCACGCCGTTACCCGAGCTTATTCCGGCAATTTCTTCCGACATTGCCCAGTTTGGCGAGGTGCGCACGGCATATTTTGCCGCCGGATGGCAAAACAGCCCCATCCGTCAAACCGTGCCAAGGAACGTCGCCATGACCGCCAGCATCAACGCCTCCGTCTCGACAATACTCAACTCGCTGCACTCCGACGCCGGCAGCACCAGCACGTCCAACGCCTCGGGCAGCTACGGCCAACTCAAAACGGCACTGAACCAGGCCATCGCCAACGGCAGCGGCGACGCCCTGCCGCTCTACCAAAGCCTCGTCACCCTGAGCAAGAACGACAACAGCAGCGATGCCACGGCAGCGCAAACCTACAACGCCAAAGGCTTGCTGACGGCGCTCAAATTCGCCACCAATCTCAGCAATCCTTTGCTGCAAAGCGACGACAGCAGCGAAGTCAACGGCCTTCTCGGCAACACCACGAACGGCACATCGCTTGCCGCGCTGTATGCCCGCATCGAAGCCGCCGGCAAACATAACTGACTTCCGCCCTGACCACCGCCAAAACCGTCATTTCGCCAACGCCAGGCGTTGCATCGACGGCGGCCGGGCATCGAGAAATTCGGCGCACATCGCCGCAACGTGCCAAACCAAATACGATTGACAGCGGCACCTTCGATCTGGAAAAGTGGGCGCCAATCGTCGCACCCATGCCTTTTGCATAGCCCGCCCCCGGTCTCGAAGGAAGGAACCTGCCCATGAAACGCGCCGCCACACTCCTGTTGCTCGCAACGACACTGGCCGCGAGCCCGCTGATGGCGCAAACGCCGGCGCCGCAGCCAATACTGCCCGAATCGCTGCGGTGGTTCAGTCCGCCCAACAATCCGCTGGTTCGCGGCGCCTGGATGCTCGGCGCCGAACAGGACGCCGGCGCCTATGTCTTCCGCGTCACGCTGGCCAGGAACGCAAAGCTTCCGGTACATACGCATCCCGACACCCGCCACACGACGGTGCTGTCCGGCACGCTCTACGTGGGATTTGGCGACGTCTTCGACGAATCCAGGATGGCGGCGGTTCCGGCCGGCGGGCTCTACGTCGCCCCGGCCAACGTCCCGCATTATCTGTGGGCGAAGGACGGCGATGTCAGCTACCAGGAAGTCGGCGTCGGACCGACCGCCACCGTTCCGGTCGCACGCTGAGGAACGCCATGCGCCCAGGCAACCTCTTCCTGGACGACCGGCCGCCGCCGGGCGGCGAACGTTTCGACACCCTGCTCGCGCATCGCAATCTGCTCATCGAACGCATCGTCAGCTCGGCTGATATCGTGCCCGGAGACTATCTGCAGGAGCAGGACGAATGGGTCGTGCTCCTGCGTGGTTCGGCAACGCTGGTCGTCGACGGCGAAGAAACGCGATTGACGGCCGGCGATTACCTCTTCCTGCCCGCTCGCACGCCACACTCGGTGACGCAAACATCCGCCGGCGCCCTGTGGCTGGCGATCCACCTGCATCCACAGGGGGCGACAGAAAGTACGCCATCCCCATAGCGTGTGCGGGGACGGACGTATCCCACCCGCAACCTGCTTCAACCGTCTGCCAGCTGTCATCATTTTGAAGGCGAGTTCAAGTATCATTGCCGGATGCGTCGCCGCTCCCCTTCCTGGTTTGCCCTCGTTTGTGCGTTTTTCCTGCTGTTTGCGCAGGGGGCGGCGTTCGCGCACTGGATCGAACACGTCGGTGCAGACACCCAGACTTCATCAAGCAGTTCGATTCAGAAGGACGCCGGCGGCGAGACCGGCGGACACCACGACAAGGGCGATGATCATTGCCTGTCATGCCTGGCCTATGCCGGTATTCTCGCCGCGCCGTCGTCGGACGTTGCCCTGTCGACCGGTCCGGCCGATTGTCCAGCGCCATGCGAAGATCTCCCCGCGGCACCGCTCCGTTCGCCCCCGCTCCGCCCCTATGGCGCGCGCGCGCCACCGATTCATCTCTAAAGCCTGACCCCTACTGTCGCGACCTTCCGAGCGTCTCGGAAGGCGTTCTATTGCTTTGGAGATGAATCATGCGTCTATCCCTACCGCTTCTGGCGGCGTTCGCGCTTGCGCCGACGCTCGCTTCCGCAACTGACAACAACGACCTGCGCAGCTTGCGCGAAGAAGTTTCGCGCATGCGCGAAACCTACGAAAAACGAATCCGTGATCTTGAAAGCCGCCTGTCCCAGGCCGAGACCAAGGTTTCAAACACGGAAGCCAAGGTGGCCGAGTCGGTGCCGCAAGCGCCCGCCGCTGCGCCAACCGCAGCGTCCAATGCCTTCAATCCCGATGTATCGCTGATCCTGTCCGGACAGTACGGCAATCTGTCGAAAGATCCGGCGTCCTATCGCATCACCGGATTTCATCTGCCGAGCGACACGCTGGACGGCGTGAAACCCGGTCGCGGGCTGAGTCTTACCGAGAGTGAACTGGGCATTTCCGCCAACATCGACCATCTGTTCTACGGCGCCATGCTGTTCTCAATCGCGCCGGACAACAGCGTGTCGACCGAAGAGGCCTTCATCCAGACGACCGCGCTGCCGTACGGGCTGACCGTCAAGGCCGGTCGCCACTATTCCGGCATCGGTTACCTCAACGAACAGCATGCGCACACCTGGGACTTCGTCGATGCGCCGCTGGCCTACCGTGCGTTCCTCGGCGGACAGTTCGGCAGCGACGGTGTCCAGGTCCGCTGGTTGGCGCCGACGAACACCTTCGTCGAAATCGGCGCTGAACTGGGACGCGGATCGAACTATCCGGGCACCGAGCGCAGCAAGAATGGCGCGGGCTCGTCGGCCATTTTTGCGCACCTGGGCGGCGACGTGGGCATCAGCCACAGTTGGCGGGCCGGCGTTTCCTATCTTGGTACGGCGGCGCGTGACCGGCAGTACGACGACACCGACACCACCGGCACTTCCGTTACCAACAGTTTCAGCGGCAACAGCCGTCTATGGATTGCCGACGGCGTCTGGAAATGGGCGCCGAACGGCAATGCCAGTGCCACCAACTTCAAATTGCAGGGCGAATATCTGCGCCGGACGGAAAGCGGCGACCTGACCTATGACACCAATGCCGCATCGATGGGAACGGCCACCGACCGGTATTCTGGCGTGCAATCGGGCTGGTATCTGCAGGGCGTCTATCAATTCGCGCCGAAATGGCGAGTCGGGGTGCGGACGGAGCGCCTGGCGACCGGATCGATCGACTACGGCAGCAACGCCGCTTCACTGCAGGCTTCGCGTTACGCGCCGTCGGCGCGTGCGCTGATGTTCGACTACAACCCCAGCGAATTCTCCCGCATCCGTCTGCAATTCGCGCAGGACAAGTCGCGCGAAGGCATCACCGACAACCAGATCTTCCTGCAATACCAAATGAGTCTGGGCGCACACGGCGCTCACAAATTCTAGGAGTCCAGCATGATTCGATATATTCAATGCGCGTTGGCGCTGCTGTTTTCGGCCTTTTCCCTGCCAGGCTTTGCCGCCCTCAACATCCTCGCGTGCGAGCCCGAATGGGCTGCCCTGGCACAGGAACTTGGCGGCGACAAGGTGACGGTATTCAGTGCGACGAATGCCTTCCAGGACCCGCACCGCATCCAGGCCAAGCCGAGCCTGCTGGCACGGGCGAGAAATGCCGACCTCGTCGTCTGCACCGGCGCTCAACTGGAAATGGGATGGCTGCCGATTCTTCTCAAGCAGGCTGGCAATCCGAAGATTCAGGAAGGACAAGCGGGTTACTTCGAAGCCTCGAAATTCGTGCGCATGCTGGAAGTGCCGACCAGCATCGATCGTTCGCTCGGTGATGTCCATCCGGGCGGGAATCCGCATATCCAGTTGGACCCGCACAATATAGCGCGGGTCGCCGAGGGCTTGGCAAAACGCTTGGCAGAAATCGACCCGGCCAATGCGGCGACCTATCAAGCCAATCGCCAATCATTTGCACAGCGTTGGAGCAAAGCGATTGCCGGGTGGGAGAAGCAGGCCGCGCCGTTGCAAGGCATGGCCATCGTTGTTCACCACAAGGCATTCGTCTATCTGGAGAACTGGCTCGGTTTGAAGGAAGTCGCCGCGCTGGAACCCAAGCCGGGTGTCGAACCGACGAGCGGCCATCTTTCCGACGTGTTTGCGCAGTTGCAACGACAGCCGGCGCGCGCCGTGATTCGCTCGACCTACAACGACAGTCGCGGTTCGGAATGGCTGGCCGAGCGCGCCGGGATTCCGGCGATCCTCCTGCCGTTCACCGTCGGCGGATCGGACCAGGCCAAGGATCTCTTTGGGCTTTTTGACGACACGATCCAGCGCCTGCTGGCGGCCACGAAATAGACAAGGAGGTAGAAATGAATCCGGATGTCATGGATCTCACCATTCTGATACCGGCCTTCCTCGCCGGTTTGCTCGTATTGTCGACGCATGTGCCACTGGGCATGCAGGTATTGTCACGCGGCATTGTTTTCATCGACCTGGCTATCGCTCAGATCGCAACCCTGGGCGTGATCGCGGCGGACAGCGCGGGCTTTGAACCGGAAGGCTGGATCGCCCAGGGCGCAGCAGTTACCGCCGCGCTCATCGGCGCAGCGTTGCTGACGTGGACGGAAAGGCGCTGGCCCGACATTCAGGAAGCGTTGATCGGGGTCCTGTTCGTCCTGGCGGCGTGTGCCGGGATGCTCCTGGTCGCGAATAATCCGCATGGCGGAGAGCATCTCCAGGAACTGCTCTCGGGGCAGATTCTCTGGGTGAGCTATCGGCAGCTCCTCCCGGTCGGAATACTGAGCGCGGCAATCCTGATCGTACGCCGTTGGCGCGGACAACGGCTCGGGCGTCTGGGGTTCTATGGGCTGTTCGCTTTTGCCGTAACGGCGTCGGTGCAGTTGGTCGGCGTCTATCTGGTCTTTGCCAGCCTCATCATCCCGGCACTGGCGAGTCGCAGCTGTCCGGATCGCACCAGAGTCCGTACAGCATATTTTGCGGGCGCGACTGCCTATGCAATTGGACTGATCGCATCGGCGCAGGCGGACTTGCCGTCCGGGCCGCTCATCGTGTGGACTCTGGCGGCGGTCGGCATTGCTGTCAGCCGCATGCGATCGATCATGCCGACGAGGGGAGGCTGCTGACGCTATCCTGTGTTTCCAGAGCAAAGCGGCGGGCAGGGCAAGTATTTCTACTCGACCGCTTTGCCAATCCACCGGAAAAAGCAAAGAGGCCGGGGAACCTCCGCGGCCTCTTATCAGTTTGTCATTGAACAGACTTAAGTGCTGTTGTTTTCGCTCAATATTAACTTGAACCTCTGCCATTTCAATGCGTTGCTACGCATTCAAGAATTAACGAATAACTATGGCTGTATTTATTAAAGCCCGGCGCATTCGTAACGACATGATTTGCAATAACTTCAAGAATATATTGTTTCGTCGCCGCTTGGCAAAAACCTGAGAATTTTCATCAAGACCACCACTGATTCGTACCGTAAATCGGCCAATCCGTCGCTTGCCAAAGCCGTCTCGAGAATCATGCCCAAAAGCAAATCACGAAGTACAAAGCATGGATGCCTGCATGACGAGATCTCCGAATGAACTGGCACGGGTCGAATCAAATGAATGCGCGTCACACCACCAGATTAGCGCACGACGCGTCGGCTTCCAGCAGGATCAATTTAATGTGCATATTGAACAGCGCATCTATATAGCATTGACAAATAAGCAATTCACATTTAATTAGTTCTGTTCCATGAGGCGCTGAACTAGAGTCGGCGACACCGGAATGGAAGCGCGACCGGTGCTCCTGCCGAAGCGTAGAAACCAGCCGAAACAGGCGCCCCCCCAAGCTCGTACTCCCGCTATTCCCCCTTAGCATAAGCATGCCATTGACAACTCAAATCCCGTGAGGTGCCCCCGCTAAACAGTGCCAAGGGTAATTTAGTAAAGTCCGTTTTCGAGAAGGAGAATGGACTTGAAGAAGCGGTTTTCAGAAGAGCAGATCATCGGATTTTTAAAGCAGGCGGAAGCTGGCGTGCCGGTGAAGGAATTGTGTCGTCAGCATGGATTCAGTGACGCATCGTTCTACACGTGGCGCGCCAAGTTCGGAGGGATGACGGTCCCCGACGCCATAGTCTCTGAATCCTTGCCTTTCCATCGGCAAGCCTCAAATGCCACTCAGCAGGCGACAAAGGTGTCACAACTTTTTCGCCGCACCCGCAGCAGCACAGATGAAGAGCCAGCTTGTATTTAAGGCTAACGTAAAGAACTCCAGGAATCAGTTCCTTGGGCGCCAACTCCATCAGCTGGTCAAAGTGATTAGCATAGGCGGTCCAACCAACTTCTTTATTGGAGAAAAAATAACGTGCCGGGACATTGGGCGCTAATTCTCCGCCCACAACCTCGGAACACCTGATGTCTTCGATAGGCCGACCGTCTGAAAAGCACGGGTACGGGCCATCGAACCACACCTGATGGGTCGCAGGAGCAACAACTACGCTTTCGGTATGCAAAAACGTGGAGACTAGGGTTCCCAACTGAATTTGGCGATACTCGTTAACCACGGGCACATCGTGCAGGAGGAGATGCGAGCCTACCACGCTCACACGATGGCCTGCGGAAACAAATGGAGCAAGCGCTGCCTCAAGAACGGCCGGTTTTTCTGACATTGCACACCATTCCTTCTTTTACAGGCACGGGTTTGTCGCCGCGAGCCACCGAACGATCACCAATTTCCGAATGACTCACGGTAAGGAAGCATTCATATCCTGCCGCGACAGCTCTCTCGCCAAGCCTTGAGACTATTCACTACATCAAGGAACCTTTGGTTTCACGATTGCACACGAACTTGGTCACTACATACTGCACCGTCAAACGACCGAGTTAATCCGCTGTAGCCAAAATGACATGCTGGATTGGGACTCGCCAGAAAGACTGATTGAATCCGAAGCCAAGCTGAATCACCCCCTTAGAGGCCATCGAAGCCAAGTGGCGGCATCACCAACAAGTCACCGCCCTCGTAGGTCCGCAGTCTCCGGCGCCGATCGGGATTGAGGTTGAGCAATAACGGGAGCATGATAATGGTTAGTAGATAACACTAACAATCTCGTGCAAGACCATCTTAAGCAAAATTCTGTATCACTCGCTTGAACGGTCATCATCAGACGTCTCGCCGTTTGATGAAGCGATTTTGCTCGTCGCTGCTCAAGCGAATCTACGCATCATCAGTCCTTACATAGGCATTTCATACATCGAGCGGATCATCGAGCATGCAGAGACATGGCTGCTGGTGTCGGACGTGGAGGCTTGGCTTTCTTCCCTTTCCGTCCGCGCGCGACCACGTGCCTGGAGCTTTATCCGCAGCAATCTCGACAAAATCCATCATTGCGAGGGAATTCATGCCAAGGCGGTGATCGGCGACGCGTCGGCGATGCTTGGGTCGGCAAACCTCACCGATACCGGAATTCTGTCTCGGACGGAACTCGGGATATTCATGGACGACCGCGAGCAAGTTAACGAGCTGCAACGCTGGTTTAACGGGCTTTGGCAACAGACTTCCGCTCCTATCGTCGACGAAACAAATGCTTTCGTAGCGTGGCTTGACGACGAGGCATCACGAAACGTTAGCCGTCGACAGAAATTCGCGCTAGCTCCAGCAACACGAAAGGTGCGTGCGAAGCTAATCCGTGTCGAGCCTCGCCGGGAGCTTCCCACGGCGGACAGGCTCAGCCTTGCGGCCGTCGCACACGACATCGTGCGCCGAGACGATCAGCACTACACTTCGCTGGATAAGGCCCTTGAGCAAGCCTTGGACCTCCTGGCGCCGAACGGCTTCACCTTAGGAGATGCTGTCATTGAGGTGCGCCGCCGGACTCTGTCTGCAACCATTCGCGAGGTCTATTTTCTGCTCATCCAGCATTGCGCGAATCACCCGCGCTCCGTGTTCATAGAGGGGACCGTTAACCGGCTGGTCCTAACCGATGGCCGTTTTGTGCAGTCGGACAAAAGCCGGCTCAACGATGGGCTCCGGAATTTCGATCAGTATTTGCTGCGGCTCATCCAGGAACTTCGCTTCGGCACACCAAGAGATCTACCGCGGGAATCTGACCTCGAGGTGGAAACAGGAATCTCCGATCGCGACCAGCTAGTTTTAGTCGATGAGCTGATAGACGCAGGCTTCCTTACACTTCACGATCTGCCTGGTCAGCTGCCTCTGTATGAACTTGCCCGGGATTTCGACTGGACCGGCCGTTTCCATTTTTTCCATCGTGCGCAGACAGCATGGAACGCTCTCTTTGAAAAGCAACGTTCTCCAGAGCCGGCGCGCCAGGTTGACGATTCCGGTCTGTACGACCTGAACGACTTGGTTGACGAAACCCCGTCCTATTTTGAAGAGCAAAAAGCCCTGCGCGCGGCGAGAGCAGAAGAAGCGCGCCGCTTGGCTTTGAAGGCGGGGATTGCCAAGAAGTCAAAAGTCGTGCGTGGTAACTCTGAAAAACGGACAACAGGAGCGCTTTCAACTCGTTCAGATGTCTCAATCGACACGACACCGGGCACAACGCTCGATGAAGCTGGCTTCCGTCTGATTGAGTGGTTGCGAACATCTCCGACTGGACATCGAGGAATTCCAGGAAAGAAACCAAGCCGGTATGTCGCGAAGGAGCTGGGGATTTCCCCGCAACAAGCGGGCAAGCTACTCTTCGGCAACCCTTTGACACTCTTCGTGTCGTCCTCCGGCATCGATGCTTATAACGAGAACATCATTCGACTAAAGCGGATCAATGAGAAATATGTGAGCCCGTCACTGACCTTGACCCGATCGGCTCTTGAAAGAAACGACTTGTTGATTACGGCCCTCCCCCCTGCTTGATCGCTTTTGTCCTCCACAGCGGAGCGGGCTAGCCCAAATTTTGTCGGCACACAACTGAACAAAACGCGGAAAATCGCCAGTTTAACGCGTGGTAATGGAATCCGAGCGTCTTGAGAATGAAAGCTCTCAACTCTTGGCCTAAAGTCATGGACTCAGCCCCCCTTTTCCCCCGCTCAATCATCATCGGCTTCCTTGCCGGCCTGTGGTTTCAGTATGAGGCCTGCCCGTCGTGGCTCAGCTCAATAATCTCTTGGCTGCTATTAGCCAAGCATCTCCCTTAGAGCTGCAAGTGATGGATAAGAAAAAGCTGGGGCCTTCCCGGGTTTTGTTGAAGAACGACTACTAGCTTGATAGCCGAAGCGGCTTGGCGAACAGTCTGCACATCCACGGTGGTCCCGGTCGTTGCGGTGCTTGCCGGTGCCGCGGGACCCGCCGAAGAAAGCGTTGAACATTTCGCAAGGAAAGGTCATGACCCACACGATGGCATACCGACCCAAAGCGCTTGGTGGAGAAAGCTGATCGGGCAACGATGGGCTGAAAAATTGCTGCTGGAATGCAGCGAGGATATCGGCAAAGATGCTTCGCTATCTGTGGATACAACCCGCCCAACGCACCACCGTATTCCGCGTTGGCTGCATGCAGAAGCGCTTCCGCTGCTTGAATGTCGGGTCGGCGGCGTACCAGATCGGACGGCAGAACCATCGGCAGCTCGGACGGGAGCGTGAATTCCTCCAGAGCAAACGTCGATACGGCGCCCCCGCCCGGCGGCTGTCTGCTTGCTCATGATGACTATGTCCTTATGTGGCGATGATGATTACAACAGGGTTGTCGCGTTGATCCACGCATCCGGGAGTCGACCGACCACACGTGACTCGATCCATTTGTCTGCGCCGGTCAGGACGGCGATTCCGGTCAGCAGAATGATGATGCCGAATCCCTTCTTGATCGCGTCGATTCGCGTCAGCACCCACCCACGGGCACGCGAGAAGCCGCGACGCGAAGCGTAGGCCACGGCGACGAGTGGCATCGCGGCACCGATGCCGAACAGACCTAAGATGAGCGCGCCACGCGCTGCGCCGCCTTCACTGGCAACCAGCGTCAGCGCCGAAGCCAGCAAGGGGCCGGAACAAGGGCTCCAGACCAGTCCCAGAACCCCTCCCAGCAGAAATGCGCCACCCAGTGAGCCACCGTCCAGGCGCGATGAAGCGTTGTTGGCCGATGAGGCAATCGGCAGCATCCATTCGGAAAAGCGCCGGTTGAGTGCGGGAATCAGAATGACGAGACCAAAGGCGACCAGCAGCAGGGCACCAGAAACGCGTATGTTGTCCGAATCGATCCCCAGCGCCGGTCCCAGGGCGCCGACGAGCATGCCGATCAGGGCAAACGAAATCGCCATCCCCGAACCCATGACCACAGGCGCCAGGCGGTTGCCCTGAATCGCCCCGCCCAGTACCAGCGGCAGCATCGGAAACACGCAGGGCGAGAGCGTTGTCAGGCTGCCTGCCGCCAGGCTGAGGCCAACGTGGCCAAGGGAAAGCGCAGCCATGTTCAGTGGGCCGACAGCAATGCAGCGCGCAGTTTGTACGCGTCGGTTTCACCCGCCAGGCGGGCTTTCTCGGCCGTGCCTTGGTAGATGATCAGCGTCGATTGGGTGCGAACCCCGAGTTGTTTCTTGAGTTCCTTTTCATGGTCGTAATTAACCACGAGCAGGGTGCCGGGAACACTGGCGTCGCCTTTCCATTGCTGGAGTATTTTTTCCTGCGCCCGACAGGTCGGGCACCAGTTGGCGTAAAAGTGCAGGGGGACGGGCTTTCCAGCCTGCTGCTCGGCATTCAACGCCTCGGCCGTGTAGGGCTTGAAGTCGAGCGCGAAGGTGGCGGGGCTGGCTGTCAACAACAGTGCAATCGCAAAAATTCTGGCAGTCATGATGTCATCCTGAGAGTGGTTTGATGCATTGTCGGCTTGGGCAGGTCTCCGGGCCAGGCAGGCGCTCAAAGCCCGCCTGCCCGCAAACCGCCTGGCGTGCCTATTTCTTCATTTCGTCCTTGCCCATCGAGTCTTTCTTCATGCCGTCCTTGGCCATCGAGTCCTTCTTCATGCTGTCCTTGGCCATCGAGTCCTTCTTCATGCCGTCTTTGGCCATCGTTTCCTTGGCCATGCTCTCTTTGCCCATGGTGTCCTTTTTCATGTCGTCTGCGGCAAACGCGGAACCTACGGCGAGCGTCAGGCACATGGAAAGGACAGTAGCGGCGATGGTCTTGGTTTTCATGGTTCAAACTCCTTGGGTAACATTAATGGCAGGTTTGCCGGGACTTCAGGGCGGCTAAGCGGAAATGCTCAACTGCCTCCGAACCAGTTGTACCCCTGATCTTCCCAATAGCCTCCGGGGTAGGTATTCGTCACAAAAATGGCCTGGATGTGTTTCGGATTTTTGTAGCCGAGCTTGGTCGGCATGCGCAGCTTCATCGGGAATCCATAGCGCGGCGGCAGCGGATGGCCGTCGTAGGTCAAGGTCAGCAACGTTTGCGGATGCAACGCCGTCGTCATGTCGATGCTGGTGTAGTAATCGTCGGCGCACTTGAAGCCGACGTAGCGCGCGCTCGTATCCGCACCGACCCGTCGCAGAAAACTGGCGAACGGTATGCCGCCCCATTTGCCAATCGCGCTCCAGCCCTCGACACAGATGTGCCGCGTTACCTGGTCGGTCTGCGGCATGGAACGCAGTTCGGCCAATGACCACGTCTTTCTGTCAGCCACGAGGCCGGTAACTTCCAGGCGATAGGCCGATTCGTCGACGGCCGGAATATCGCTCTCGGCGTAGAACGCGTTGAACGGAAATGGCCTGGTAATCATCGACTCCGGATAGGTTGGCGCCAAGCGGTTGGGATCGAACAGCCAGGCCTGCGCCTTGTCGTTGAAGCGCGATATTTTCGCCAGCGCGCTATCGATGCTGTCCTCGTCAGTCAAGGCGCAGCCGCTGAGCAACGAGAGTCCGCCCAAGGTCAGCGAGCGCTGCAGAAAGGCGCGGCGTGCCGGTTGTTCGACAACGCGACCCACTTCCCGACGCGCGGCCCGGAGGACTGTGTCGGCGTTCCTGATCAGCCAGTGCGAATGTTCGGTGTTGTTCATGGCAATGGTCCTTAGCGCCCGCGAATCATCATGATTAAGGTCCGGGGCACTAGGGCCACCATGACGAGATGGACCCCGACGAAGGCGACCAGCGCGGACATGGCGATGAAATGGACTCGTCGCGCCGTTTCGTAGCCACCGAGCAGTTCGCGCAGTAGCGGAAACTGTACCGACTTCCACAGCACCAGACCGGACAGCACCAGCATCGCCGTATCGGCAACTACGAAGAGATAGGCCACGCGCTGTACCGTGTTGTAATGCGAGAGGTCGGTGTGCTCCAGACGCCCCTTCAACGCGGCCCGCACATCGTCAAGGAAGGCGCGTGGCGACAAAGGAAGGAATTTACTCAGCAGTCGGCCGGTGATGATATTGCAGGCCAGATAAATCAATCCGTTAACCGCCAGCAGCCACATCGCGGCAAAATGCCATTGCAGCGCGCCACCCAGCCAGCCCCCCAGCGTGATGTCCCTGGGGATGACAAAATCGTAGAACGGGGCCGCGTTGTAAATGCGCCATCCACTCATGACAAGGATGCTCGCCGCCGCGACGTTGATCCAGTGGGTCAGGCGTAGCCACAACGGATGAATCGAACTCGTTCTTTCGTCGCTCACAATGTACACTCCGGCATATTGGCCTCGCGTCCGCATTTCCGGACACTCTGCAAGGTAGTTCGCCGGGAAGTGACGTTCGGTTACACGTTCGGAAAAAATATTTCCCTGGCGAGAAGGTTGTTTTTTCAATCCGCTGTAACCAAAGGCGCTGAATCTGCGAATGAATGGTAAAGACGGTTTATTGGCGAAGGAGCAACGTCTCAGGAGTCTGCTGCTCGGCGGGCTTTCCGGCGATGCCGTCGCCTATCGGTCGTTTCTGAAGGAGTTGAGCGCTCACCTGCGGAGTTTCCTGCGGAAGCGCCTTGCAAGTTTGCCGGACGACGTGGAGGATCTTGTGCAGGAATCGCTTCTGGCGGTGCATAACCAGCGCCATACCTACGATCCGGGACAGCCCGTATCGTCTTGGGTGCAGGCCATCGCCCGATATAAGCTCGTTGATCTGTTGCGCCGCCGCGCAGCCAAGGACCTGCTGACCGAGCCGCTGGACGAAGAATCGGCGTTCTTTGCGTCCGCCGATGCGGATGCGGCAGAAGCGCATCGCGACCTAAATAGGCTGCTCGACGAACTGCCCGACAAACAGCGGCTTCCGATCGTTCACGTCAAACTTGAAGGATTGTCGGTGACAGAAACCGCGAAACTGACCGGAATGTCGGAATCGGCGATCAAGGTTGGCGTGCATCGCGGTTTAAAGTATCTGGCGGCAAAGATCAGAGGTGAGAGATGAAAACGGATGAGTTGATCGGCCTGCTGGCAACTGGCATTGAAGCAGTGGAGCCGCACTTGGCCGAGCGCCGTTATGCCAAAGCGATTGCTGCCGGGATGGCCGGCGCCGGGATGATGATGCTGTCGCTGTTGCAGGTGCGGGCCGATCTGGCGGAAGCGGCACTATCGATGATGTTCTGGATAAAACTCGGATTCGTCGGCGCTTTGCTTTTGGCCGGGGCCTTTGCCTCGATTCGTTTTTCGCGGCCAGGTGCGCGGGTTAATAGCGTACCCGCCTTTATTGGACTCCCCGTTCTTGTCATGTGGTGTCTGGCGGTTTTTGCGCTGATCACAGCGGATGCTGATCAGCGCATGGATTTGCTGCTTGGAAAAACCTGGAGTGTCTGCCCGTTCCTGATTGCGACGCTGTCCATTCCCGTCTTCGTTGCTGTCATCTGGGCAATGAAAGGGCTGGCTCCGACAAACCTTCGTCAGGCTGGCTTCTCTGCCGGTCTTCTCTCCGGAGCAACGGCCGCGCTGGTGTACTGTCTTCACTGTCCTGAATCGTCTGCGCCGTTTATTGGGCTATGGTATTCCCTGGGCATTCTGATTCCGGCGATTTTTGGCGCATCTGTGGGCCGACGGCTGTTGCAGTGGTAACTGAAGGATTTCCTGCTTTCGGAGAAGTTACCGCTTCTTGAATGGCCGGAGCAGAAACTGAACAAGCATTAGGCTTATACTTGGTATGTCTCCGGATTGAGTCGATAGACTCGAGGGCGGCACTGAGAAGCCGCCTTCTGAAGCAAGAAGGCGGCCAAAATTCGATAAACTCAGCAAAGCCGACGAGTTTGGCATCAAACCACAATGGCCGGTCTTGCCGACGACCGGGCCTCGGCCAAAGCCGACCTCGGCACTCCGCCCAAGATCAGTCAGCAATGTACCGGTCAGCGGCTATTCAATAGCCCTACCCAACTGATCTTTTAGTTGATGTGTGTAATTTGTTGCATCACTCGCTTGCGTTAGGCCAAGACAACTGCCGTACCGAAGAAAATGGCATCCTCCAACTAAAGGGGGTAGCTCCGAGCTTTTTTCGACAAAAGGAGATGATGTGATCAATATCAGCGACATAGAGAGTGTTGCTGCATTTATTGTGTCGGCAGGAGTTCCTGTTACTCATGATTTATAGAAGGGGGTTAGTCGCCCCCTCTGTTAGCAGTGACGGTGCTTCCTATTTTCGTACTTCGACCTTAGCGAGCTTCTCGTAGAAACGGACGATGGCGCTGTGGTCGCAGGCGCCCATGTCGTCGCACTTGAGGGCTTGCAGCGTTTCCATGACGTTGGCCGTCAGCGGCGTCGCGACGTTGAGCGCGTGGGCCGTGTCGAGGGCGTTCTGCAGATCCTTGATGTGCAATTCGATGCGGAAGCCGGGCTTGAAGTTGCCGTCGAGCATCATCGGCACCTTGGCGTTCATCACCGTTGAGCCGGCGAGGCCACCTTTGATGGCGTTGAAGACGGCTTCGGGATTGACGCCGGCCTTGGTCGCCAGCACGAAGGCTTCGGAGACTGCGGCAATGTTGAGGGCGACGACGATCTGGTTGGCAAGCTTGGTGACGTTGCCGGCACCGATGTTGCCGACGCGCACGACCGATGCGCCCATCTTGTCGAGCAGCGGCTTGACCGTTTCAAAAGCGGCAGCGTCGCCGCCGACCATGATCGCCAGCGTCCCGTCGATCGCCTTCGGTTCGCCGCCGGAGACCGGCGCGTCGATCATGACGACGCCCTTGGCCTGGCAGGCTGCGCAGATTTCCTGCGAGGCCGCCGGGGCGATCGAACTCATGTCGACGAGGATCGTGCCGGGCTTGGCGCCGTCGAGCACGCCGTCGGCGCCCATGACGGCGTCTTTGACGTGCGGCGAGTTCGGCAGCATCGTGATGATCACGTCGCTTTGAGCGGCGACGGCCTTGTTCGACGGCGCGGCGGTGGCGCCGAGCGCGACGAGGTCGTCGGTGGGGGCGAACTTGTCATAGACGATGAGCGAGTAGCCCGCCTTGATCAGGTTCTTCGCCATCGGGCGTCCCATGATGCCCAGTCCGATAAATCCAATTGTTTTCATGTCTGTTTCCATCCTTGTATGAAAAGTGCGCGGATTAAAAACCGTGTGATTTGATCCAACCGAGTCCTTCCAGCGTTGTCGTCTTCGGTTTGTACTCGCAGCCAATCCATCCATCGTAGCCAACGTCGTCGATGAGGCGAAACAGGTGGCGGTAGTTAATTTCCCCTGTTCCAGGTTCCAAACGCCCAGGATTGTCGGCCAGTTGCAGATGTTTGATCATCGGCAAATTGGCCTGGAGCGTACCTGCGAGCTCGCCTTCCATGCGCTGCATATGGTAGATGTCATACTGCAGGAATAGATTGTCGGAACCGGTCTCGCGAATGATGTCCAACGCCTGGCGACTAAAGTTCAGGTAATAGCCAGGCATGTCGCGGTAATTGATCGGTTCTGTGACTAACCGGATGCCTTCGTTCTTGAGCTGGCTTGCGGCGAATTTGAGATTGGTGACAAACGTTGCACGAACGGTATCAGCGTCAATGCCGAGTGGTGTTTTCCCCGCCATGCAGTTGAGTTGTTTCGCACCGAGTGTCTTGGCAACAGCGATGGCTGTGCCAACGCTGTCCTGAAATTCGCCGATCCGAGTCGGGTCGCAGGCAAGTCCTCTATCGCCGGCGTCCCAGTTGCCAGCGGGTAGATTGTGTAACACCATCGCTAGCTTGTTTGCCGAAAGTTTTTCGGCAATTTTTTCTGCATCGAAAGTGTAGGGAAACATGAATTCCACGCCCTTGAAGCCGGCTGCCGCTGCGGCGTCAAAACGGTCCATGAACGGAATTTCGTTGAACAGCATGCTCAAATTGGCTGCAAATTTTGGCATTCGTATCTCCGCGAAGGGGTGACTCGCAAAATAATGAGGCCCAACTGGCCGAATTGTTTTTTGGTGCCGTCGTCTCAGGCTTTTCGTTGTAGGACAACTTCTGCGCGCGCAGCAATGCGAGACGCAGAGAGCCCGTATTTCAGCAGGAGCTTCTCGTAATCGCCCGATTCGGTAAAGGTGTCCTCGATGCCGACGAATTCCATCGGTACCGGACATTGCCGGCTCAGCACCTCGGCGACGGCGCTGCCGAGGCCGCCGTAGACGTTGTGCTCCTCTGCCGTGACAATGGCGCCGGTCTCACGTGCGCACTGGAGCAACAAGCCGACGTCGATCGGCTTGATCGTGTGGATATTGACGACACGCGCCTTGATGCCGCGCTTGGCCAGAATCTCGGCGGCTTCGAGCGCCTTGACCAGCATGTAGCCGGTGGCGACGATGGTCAGGTCGCCGCCTTCGACGAGCGTGACGCCCTTGCCGATTTCGAAGTTGTAGCGTGCCTTGTCGAGGATCACCGGCACTTCGGCGCGGCTCAGACGCAGATAGACCGGGCCCTTGTGGGCAGCGACCGCGCGCGTGGCGAGTTCGGCCTCGACCGGGTCGGAGACCGAGACCACCGTCATGTTCGGCAGCGCGCGCATGAAGGCGATGTCGGCAATGGCGTGGTGACTGGCGCCGTCATACGAGTCGGAGAGTCCGGCGTAGGTGCCGGCGAGTTTGACGTTGAGGCCGGTGTAGGCGATCAGGCTGCGTACCGGGTCGGCGGCGCGCAAGACCATGAAGGCGGCGAAGGTGTTGGCGAAGGGAATCTTGCCGGCGGTGGCGAGGCCAGCGGCCATGGCGACCATGTTGGCTTCGGCGACGCCGACGTTGTAGTAGCGTTGCGGGAATTCCTTGCCGAAGATGATGCTCTTGCTCGAACTGCCGACGTCGGCATCGAGCGCGACGATGTCTGGATTCTCGCGCCCGAGTTGCGCGAGCGTCTCGCCATAGACGTCGCGGATGGCTCTCTTGGTTGTTGCCATTGTCATGCTTGCGCTCATGCCGTCACCCCCAGTTCCTTCATCGCATTTACATATTCATCCTTGCCGATCGGCTTGCCGTGCCAGGCGCTCTTGCCTTCCATGAAGGAGACGCCCTTGCCCTTGACGGTCCTGGCGACGATCACCGTCGGTACGCCCTTGACGGTAGCCGCCAGGTCGACGGCGTCGGCGATCGCTTCGACGCAGTGGCCATCGATCTCGATGACGTTCCAGCCGAACGAGCGCCACTTGGCGCCGATGTCGCCCATCGGCATGATCTCGCTGACGGTGCCGTCGAGCTGCACGCCGTTGTTATCGACGATGACCAGCAGGTTGTCGGCGGCGAACTTGGATGCCGACATCGCGGCTTCCCAGACGATGCCTTCCTGCAGTTCGCCATCGCCCATCAATACGACGGTGCGGTAATCGCGTCCGTCGAGCCTCGCCGCCATGGCCATGCCAAGGCCAGCGGGCAGACCGAGGCCGAGCGGTCCGGTCGAGAGCTCGACGCCGCAGGTCTTCTTCGCGCAGGGATGACCTTGCAGGTGGCTGTCGAGTTGGCGCAGTGTGACGAGGTCGTCCTGCGGGAAAAAGCCGCGGGCGGCGAGAATCATGTACAGCATCGGCGCAGCGTGGCCCTTGCCGAGGATGAAGCGGTCGCGATCCGGATCCTTCGGATTCTTCGGGTCGACGCGCAGCTTGTCGAAGTACAACGTTGTCATGATCTCTGTCGAGGACAGCGATCCGCCCGGGTGCCCGGTCTGGATGCCGTACAGGAGCTTGATCAGGTCGCGACGGAATTTCGCGCACCGCTGCTCCAGTTGTTCCTTGTCTTCTTTGCTCAGGCCCATCTAACATTCCTTCTCAATCAGTAGACGATCGACGCGCGAAAAATCCGGCGCCCCGGAAGAATCACCCTGCCGCGCCAATACGCCTGAAGCCGGCCTGCGGCCGCGGAGAGTCGATTTCGACGCCATATCAGCAACAACCGGACCAGCCCCATTGCATATCAATAACACATTGTATTGACGTGACAAATTGACGCTAATGGGGACTGCCCAGCGCGTACGCCGTTTCAAAATGACACAGAAATCTCGTGGAAAGATCGGGCGATACGCCCTTCAAACCGAGCGATGTATTGGACCGGAAGAAAGCCGGGAAGCGGCCGCCCCCGGAATTCCGGAGGAACGGCCGACGTCGAGCCTCACCAAACAGGGCGAATATTCTTTTCCTTGATGTGCCGCCACAGCGTCGAGCGGCCTATACCCAGTATCTCGCTGGCATCCTTGACGGAACCGTTCGCCCGTCGATAGACGTATTCGATATATTCCGATTCGATGTCTTTCAGGGTATGGCCTTCGGGTAGAAAATGAACGCCATCATCCGCATCCATCATGTCATAGTCATCGGAATAGCTCGATGCGTCGAAATCATCTATCTCGATCGTCGGCGACTCGGAGATCACCACGGCGCGCTCGATCATTCCCTGGAGTTCACGCACGTTCCCCTTGAAGACATACGCTTTCAGGTAAGAGAGCGCCTCGCTGCTGATCGCCAGCGCCCCCTTCTTGTACTTGCTGCTGTAGACCTTCAAGAAGTAACTGCTCAACAACTCGATGTCGTCGGCGCGCTGGCTCAGCGGTGGAATCTTCAATCGCAGCGTCGAGATGCGGAAATAGAGATCGCTGCGGAACTGCTTCTGATTGACGAGATTGATCAGGCTGCGATTCGAAGCACAAATAATTCTGACATCGACCGGAATCATCTTGTTGTCACCGATGCGCATGACCTCCTTTTCCTGCAGGACGCGCAGGAGACGGCCCTGGAGGAGCAATGGCAACTCGCTGATCTCGTCGAGAAAAATCGTTCCGCCATGCGCCATCTCGAACAATCCTGGCTTGCCTTTCTTCGTTGCCCCGGTGAAGGAGCCTTCGACATAGCCGAAGAGCTCGCTTTCGATCAGCGTCTCGGGCAGGGCGGCGCAGTTGATGGCGACAAAGGGCGAATTCTTTCTTTTGCTGTTGTTATGAATACCCTGCGCGAAAAGCTCCTTGCCGGCGCCCGATGGCCCGGTAATCAGCACCGATGTGTCGTAGTGGGAAAATTTCTCAGCCGTTCGGATACAGGTCGCCATGATGCTGCTAGCATGAATTATGTCACTCAGCCTGTACTGCGCCATGAAGCCCTTTTGCGAAAGTTTGATGCGAATTTTCTGTTCGAGTTTCTGGACCTCGGTGATGTCCTGATACGTCGCCACGGCGCCGAGCACCTCACCATCGACAATCACGGGCACCCGATTGGTGGCGACCACTGTGTCGTTTTCCAGTTGCTGGATATCGCCGATCTCAGGACGAACGGTTTCCAGCACATTGAGCAACCTGACCTCGGGAACGACCTCGGTGATCTTCCTTCCGATCGCTTCCTGTTTGCTGAAGTGCGTAAGCTTCTCGGACGCGCTGTTAAAGACCGTAATCACCCCGCTGGCATCGACAGCGATGATTCCGTCATGGACAAAATCGATGATGGTGGCAAATTGCTGCGCCTTTTCCTTCTGCTGCTTCAACGCGTTCAGGATTTCCTTCGCCTGGATGATGGCGTCCTGCACGGCCTCGCTACCGGAATGCACCAGGGAAAATGTGCAGTCATTTCGCTTGACCACCGAGCCGACATCGCCATCGCCAAGAAACACCCGAATGCCGCTGCCGATCTGCCGGAGGACTTCGAGTTCGATTTCGTCCTTGTGCCGCAATTCGACATGCGAGATGCTGAGGCGCATCGCTTTCGCGATTTTTTCGGCCCCGGCAATGACATTCTTGAACCCGATGACGCCGATGGTTTCCTCAAGATCGGCCGGCGGCAGTGCGCTGAAGCTCTCGATGAGATCGAATGCGGTGACTTTGACCCCGACCACCGGGACCGGGACGTTGGCTTTGATCAGGTCAAACAGGCCGCCCCGCGAAATGATGACCTTACCTCCTTGCTGGATCGCCTCGTGTGCTTTCGCAACGGCGTTGTCCATATTGGCCTCGATGAGGCTCACCGAGGTATGTCCGTGGGTTTCAATGACGCGGGCCGTAACATCCACCATCGCGGCGTACGGGGCTATGACGACGATTTCCTTCATGAGCGCGCTTTCGTTGGCAAGTAAGCAATGACAGACCGCAGAATCCAGTTTGTCATGATTTTGCCTGAGAACCGGCGGGATTTCCGGCCGATACGCGAGGACTTTCCGAAGTCAGGCGTTTGTCATTCGCTTGCCATGAGCCGCGGCGCCTGATGCGCAACGATGCAAGCTTCCGGACCGGAATGACGCGATGCCAAATGCCATGATCGATGCCGGCGCCTCGCCGGCCCGCATGCTGCGAAGAAACACATCCGGGACGCCCACACGCAGGCGGCACCCCGGAGAACTCGTATTTCAGCGCTGCGGCTCCACATAGGACACCGGCTCAAGCAGGATCTTCATACCGGAACCATCCTTGAATTTCTGGAACCCTTCCTGCCAACGATCGAGCGGCAAAATGTCAGAAACAAGCGCCTGCAGGTGGATACGCTTGTGCGCGAGCAGCTTGATGGCAAGATTCCAGTTTTGCCAGTTCTGCCCGAGCGACCCGGTCACTTTGGCCTCCTTGTAAGCGATCTGCTCGAAATCGATTTCGATCGGTTTGCCAAACAAGCCGACTTGCGTGTATTGCCCGCCTTTTCTCAGCAGTTTGAGGCCGGTTCTCGCCGCGGCCCCGGCGCCGGAACATTCGAAGACAATATCCGCTCCTTGACCGTGCGTCATCGTCATCACGACTTCTTCAAGATCGGTGGCATCGAGATCGATCGTGTAGTGAATGCCCTGCTCGACCGCCTTGGCCAGCCGCGCCTTGTCGTTCTTGGTTCCTGCCAGGATGACGCGGCCGCCGCAGAGCTGCGCCAACTGCGCCGTCAGCTGCCCGATCAACCCAGGCCCCGTGACCAGCACGATATCTTCCGGCTTGACACGGGTCAGCTCGATGACGGCCTCGATCGCGCAGCACAACGGTTCCAACACTGCGCCTTCATAGAAGGAAACGTTGTCCGGCAGTTTCTGGACATTGCCCTCGGGAATGACAATATAGTTGGCGAAGGCGCCGTCGTACCAGTAACCGATGAGTTTCTTGTGCTGGCAAATATTGGTTTTTCCCGTCTTGCAGTTGATGCATTCGCCGCAGGTCTCGAACGAGGTGATGCCCGAAACCCGGTCACCAATGTTGACCTTGGAAACGCCTTCCCCGACCTTGGTGACCACGCCTGAAAACTCGTGGCCAGTCACGACCGGGAGGTTCATTGCCAAATTGATGTCCGAGTGGTAAATGTGCAGGTCGGACCCGCAGATTCCGGTGGCAACCACTTCGATTTGCACTTGTCTTGCAGCAGGCTCCGGAACCGGCAGAACACGCAAGTCCATGTTGCCCTGCCCGGCAGCCGATTTCACCAACCCTATCATCTTCTCCATTCCAATCTCCTCTTCAAAAATATCGGCCATTGATCCGCTTGGTTTGCGGATCACATTGGCACCCAGTTCGCCAGCACCAGCGAGAGCGGCGGGTAGAACGTGGTGATAAGCAGCGTCAGATACAATGCGCCATAGAAGGGTACGATCTCCTTGAGGAACTGATCGAGCTTGACGCCGGTCAGCTTGCAGGTGAGATGCATCGTCGTGCCGAAAGGCGGCGTAATGGCGCCGATCGACAGATTGAAGATCATCATGATCCCGAAGTGAATCGGATCAATCCCCATGGCATGCACCGTCGGCATGAACAACGGCGTCAGAACGATGATCGCTGCATTGCCGTCGATAAACATTCCGACGATCACGAGCAAGACGTTGACGATCAGCAGGAAGACGACCGGACTCGTCGTCACCCCCATCAGCATCTCGGTCACATTGGCTGCCACGCCCTCCCAGGTCAGGACCCAGGCAAAGCCGGCCGAGGACATCAGGATCAGCATGATGGCGCCATTGGCCCGAGCCGATTCGGCGAGCGCCACCTTGACGTCCTTCCAGGTCGTTTCGCGGTAGGCGATGCCGACGATCAGCGCGTAAATACAGGTCACTGCCCCGGCCTCGGTCGGCGTGAAGATTCCGTAGCGGATACCACCCAGGATCAGCACCATCAGCATCAACCCCCAGATGGCTCCGAAAGAAGCCTTACCAATTTCACCGAGGCTAGCCATGCGCTCGCGTGTCGGCTTGTAGCCACGCCGACGAGCGAGAATATCGACGACGACCATCAACAGCAGGGTCAGCAGAATGCCCGGCCCGAGACCGCCGACAAAGAGCTTGCCGATCGAGGTATC